>CBHYLN010000145.1:0-13912 GCA_966128725.1 uncultured bacterium | reverse complement strand
CACCAGGGGGGCCGCCCACCCGTGGCGCCAGACGCGGTGCGGGGGCAGCCAGAGGGAGAGCCGGGGAACCGAGGGGCGCGGAGATGAACGCCCGCAGGCAGTGAATACAATAAGGTTGTCTTGGTCAATGTCGCGCTGCTACGTAAGCGCCGCTATCCTGGTATGGGATTGAACATGATCGGTGCGGCGGTGGGGATGCGTAGCCATGCATCCCCCTGAAGCAGCCGAACATGTTGACTGCGTAGGGTCCCCCACCCGTCACTTCACCTCGCTGACGCTGATTTTCTTGCCTCGAATCTTGATTCGCAGCGTGAATTCATACTCACCATCATCGATTCTGCCGCCAATGTAAAGATGGCCGGGTTCGGTAACCAGACCGCGAACGCGGGGTAGCAGCAGAAGTGCACGGCCAGCCTCATTCTCGGCGAACATATCACCCTGCCCGGTCAGGAGCCAGTTGATATTGCAGCCGAGCGCAAAGAGCTTGCGAAGAACGCCCGAGCCGGGCTCGCGATCGTCGTTCATGTACTTTTGAAGATTCGGTGGCGCCATCTTCACTGCTTCGGCGAACTCCTTGACAGAATTATACACTGTCTCGCCGAATAGCCGCATCCTTCCTCCGGTGGTTGTAGGTGCCTTACTCATGTAGACTTGCCTTGACTCTGATTATGATGCGTTATATCTTGTTGTATACCTTGATGGTACAATCAACAGACCTTTGAACCGACAAGGATTTGTCAAGCGACAAGAATAGGTAAACGAACGGAGAAATGAAAACAACGTTGCCCGAGGATGTCGACCTCTGCCATTACCCATTCCGCGGTATCTATACGGAGATTGCGCGCGAGGACGGTGTTACCAGACAAGCTGTTCAACAGGCCGCCCGAAAACGTAATCCCCGCATACTTGACCGTATTGCCGAGAAGATCGAGGAACGGCGCGCGATGCTCCGCAAGTACGATCATGCTCGCTCACGCTCCCGGCCGGACCGTACCGCCGACACTGCCGTTCCGCCCGTGGCCCCGGATGTTGCGTTAACGTCCGACGCCACAAGGGCGGCGGGAAAATAACAAAAACGGTTCGCCTCCATCGTGCCAATTCGCCTGTATGCGGTGCCGAGTTGCGATTGGCGGCTACTTCGATCCTTCATTCACTGATCTTTGACCGGTGTTGACTTCCAAGCCATGAATAGTATTCCCAACAAACATCCGCGTGTGGCCGAGCAGCCGGCCACACGCAGTGCCATCAGCTCGATCACGCTGACGACGTCAGCCGGTGAGCGCATCAACGTTTCCGTTGGCTCCGATGCGCCTATCGCATGCCGTAATGTCGCCGAAGTGGAATCGATTGCCCGCCAGATCCTGACGCTTCTGGGCCTGCTGTCGCGGGTTGGCGATTCGGCCCTGCCGATCGTGGGTGAGGGGGCCGCGTGGACCGCAAGCCAGGTTGTGGTCTGGTGAGCCGTTGGCATGTGCCAGCGCGGTTGCCGTACACGAACCGGGCACGATGGGTGAGCCACCCGATGAGCCCGCACGGCGGCGGGGAAACAATCCCGAGGCTTATCGGGTACGGGAAATGTCCAGAACGAGATGCGGACGAGTTTGCCCGGATTTCGACGATTGTACCACGGAATACTTTCCCGGCATTGCCGTGGTGCGCTCCAGGGTTGGTACAGCTATGATCCCGGTGGCAGGGGAAACTCGGCCAGATCGGTGCGGACGATCGTATCACCGTGTAGCAGCACCGTGAGAACCTCCGACGCATGTACAAACAGCCGATGCTCGGCGCCCAGCATCCGCAACACGAACCCGGTATCGCGGCCCTCGGTTTCGTACAGCCGTACGATCGTGCCCTGCCCGTTGGCGGCCTGTTTTACCACGGTTGCCAACACGTTGTGCGCGTCGAGCTCGATGCCCTGATATGTTCGCGTGCCGGCTGCATCGCACGCCGTGTGGGCCGACTCCAGATGCGGCACCAACGGCGCGTTCAGAAGTTCGGCGGCGCGTGCCAGCCGCGTACGCCATCGCGCCTCGACAATTGGATGGAGCTGGTAGGAAAATCGCTGCGATCCCTGATCCAGATACTCCATGTCCTCGTCCGCGTTGTGCGGGTGCGGATCGTGTATGGCGTACCCCGGCGAGCGCAGAACACTGACCGACAGTATCGTGCTTGCATTGCGGCCGGCGGCCCGATCCTCCGGTTCCACCGTGGCGCTGTAGCCGTACTTGGCGTTGTTGGTAATGCCCAAACCCACAGGGTGTGGTATGTCTTCCGATCCGGACAGGATACATGCCCAGGCGCCTCCGGGCCGCTCGATGCCGTCCGGCGGCCGGCGCGTAACGGCGTAGGCGTTTTCAACATACATCGTGGCATTGGGCGCCGGTACCGCGAAACTCAGTTTTACCATGCGGTGCTCCCCAGTCCAGAACAGGCGAACAGCAACATGCACCGTGTCGCAATCGCGGTACAGGCGAACGTCCTGTTGCAGCCGGCACGGGCCGTAGGTGCTTTCGGCGCGGATGGTGGCATGTGTGGGGCCGTTCTCCACCAGCCGTACCCTGGCGTTGCCGAACGTCCCGATAACGTTGTCGAATCTGGCAACACCATGGCCCCAGGTGTCGGTCCTGTCCTCGATCACAACCGCGTGCCCGCCCGGCCCCGCCAGAAGCTCGGTTCCGGAAGGGATGTGCAGCAGCCGTGCGATCGCGCCGGAATCGGGATCGATCTCGCAGCGGATATGCTCGTTCTGCAACACCGTGTCCGCAAGGCCGATCGCCGTGTGTTCCGGCAACGCGCTCTGCTCGCCGTAGTGCACGCGGTAGCAGCGCCAGCCCAGCGCCGGCACACTCGCGGTGAATGTGATCGCGATACGGTCGCGGCCGATCTTTCCCGACGTGAACCCGATCTGGCAGGGGAGATCGGCGCCATCGTCGTCGGTAACGCGCACATGCACGGGCTGCTGCCACAACGCCTTGTCGATATCGTGCCATAACTCGAACGTAACCGGTTCGTGCACGGCGAACGAGTGGCTGTTGAACACCGCAAGCGTGAGGCCCGGGCCTGTTGTATCCATCGTGCGGGCAAGGCGTTGCACCGCGAATCGTGTTGCCTGCTTGGCGGCCGTCAGCGCCAGGCCGTAGCTCTCGATGGCATCGTCGAGCGCTTCGCGGATCGCCACGCCGCAAAGGATATCGTGAAAGTGATTGAAGCACACCGCCTGCCACGCGCGCTCCAGATCGGCCGCGGGATACGGGGCGTTGGCGCGGGCGCCCGCAAGCACACTGAACCGCTCGGCCTCGGCCAGCAGGCTTTCGGAGGCACGGTTCAACTTCTTGATGGCCGAGTGCGCCGAGTAACAGCCCGGTGCGTTCAGTTGCAGATCCTCGCGCCAATCGGGGATCTCCCATTGGCCCGTGCCTGCCTGCGCGAAGTATCGGTCCGGTGTGCTGAACAGCACCTCGGGTCCGGATATGCCCACGTTCGCCGCGATGATCTCCTCGATGTGCTGCCGCGTGGGGCCGCCGCCGTGATTGCCCACACCGTAGAACAACATCCACTCCGGCGCGAGCGCACCCAGCGGCCGGCCTTCGGCCGCCAGCTCCGAGGCCGCGCCATACGCCGCCGCGATGCCCGCCAGCTTCTTCGGCACCGATGATTCGTACATGTTGTAGTGATACGGAACGCGGTAGGCCAGCACCGACGACCCGTCTGGCCCGATCCATCGCACCAGCGGCGATGGCAGCGGCAGCTCGGTGGGGTCCGGGCGGCAGAAGATGTAGCCGCGCATGCCGGCCCGCGCAAGCAATTGCGGCAGCCCGATGTTGTGGCCGAACGCGTCCGGGCTGTAACCCGTGGTGGCCGTGATGCCGAAGCGTTCGTGAAAGTAGCGTTGGCCAAGCAACGCCTGCCGCGCGAAACCTTCGCCCGATGGCAGATTGCAGTCGGCCTGCACCCACCATCCGCCCACAACGTTCCAACGCCCCTGCCGCACTCGCTCGGCGATACGCGCGAACAGTTCGGGCTCGACCTGTTCCACCCATTGATAGTGGGCCGCCGAACTGCACGTGAAGATGAATTGCTCGGTCTCCTCCATGCGGTCCAACGCCGAGCGGCATGTGGCCAGGAATGCCTCCATGCCCTCGCCCCATTGCCACATCCAGGCCGGGTCCAGATGGGCATTGCCAACCATGTGCAGAGTTCGCGGCGTGTTGCTCATAACTTGCCGTGCCAGTGGGGTATGTGATCGTGCCGGCCAAAAGCCGGGTTCAGCGCGCCGCGCACCACCAGTGCCTGCGCGGCTGTGGCGTTGCCGGCGGCGCAGGCTGCATCGGCGCTGGCGCCGGAAGCCAGCGCGGCAATGAATCCCGCGTTGAACGCATCGCCCGCCCCGGTGGTGTCAACCGGGTGTATAACGGTGTGCGGGGCATGCCAGTGCGGCCTGCCGTCCGCGGCGATTCGCGCGCAGCCGTTGGCGCCATCCTTCACAACTACCATGCGCAGCCCGTTGGCCGCAAAGCCGGCCAGCGCGCCGTGCGCATCGCTGCCGTACACGGCGGTGATATCGCCAAGGGTAGGCAGCAGGATGGATGCATGCGCGGCCGCACGCTGGAACAGTGCACGGTATGCCACCGGCGAGCTCCACAACGCCGCGCGGTAATTGCTGTCCAGCACGATTTGCACGGTTGGGGGCAACGCGTTCAGCAACGCGAACAGCCGTTCGGTATGCTCCATCACGGCAAGCGTTATGCCGCTTATCAGCAAATACCGTGCGCGCGAAACGTAGGCCACCAGGTCCGCGAACGCATGTACGTCCAGCGTCTGTGTTGCGGCCGATCCTGAGCGCCAGAAGTGAAAGGTGTATTCCGCGTTGTGGTCCAGCTCGATTGCGTACAGGCCGTTGCGCCGCCCACGCGCCACGGCAACAAACGACGTGTCGATCATCTCCTGCCGCATGCCGCCGGTAAGCATCGGCGTGAACAGATCATCGCCCACGGCCGACACGAATCCGCATCGCATCCCCAGGCGTGCGGCATAATACAGCGCGTTGAACGCATCGCCGGCGTAACCAACGTCGAGCGTGCCTTCGCCGGCATCAACCTTGGCCGAGGGGTGCGTGCCATGCGGGCGCAGCTCAACCAGGCATTCGCCAATCGATATCAGATCAAATTGGTTCTCGTTTACCGAAGTGCTCGCGTTCATCATGTGCGTTCGTGCCATCACGTGTGGGCCGAAGATAGAGCAAAATGGATGGTGAAGCGAGAGCGAGAGAGAGTGTGTGTGGGGGGGGGGGAGCATCGTTCGCCGGCCGCGGGGTGTTGGCGACCATGCCGCGAACGCGGCCGCTGCCCATGCAGCAGGCCGGAGATTGAACAGGCGGCATGGGAGTGTGCCCGCTCGTTGTAGGTGTCATGATACATCGCGCCGTGCCAGGGGCCGGGCGTTGGGGTAGGTTGCAAAGCGTATCCCGGGGACTGCGTGGCATGCACACGCAGCGCCGTTGCAGCATGCGGGCAACGGCATCCCCAGGATGTGAACTCGTGCATGTGAATTCACATCAGGTAAAAACCGAATCTGGGCGAAAGGTTTCCGCTGCGGGCATCGTGTTTCGTATCTCGATGTTGCCTGGCATCGATTCGGCACGCTGGCTGCACGCGCCGCGACGGCCTTGTGCAATCGGCCTGGCGCCGAAGCGCAGCCCTGGTGGAACGTGGGGCCGGCACGGCGTCATGCCAGGCCTTCAGGATCCGCGCAACGATGCGTTATGCCTTCGCCTGGGCCATCTCGGCATGCGCCAGCAGATATGCGCCCGTGCCCCACCACCATTCGCCACGTTCCAGGCCTTTGTAGTACTCGATCGTTCCCGGCCATGTGCCCTCCGAACATCCCATCAACCGGTGCTCGTCATCCAGATTGCGTGCCAGCCCCGAGGCCGCGCGCGTTGCGGCTTCGGCGAACGTTTCCGGAAGCCACCGATGCCGCTGTGCGCGGGCCAGGGCAAACAGGTACATGGCGCTGGCCGAGGTTTCCTCGTACGAGGTACGGTCGGTGATGATCGTTCGCCACAATCCGGAACGGGTCTGGTGCGGCAGCAGCGCCGTTAGAAGATTGGTCAGCGTTTTTGTCAGCGCTCGCCGTTCGGCCGAGCCGCGCTCGAAATGCGGGAGCAGTTCGGCGCACGTCATTGCCACCCAACCGTTGCCGCGCGCCCATGCGCCCTGCGAGCGGTGCTCCGACAGGTTCTCCTGGCAGTGGATCGAAAATCCCGTGGCCGGATCGCGCAGGATCGCAAGATGCTCCCGCAGTTGCAGCATCGCGTCCTCGCGCCAGTCGTCGCGGCCCAGCACGGTCCCCAGCTTCGCCAGTACCGGCGCCGAGTAGTAGATCGTGTCGATGTAGATATGCGGCAGATCCACATTGTGCAGGATCACGCGATCGCCGTTGCGGATAGCCTTGCGAAGGATGAAGTGGTAGATACGTTCCGCTGTCTGTGTCAGCGGCATCCGGAATTCCGGGAACACTTCCATGATGTCCGGATACAGCAGGCCAATGCTCCAGCTTCCCACGAAGTACGTTACATGAACCCCGGCCCCAAGATGGTAAGTAAGCCAGCGGCGCAGGTACTCGCGCGCGGCCACGTTCCCCGTGGCGCGCACCGCCGCCAGCAGGCCGTACGCCAGCAACGACTGGCCCCAGTCGGTATTCATCGATTCGGGACGATTGCGCGCGCACCAGGAGTTGGCAACGGCGTCGATCAATTCGTGCGGAGTGGAAACGCGCTTGGGCATCTGTTGTCCTGAAGTTGCTGAACGGAATGGCGACGAAGATAATGGAATCGATCGGGTCGTTTCGCCGTTGGGGCTGAGAACCTATATTGTCGACCATCGGTCCAACCGGCCGTTCCCGCGCGCCCGCGCGGCGTCCTGCGGCCGGCACACGACACAGTTGCCGGATTGCCTACATGCACAACAGATTCATTCTTCACCCCTCGCATCTCGTATTTGCACTGCTGTTTGCCATTGTGCTGCCTGTGTCCACCGTTGCGCAAGCATGGGTATGGACTCGTGGCGCCGGCGGCCCTCGGAACGAACATGTTGGCGGGCTTGGCCTCGATAGCGTCGCCAGCAGCTATGTGGTGGGCACCTACGCCGGGCGCATCGTGTTCGATGGCACCACGTTCAGCAACGGACAGGATACCGGGTTCTTCATCGCCAAATACAACTCCTTCGGCGCGCAGCAATGGGCCGCACAGGGCAACGGCTCCGGCGCGTTTCATAACGCCTGTATCACGGTGGATCGTGCCGGCAACTGCTGGGTGGCCGGCTCGTTCGCGCGCACGGTGAACCTGGGCAACCAGCAACTGGTAAGCCAGGGCGGCGAGGATATCTTCATTGCGCGCTATGACTATTACGGCATTCTCCGCTGGGCGTCGCGTATCGGCGGCGCCGGAGACGATTATGCGCGCGCGGTATCGGTGGATGCGAACGGCAACATGGTGATCGTGGGCTCGTTCACCGGATCGGCAACAATCGGCGGCGCCACGCTCATCAGCGCCGGGGCCGAGGATCTCTTCGTTGCCAAGTACGACACCGGCGGCGCCCCGCTGTGGGGCCTGCGCGGCGGCGGAGCGGCGGGTGATGTGGCAATGGGTGTGGCGGTTGCGCCGTCGGGCGATATCTATGTTGCCGGCGCGTTCCATGGTTCGGCCACGCTTGGCGGCACCACCGTTGAGGCCAACGGCACCGAGCAGGATATCCTGCTTGCCTCGGTTGAGGCCGAAGGCACGCCCAGGTGGGCCGTGCGTTTCGGTGCCGCCGGCGACGATGCCGCCAGCGGTGTGGCCGTTGATCCGGCCGGCAACTGCTACCTTACGGGCTGGTTCAGCGGCACCGTGCAGTTTGGCGGTGTGACGCTTACAAGCAACGGAGCAACCGATGTGTTCGCCGCCAAGGTGGAGCCCGGCAACGCCGTTCGATGGGCGGTGCGCGGCGGAAGCGGTCAGGACGATAAGGGCTATGCCATCGCGGTTAACGCTGCGGGCAATGCGTTCGTGACGGGCATGTATCGTTCCGCCGCGAACTTCGGTGGCGGTGGGCAACTGAGCTCGAACGGAGGCAGTGATGTGCTGGTGGCCCGCGTGAGCGCGGCCGGTGAATTCGTATCGGCGCATAACGCCGGCGGCGTTCGCGATGATGCCGGATACGGCGTTGCCGTGGACACGGCCGGCGAGGTATACGTTGCCGGCACGATTGATTCGGCGGGGTTCTTTGGGCTTACCCCGTTTTCAACGCAGGGCGGTACCGATCTTTTCGTGGGACGATTCGGCGCGCCGGCAACGGTGGTAACCTCCGCGATCGTCGGCAGTCCGTTCTGCTCCGGCTCGGCCGTTTCGGTTTCCTTCACAACTTCCGGTGTGTACGCGCCGGGCAATCTGTTCACCGCGCAGCTATCGGATTCCAGCGGGAGCTTTGCCAACCCGGTGGAATTGGGCTCGTTGGTGGGCACCGAGGGGAGCACCATCGGTGGAACGATTCCCAACTCGGTGATCACCGGCAAACACTACCGCATCCGTGTTGTCTCCAATTCGCCGCCGGTGCAGGGCTCGAACAACGGCGAGGATCTCGTGATCTTCGGCACGCTGCATCCGGTGATTACCCCGGAAGGGACCGCAAAGCTTTGCAGTGGCCAATCCGTTACGCTTGATGCCGGCCCCGGATATGCCTCGTACCAATGGTCGAACGGGGCGGTTACGCGCACCATCCAGGTAACCGAGCAGGGCAGTTATAACGTGAACGTGACGAACGACGCCGGCTGCGTTGGCCTGTCGGATCCGGTGCAGGTGGTGACCGTGCAATCGCCTGCCAAGCCAACCATTATCCGCAATGGAACGTTGTTGCAGTCGAGCCCCGGCGATGTGTACCAGTGGTACCGGAACGATCAGCCGATCCCCGGCGCCAACGATCGGAACTTCACGGTCACCGAACCGGGCATCTACACGGTGCGGGTATTCAATACCGATGGCTGCGGCACCGCGTCCGACCCCGAAGTCTTTGTTGCCGGTGTGCCCGGAACACGGCCGTTGAGCGGCGTTACCATCACGCCGAATCCGGTGTCGGAGTCGCCGCTGCTGCAATTCCCGTTGCTCTCGCGCATGCGCGTTTCCGGCGAACTGTTCGATGCCGTGGGTGCGCTTGTTGCCCAATTCAGCGAGGATGCCGAGGCCGGCACCTACCAACACCGGCTTGTCATGCAGGGGCTGCCGGCGGGCCGCTACTTCCTGTATCTCGAGGCCGGACCAATGGTTTGGGTGGGATCGGTGGTGAAGCAATAGGGGATATCCCCGGGCGCGCTGGCAAGGATTGTGCTTGCGGCGTGGCCGTGATGCTGGCGCGTGTTGATCCGCATGCCCGGGTGTTGCCGACGTGGCGCGATCCGCGATCGGGCGCGGAATTGCCTTGAATTGCATGATCCCCGCGCGATAAGATTTGTGAAATGCCGCGTACGGAAGGCCGCGATCGGTTTCCGTGTCGGGAGCATAGCGCTATATTGCCCCGTTGCAGCCGGTGGCACAACGTCGCCATGTTGTTCCAGGCACCGGTCTTGCCCGGCAATCGCTGCGTTTTCAACAATTGTAGTTGTCGACGATCCTGTCAACAGATAGAGGATTCAGTGTAATGGCATCTTGCTACCGCATGTGTGCAGCTTTTGCTGCGTGCTTCATTATCCTACTGGGCGTATCCCCCGCGCTGCACGCGCAAAGCTGGCAGTGGGTTCAGTTGGGAAGTGGTTCGGGGAACGATCTTGCGGGCGGCGTGGCGTTGGATACCCTTGGCAATGCATATGTCGTGGGCACATTCCAGCAGAACATCGCGTTCAACGCCACGATTTTCACCAATGGTACGGCCACCGGCCTCTTCATTGCGAAGTATAATGCAGGCGGCATCCTGCAGTGGGCGATGCCCGGTTTGGGTGCCGGCAATTTCCTGAACGCCTCGGTGGCGGTTAGCAAGGGTGGCGAGGTGTACATCACCGGCAGCTATCTGGGAACCGTGCGCATCGGCGCCGACACACTCCGCAGCATCAACAACACGTCCGAGGGATTTGTTGCGCGCATCAACCCGCTCAACGGGGCAACACGCTGGATCCGGCGTACGGCCTACGGGCCGGGCAACGCAAGCTCGCGCGGCGTGGCCGTTGACGATGCGCTCAATTGCTACATCACCGGATTCTACGCCGATACCATCAGCTTCGATACGGCCGGCCGCCGCAGTGTTGGCGGCAACGACGTGTTCGTTGCCAAGTATAACGCAACCGGCATCATCCAATGGGTTGGCACGGCCGGTGGTGGCGGTAACGATGAAGCATACGGAATCGGGGTGGACGGCAACGCAAGCTGCTATGTGGCCGGCCGATTCGACAGCACCGCATACTTCGGGCTGGACACGATGATCTCCGCGGGCGGCACCGATATCTTCGCCGCCAAGTTCACCGCGCCGGGGCAGGCCGCGTGGGCAACCCCGATGGGCGGCCCGCTGGACGATGCCGCATGGGCTGTCGCCGTGGACAAGTTCGGCAATGCGCACCTGACCGGATCGTTCCGCGACACGGCATACTTCGATACTACCCGTCTGGTGAGCAACGGCGGTGCCGACATCATGCTTGCCAAGGTGGACGGCGTGGGCACGGTCCGCTGGGCACGCAGCGCCGGCAGCGCCCGCGACGACAACGGCGCCGCGATCGCGCTGGATGATGTTGGCTCGGTGTTCGTTACCGGCCATGCTTCCGATACCGCGACATTCGGCAATGTGCTGTTGCCGATTGTGCCGAACAATGCCGACGTGTTTGTTACCCGGTACGATGGCACCGGCCTGTTCCAGTGGGTGCGTGGCGCCGGCGGCCCGGGCGCCGATATGGGCGGCGGGTTGGCGGTTGATCGCGGCGGCGAGCTGCGGGTTGTGGGCTCGTTCTCCGATACCGCGAACTTCGGCGCGATCCATACGTCGGCCACCGGCGGCTACGATCTGTTCGTGGGCAAGCTTGGCAGCGATCCGACAATCGGGCTTGGCCTGATCCTCGACGAAACTATCTGTGCCGGCGATCACATTCAGGTGCCGTTCACGGTGAAGGGTGTGTTCGGCAGCGGCAACTACTACATCGCGCAGCTCTCGGATACGGCGGGCAGCTTCGCCAATCCGCTGGAGATCGGCAGGATCTTCGGCATCGGCGGTACCACGATCGTCGCCAGGATTCCCGACACGATTGCCCCAAGCACACGCTACCGCATCCGTGTTGTCTCCACTGTGCCGGTTGTGGCAAGCGCCCCAAGCGGCAAGGCCATCGCGATCTACCAGACCCCGAAGCCGCTGGTTACGCCCGGCGGCCCGATCCAGATCTGCAAGGGCGACTCGGTTATCCTTGACGCAGGCCCAGGGTTCTCCACGTATGTTTGGAACAGCGGCGATCACGTTCGCCGCATCGTGGTGAAGGCCTCGGGTGAGTTCTCGGTAACCGTGTCCAACGAGCGTGGCTGTATCGCCACCTCGCCAACCGTGGTGGTGGTTGCGCTTACGGCGGCCAAGCCGGCGATCAGCAAGACAGGCCCCGTGCTGGAATCCACGCCCGCGGTCACCTATCAGTGGTACTTCGCCAACCAGCCGATTTCCGGCGCCACGCAGCGCACGCTGAACCCGGCGCAGGAAGGCTTCTATCGCGTGCGGATTGTTGACTCGAACGGCTGCAGCGAAATCTCCGATCCGTTCGACTTCACGTTCGCCGGTGTTGCGTACGAGCATGCCCTTGAAGGCGTGCAACTGTACCCGCACCCCAACCACGGCGTGTTCACCGTGGCAATCGCGAACGCCCGGCCGGCGCATGCGGTGATCACCGTGGTGAACGCCGTGGGCCAGAGCGTTGCCCGATTCGATGACGAGTTGACCGGCGGCGATTATTCCCGCAGCTTCGACGTTCGCGAACTTCCCAACGGATTGTACTTCGTGCGCGTGGAAAGCAATGGGCGCGGTACCGTGCTTCAGATGCTGAAGCAATAACCCGTAACCCGTCGGGAGTTTCTTGATGCAAGGCGCGGCGCCCACAGTGGGTCTCGCGCCTTGCCGTTTCAGGGGCATTCTGGCCTGCACGGCAAGCGTATCAAGGCTTGCAGCGCAGGTGCCATAGCCCGTACATCACGTTGATGGTACCTGCATGAAATCAGTATCGGCCGGGGTTTACGCGAACACTGGGGCGGGCGTGCCGCCGAAGGGCGCAGCGATTGTGCTTGCCCGGGAGTATCGGGAGCACTACGCGCGGCATGCCGATGTGATTGCTGAACGCCTGGCGGAGTTCGTGGCCGTTGCTCCAGGCGAGTACCTGTACGAGCTGCTGTACTGCCTGCTGACGCCGCAGTCGCGGGCGCTGCATGCCGATGCGGCGATCGCCGAACTTCGCGCGCGCGACTTCCTGGCCCGGCCGTTCGATCCCACGCCCACGCTGCGCACGCCCGCATCCTACATCCGATTCCACAATCAGAAGGCCCGGCGTCTGCTTCAGGTTGCGCAGGATGGCGAACGGATCCTTGGCACGCTGGTGGATCCGGCGTTGGACTGGCGGGCAAAACGCGAGTGGCTGGTTGAACATGTGAACGGCCTGGGGTGGAAGGAGGCCTCGCACTTTCTGCGCAACATCGGCGCGCTGGATCTGGCCATCATCGACCGGCACATACTGAAACACCTGCTCCGCTGCGGCGCGATCGACGCCATCCCGCGCTCGATTTCGCGAAGGACGTACCTGGATCTGGAGGAACGGTTCTCCGCGCTCGCGGCCAGCGCGGGGCTTGGGTTGCAGGAGCTGGATCTCCTGTTCTGGAGCTTCGAGGAGGGCAGCGTCCGGAAGTAGCGTTCGGAATCGGCGGCCGGGCCGGCGTGTTGACCTCTTGATGTGATAACGTGAGCGATGTGCCGCAGCATCGTATATTTCGCGCCGCGGATTCCGCGAAGGCATATCTGACACTCTATTCTCAGCATGAATACCAATCACGCCGATCTCGTCGCTCGATTTCCAGAATTGAGGACGCCCCATGAAACGCTCCTGAAGATCTCCGAGGCCTTTGTGGCGCCGGAGTACGCTCGCGCCGGTTTCGCGCTGATGCGCGCCCTGGTTGACCGGGAGGGCATGGCCGCGCACTTCGGGCGCAATACGGTGATCTCCTCGCCGCACGAGTACAGCAATCTTGTCCTTACGGTTGGCCAGTGGTGGCTGCTCAACTTCCACATCTCGGAGGCCGAGGCGCTTGAGGAAGGCGACAGCGTTGAGGAGATTGGTCCGGAGGATTATGAGAAAGCGTTGGACGAGGAGAAGGCCGAGGAGGAGAAGGGGACCGATCAGTTTATCGACCGTGTGGATGATGAGGAAGACGACGAGGACGATGACGACGGCGACAGCGAGCTGATGGAGGCCACGTTCTACCAGGTGGGCACGTTCCTGCTGGATGGTACCGTGATCCCCAGCGGCGCGATCTTCGATCGTGAGGATATCGACTGCTACGCCTATGACTTCCCCGAGGACCACAGTGCCGGCGAGCGCTTCTACTGGGCGCGCCTGGTGTGGGAGCCGGAGGACCTTGCCAATCAGGATATCGTCAACGCGCTTCGCGGAGCCATGGATTACGTGCTCACGTTCCATGCCGAGGAAATTCCGTTTGCCGAGTATCACGATACCGATTTCGCCCAGCTTATCACCAACGAGGAGCTGTGCGAGCGCGTGATTGCCGCAACGGATTTTGGCGACGTTGTGGTGCTCGGCGGCGACGATGACGCCGGCGACGACGAGTAATCTCAATCCCATGTGCTGAACAACCGGCGGCGCGCCATACCCCGCGCGCCGCCGATCACAACCCCGCCGCGCGATGCCCCCGCAGGCC
>CBHYLN010000144.1:0-14025 GCA_966128725.1 uncultured bacterium | reverse complement strand
CCACGCTGCAGGAGGCATCGGAATCAGTTCTAACACCCGACGAGCAACAGGCGCTTATCGCTTTTCTGGAGCCCCTTGTTGCAAACACGCCCCACCGGCGCTACAATGCACAATGTTATCTGGTGGCCCGCAAAGATGATCCAGCCGCCTGACCCTTTGCTGAAGCGCGCCTTGAATTACGCATATTTCCTGCGTTGGTACTACCCAAGCTGGCCCAGCAACGGCCGCCGCTTGCACAATCGGCGTGCTGTTCGTAAATCGTAACCCGGAACACGCCCCCCTCCGATTTCCTCGCATGTCGGCCCCCCGCCTGCCACGTGTTCGCGCATCGATCGTACAACCACCGGCGCCATTTCGGTCCTGCCCAGCGTGCGCATGGACCGCTGTTCTTCTATTGACCCGAAGGAACGCAATGGCTGCTGACGACCATTGGTCACGCTGGCTGACCACACACCGCTACGGGGGCGATCCCGCTCGCTTCGAGTATATCAAACGCTCGTTGTTCCCCATCCGCGACAAGATCCTTGAGGATGCCGAAATCGAGGCCGGGAACGTTGTGCTCGACGTAGGTACCGGCGACGGATTGCTGGGCTTCGCCGCGATTCCGTTGGTGGGCGACAGCGGCACGGTGATTTTCTCCGATATCTCCGAGGCAGCCGTGGAGATGTGCCGCGCGGCGCATGACACCGAATGCGCCACCACTACCCGCTTCATCGCACAGCCAGCGCACAAGCTCACCGACGTGGGCACACAGACCGTGGATGTTGTCATGTGCCGCGCCGTGCTTATGTACGACGATAACCGTGCCCAGAGCATCGCCGAGATGCACAGGGTGCTGAAGCCCGGCGGACGCATGTCGATCTGCGAGCCGATCAACCGCATTCTGCGCACCGCCCGGCTACGCCATGGCTCGTTGTACCTGTTTGGATACGATGTATCGCCGCTGGGCACGATTGCCGAGAAGGTGCTGCATATGTACGGGTATACCGAGGATATCGATGCCGATGTGATGACGAACTTCGACGAGACCGATCTGATGGCCCATTGCGAGGACGCCGGGTTTCAGGACATCCAGATCGAGCTGCACATCGCTGTGAGCTCGAACGCGAAATTCCCAAGCTTTGAATACATGTGGAATTCCGCGCCCAACCCGCTGTATCCAACGCTGCGCGAAGCGGTGGAGCGGTCGCTGACCGAAGCCGAACAACGGCAGTTCGTGGAGTTCGTGCAACCGCTGATTTCCGAAACGGCCCACCGCCGATACTACGCGCAGTGTTATCTGTTCGCCCGCAAGGAGGCCGCCTGATGGATTTGCAAACAACGCGGTAGTGGAGGTATATCAAACGAGCCTGGATCGCAATGAGATGGCTTCTCCCATCCCACACGATCCAGGCTCGTGTTCATTCAGCATCAGGCGCTGTTGTGTATCCAGAGACCGTGGCCCTAGCGCGCCATCTCCTCCAGGAACAACGCCGCGCTTTTGATGCCACGGTGATAGTTCTTCAGGTTCATCTTTTCGTCGGGCGAGTGGGCGTTCTGATCCGGCAGACCAAACCCCATCAACACCACCGGCGCGCCCAACTGCTCCTCGAAGTCGGCCACGATGGGGATCGAGCCACCGCTGCGGATCAGGAACGGCTTGATGCCGAACGCGCGCTCCAGCGCAACAAGCCCGGCGCGCACCGGCACCGAATCGGTTGGCGTAAGCGCGGGCGGCCCGCCATGCAGCTCAACAACCTCGATGCGCACCCCGGCCGGCGCGTGCGCGGCCACGAATTCCCGAAGCTGAGCGGCGACGGCGCGGTAGTCCTGATTGGCCACCAGACGCATGGAGATCTTGGCCCCTGCCTTCGACGGCAGCACGGTCTTGGCGCCCTCGCCCTGATAGCCGCCCCAGATGCCGCATACATCCAGCGTGGGCCGCGCCCACAGGCGTTCCAGATCGGTATATCCCTTCTCGCCCACTGTTTCCGGGATCGAGATAAGGTTGCAGAAATCCTGAGCGCTGTACGGCAGGCGGGCCAGTTCGGCACGCTCCTCCGGCGAAACATCGATCACCTGATCGTAGAAGCCCGGAAGCTGGATGCGCCCATCGGCGTCCTTCATCGCGGCGATAAGTTCGGCCAGCGCGTTAATCGGGTTGGCCACGGCGCCGCCGAACATTCCGCTGTGCAGGTCGCGATCCGGACCAACAACGTGCAGCTCGAAATACGCCAGCCCCCGCAGCCCGTAGGTGATCGAGGGCATGTCGTAGTCGTACATGGTGGTGTCGGAGATCATCACCGCATCACAGGCCAGCAGCTCCTTCTGCGCCGCCAGGAACGGCGGCAGGTTCGGTGAGCCCACCTCCTCCTCGCCCTCGATGATGATCTTCACGTTCACCGGGAGCTTCCCCTCGGTCCGCATCCAGGCCTCGATGCTTTTCAGATGCATGAACACCTGGCCCTTGTCGTCGATCGAACCGCGCGCGTAGATATCCTCGCCGCGTACCTCGGGCTCGAACGGCGGGCTGGTCCAGAGCTCCAGCGGATCGGGCGGCTGCACATCGTAATGGCCGTACACCAGCACCGTGGGTTTGCCGGGGGCGCCCATCCACTCGGCATACACAACCGGATGGCCGGGTGTTTCCATGATGCGGATGTTTTCCAGCCCGATGCGAGCGGCTTCGGCGGCCACGAACTCCGCGGCACGCCGCGTTTCGGCGTTGTAGGCCGGGTCGGCCGAGATCGATGGAATGCGCAGGAACTCCTTCAGCTCCTCCACATGACGGGCATTGTTATCGTCGATAAACGAAAGAAGGCTCATGGTATACCGAACGTTCTAGTTGAAGTGCGAGTTGCCAGCGGTCGGCGAAGCACGAAAGCAAGGCACGCGGGCTCCTCGTTTGTCGTGCAACGATTGTCAGGCCTGTTCGCGCAGCTTGTTCTTCTGCTTGAACACCAGCGTTAGCGGAACGCCGTCGAATTGGAACTCGCGACGGATCACGCGCTCCAGATACCGGGCGTAGTTGTCCGGCATCAGGTCCGGATGGTTGGTGTAGCACAGGAACACAGGCGGGGCCGCCTGTGGCTGCTGAATGAAGTTGATGCGCAGGTCGCGCCCCCGCACCGCTGGCGGCGGCTGGTACTTGATGGCTTCCAGGATAACGTCGTTCAGCTTGCTGGTGGAGATGCGCTTGTTGCGCTCCTCGTTCACATGCTTGGCAAGCTCGATCAGCTTGGTGATGCGCTGCTTGGTAACGGCCGACACGAAGAGGATCGGAATATAGTCGAACGTGGGAAGCTCGGCACGGATCGCGTCCTCGAAACGCTTCGAGGTCATCGTCTCCTTCTCCACCAGATCCCACTTGTTCACCACGATCACGATGCCCTTGCGTTTGTCGGCCGCCTCGTTGATCACGTTGGCGTCCTGCCGCTCCAGACCAACCGTGGCATCGATCACCACCACGGCAACGTCGCAGCGCTCGATGGCGCGCACCGTTCGTATGATCGAATACAGTTCGATCGAGTCGTGCACCTGCTTGCGCTTGCGCAGGCCGGCCGTATCGATCAGGATGATCTCCTCGCCGTAGTATCGCACGGTGCTGTCGATCGAGTCGCGCGTGGTGCCTGCAATCGGCGTAACGATGGCGCGCTCCTGGCCCAGCAATGCGTTGGTGATCGAGCTCTTGCCAACGTTAGGCCGCCCGATCAGCGCAATCTTCAACGGGCCGCCCTCGGCATCGTCGTCGGGATCAACCGGCGGGAACGTCGCGGTTATGGCGTCGAGCGCATCGCCCACGCGACGGCCGTTCATCGCCGACACCGGGAACGGTTCGCCCAGACCCAACTCCCAGAACGCGACGGATTCGGCGTCGGCACGGTCGTTATCGCACTTGTTCACCAGCAGCACCACCTGCTTGCCGCTGCGGCGCAACATCTCGGCAATCTCCCGATCAACCGGCACGATGCCGTCGCGCGAGTCGACGGCGAAGACGATGATGTCGGCCTCCTCGATGGCGATCTGCGCCTGCTCGCGAATGGCCAGCTCGAAGATGTCGGACGTGTCCGGAACAAATCCGCCGGTATCCACCAGCGAGAATTCCCGGCCGGCCCATTCCGCCTCGCCGTAGTGGCGATCGCGCGTAACACCGCTCACCGCCTCGACAATGGCGTCGCGGCGCCCAAGAATGCGGTTAAACAGAGTGGACTTCCCGACGTTCGGGCGTCCTACAATCGCGACAATGTTCTTCATGCTCACAGGTTGGCTCACTTCGATGCACGATCCGCGCGGGCGCCCACCTGGCGGCCAGCGCAAACGCGCGGCGTTGGGGGCCGAGCGTTCGGCAAATCCTGCAAGTATATGGAGATCCGCTCGAAGAATGCGTGACGGAACGTAGACGGGATGGGCGCCGGCTGGCACGAGGCGGGATTACCGTGATGGCATCGGCCCGCTGTCACCCGGGGACAGCGGGCCTTGCCCGGCATATCAGTTCAACGCCGGCGACGCTCCGTTCTGATGCGTCTCCGGTTGCATGCCCTCGGCCGGGCGTGCAGGCGGCGCGGCGGCAGGGTTGGGCACGGGGGCGGTGTCGGCGCGCGTTCGCCCGTGCGCGTAGAACCCAACGGCCATCTTCAGGCGAGCGGCATGCCTGTAGATATCGTTCAACGAGTCGATCGGCACACGCTCCTCGTTTTTGGCCTCATCGAACAACCCGAGGTATTTCTGCGTCTTGTTGAAGTGCAACCGGCAGATGGGCTGGCGATTGTTATCGTCCAGAAGGATACCGCAGTAGCTCATGGTGTCACGGTGGGTAACCCGTTCGGGCTCGACAACCTCGCGCAGGATCGCCCGCACCACCAGATATCCCTCGTGCTCCTCGGGGGTCAGCTCCGGCCGGTCGGCACCGGAGGTTTCCTCGGCCGACTGACGCTCCGCCTCCTCCGGCCTGGCTTCCGGCGCTTTCGGCGAGTCGTTGGTCAGCGCCGATTTGATGCGGTCGTTCACATTATCGGCAACGAACTGATGCAGCGCACGGCGCACCACGTCGCGAAACTGATCGCGAACACGCTGGGTAACCGAGCCGCTGTGCAGATGTGGAATGAACACACGCAGAAGTTCGTCCGACGGCCGCTCGAACTCCTCGGCCAGGATACGGCGGATCTCCTTCATGTGCTTCAGCTCGCCGGCGGCAGTGATCGCGGCGTCCAGATCGAATGCCGATTTGGTAAGCTTCTTCAGCTCCGGCACCAGCGCCTCCTGAATGTTCAGCAGGTCGAACTCCATGAACGGTTTGGTGTCCATCTTGTTCTGGTCTTCCAGATCGCTGTAGAACTGATAGACCACACCGTCGGTAAGCACACTGATCCGGGCCTCGCAGGTGTGGAAGTAGCGATATAACTGCGATGCCACCGAGGGGTCCAGCTTGGTGCCAACCTTCTTGCACTCGAACAGAATAATCGGCTTGCCGTCGCGCAGGATCGCGTAATCAACCTTCTCCCCTTTCTTGATGCCGACGTCGGCGGTGAACTCGGGCACAACCTCAAGAGGGTTGAAGATGTCGTAGCCAAGCGCCGCGATCATCGGCATCACAAACGCATTCTTGGTGGCTTCCTCGGTCTGTACAAACTCCTTCGACTTTTGAATCTTTGCGGCAAGCGCCTGCAGTTGATCGATGAAATCCATGTGATGCTCCGTAGAAGTAAAAACGAAACACGTGCCAATCCGGAGGCCTCTCAGGGTCCGTGGCACGAGTAGTGTATGATGTATGGAATAGCCGCGAGGTGAGGACGGCGTCGGATATATAAATCAACGAGTTCAGCATGCTGCGCGTGGTGCGCCAATGCTATTGCCGGTTACCGATTCGCATGCACAACGCAACGAGTTCGGCATGCTGCGCGTGGTGCGGCAATGCTATTGCCGGTTACCGATTCGCATGCACAACTCAGCGAATACAGCATGCTGCGCGTGGTTTGGCAGCGCCAGCGCCGATTACCGATTGGCATGCGCAACTCAACGAGTTTGGCATGCTGGGCGTGGTGCGGCTGCGCCGGCGCCGGTTACCGACTCGCATGCGCAACTCAGCGAGTCCGGCATGCTGCGCGTGGTGCGGCTGCGCCGGCGCCGGTTACCGACTCGCATGCGCAACTCAGCGAGTCCGGCATGCTGCGCGTGGTGCGGCTGCGCCGGTTACAACGCGGCAGTGGCGGGTACGGTAATCCATTCAGGCCCAACGGCGTCGGCAAGCCAAACGCCGTTCAGCTCCTTGTAGAACTTGACGCCCGCGGCCCACGCGGCGTGCGCGTCGATCCTGAGGATTACGATCTGCTGCCCCCTGCGACGGGCGACAATGGCCGCCGTTTCCGTGTCCGACGACAGATGAACGTATTGCCGGCTCATCGGCAGCAGACCGCCGCGCTCGATTGCATCAAGGAAACGCGGTACCGTGCCATGGTACAATGTGGCCGGTGGCTCGACGGGCACCTTTTCGATGCGGCCGGGCACCGAGTGGCCATAACAGGCCCGTATCTTTTCGCCGGACAGCTCGAATCGGGCCTTGTCGGATTCGACGATCACGCGTTCGATGTCCGCTCGTTCAACGGTCTTCAGGTTGTGGTGCGATCGAAGCCCCTCCAGCAAATGCTCAAGCGGGACCCATCCTTCGGCATCAAGTTCAAGTTCGTATTCCCATGGTGCATGCCGCAGCACATAGGAGATGCGCTTCGAGAGTTGTTTCAGGTCAATCATGACAATAGTAGAAATGCGATGGCCTCCCCTGCTTTGGTCGGGAGATTACACTGCGTGCGCCATCGTGGATTACAATCATAGTGGCTCGGCAAATATACAAAGGATGGTAAAAGCGCATATAAGGAGCCGCATGCCAAGGTTGTCCGGCGATCAGGCCGGGCCGGCAAGCTCGGCGGCAATCGCGGCGCGCAGGCGCTGGTATACATCGCGCATGTTATCGGAGATGACGCGCACCTCGGCAAGCACCGGCATGAAGTTCGTATCGCCATTCCAGCGCGGCACAACATGCATGTGCACATGTTGTTCGATTGCGGCGCCGGCAACACGGCCAAGGTTCATCCCCACGTTGAAACCATGTGGCGCCAGGGCCCGCTTCAACGCCGCCACCGACAGGCGTACCAGCTCCATCATCTCGGCGCGCTCGGCGTCGTCCAGATCCAGAAAATCGCCCACCTCGCGAATCGGCACCACCAGCAGATGGCCTGCGTTATAGGGGTAGAGATTCATGATCACGAACGCACGGCTCCCGCGGTACAGCAGATAATGTTCGGCATCGTGCTGAGGGGTGGCAAACGCCCGCGAGAATGGGCTGGAAGATTCGGCATCGGCGTCAACATTCGCCACGAAATGCGAGCGCCACGGCGAGAAGAGTTGTTCCATGATGCCGAAGATAATCACTGGCGTATCAACCAACGGAAATACCCACAGGCCCACGGGCTGTTCAACAACAGTGGGCCGCAGGATAGGCCGTGCAGGCCAACGCCGAGGATGACATTGTTCAGCAACGTGTTATCGGGAATCGCGGTAGGCGTCGGCATATCTCCGATTGCACCGCTTGCCGGTAAGCCACGCGGCTGGTTCCAGAATCATGAACTGCCCGATCACTGCCACGGCATGGCCTCGGCGTTCAAGCGCTCGTTGAAACCGTGTGGCTTCGCCAGGGACTTCCTCAGGGGTTACAGCCGCGATCCTGCGAATGCAGGTAAGCAACATGCCCAGCACCTCGTTGCGCATTCCGATACGCGCCAGATAGCGGCGAACGGCCTGCACGGCGTACTCCACGGTGTCGTTGTTGCCAAGCTCGTACTGAAGCATCGCGGCATGAACTCGAGCCTGCACGCCGGGAAGGCTCATCTTGCCACCCTCGCGCGAGCGGTGGATCATGCCGTTGGTATGTGCCAGCGAATGCGCGTACTCCCCGATCGCGAAGTAGTAACGGGCCAGCTCACATTGCAGCGAGGCCCGAATCAACGGCCTGATTTCCGGTGAGTCGCTGGCCACGATCGCTTCCACGCTGCGCGCGATGCCGGCCGCGTCCGGGCTGGCGAAATTGCCATGGGCATTGACCAGCGACAGCCGATGCCCGTTCACCACGAGGTCCAGATGCCTGCGCGCATAATGCGAACGCAACGGCATGTTTTCCAGATGGCGCATCAGGGTCTGAAGCTCCTGATACCGCCCGCCCAGCAGCGCGATCTGCATCAGGGTGAAATAACACACCACGACACGGGGTTCCAGATCCACCGGGATTTCCGGAAAGGACTCCAGCTCGCGCAAACACGCGCGAACCTCACGTTCGGCGGCTTCATGGTCGCCTGCAACCATCAGCCGGACGAACCGAAGATTGTGGCGTATGATGCAGGCCCGTTTCGACAGCGCACGATCCTCATGGCCCAACAACTCCTTCGGCGATTCCGAAAGCCGCGAATCGATATCGGGGATGTTGTTGTCATCCTCCCTGCCCTGCCGGACCCCCGCGTCGATGATCCGCGTGTACGCCGCCAGGTTCTCCAGCTTCTGGAGCAGTTGATCGCGATCGGCACCACACGCCGCCATCCGCGCTTCCTCCACGCGGCAATAGGCCACCCTGCGGCTTAGATCACTCACCTTCAATGCCAACGCGAATTCCTCCTCGGTGATCGCGATCTGACGGGCACGCTCCAGCAGATCGTCGCACAACTCGTACAGGCCACGATCGGCAAGGATTTCCGCCGAGTGCAACAGCTCGGCAACCCGCACCCCCGGTGAGGCACCGGCATGAAATTGCCGTAGACTTTTAAGGATCAGGCTGAACAGATAGTTCTTCTGCACGGCCAGTTGCCGGCTGAAACGTTCGGCGGCAAATCGTTTGCGAATGGCTTGTTCATCATAGCTGGCCTGGGCCTCGATGGCCTCGAACAGGCGCACACTGTTGCTGCGCTCCCTGTCGACATGCTTCGAGGCATACAGCTTGAAATAACGCTTCTCGGCCTTGGTCATCGAGCCGATCAGGAGAAACAGATCGTTCTTCTTCTTCATCTGGTTAATGGCGGAAATCGTTGCACCGGAAACCGACACACCAAACCGAACCGCTGCGGCAAACACCACGAACATCAACACAACGGCAGCCTGAACACATCGCCGTAGCGGAACGGCCGGCCGGCCTTTTGAGAGTTGGACTCCTAAGGTTACACACCAGAACGTTGCGGCTATCGCGAGGACCCTCAGCTAAGTTGCACAGGTCCGCCAGCAAAGGCTTCGGCGAACGGACATACCTCCATCGGCCACGCGGAACGCTCTTGTGATTCGCCGATCGTGTCCCCCGGCATCCGTTGCGCCGCCGAGTTATCCATCACTTGAATCCGCCAGGAGAAACACACAATGAGCTCGCGCATCACTCTCCGAACGTTTGCGTTTGCAGCGATCGTTATCGCAATGATCGCATGCACGAACGTGGCACAGGCAGACTGCTGCAATCAGGTCACCATCAACAACACCAGCGGCTGCACCTTCACGGTTCACGCGCTGATCAACGGCGTTGCGTCGGTGAACTGGACCGTGGCGCCAGGGGTAAACGTATTCCCGTTCAGCCAATGTTTTACCGTGGACATGGATGTCACCGACATGTGCGGAAACGTGATCCCCTTCCCCGGCACCGCCGGCCCCTGCATCGACGTATTGTTCGCGGGCACGTGCTGCGTGAACATCTGCCAGACAAGTATCTGTACATGGGATGCCACCGTGGGCAACTGCGTGCAGTGTTAATGGTTCTCGATTGATTTCGGTCCGTTGGCCCGGCCGCAATCGTTGATGGTTGCGACCGAGCCCCTGACACGGATCCCGACAGAGAGAATCACAACTCATCAAACGGACAGACCATCATGGTATTTCGCATACAAGCCTTCGTAATCGCCGCAGCCGCCATCGTGCTGCTGCTGGGGAACACTCCTGCTGTAAAGGCGGAGTGTTGCGACCAGGTCATCATCGACAATCTTTCGAGCTGCACGTTCCAGGTGTGCCTGTACGTGGGCGGTGTTCAGGTTGAGTGCCGAACGCTGACCCCGGGCTCCAACATCTTCACACTGACATCGTGCCTGCCCGAAACGCAAATCGGCGTGGAGGTCATCAACCGTTGTGGGACGGCCGTGCACTTCCCGGCACCCAACAGTTGCGATGATATCCCGATAACCGCCACGTGCTGCATTCATGTCTGCACGGGGTCAACAACATGTTTCTACGAAATCACCGACGGCATCTGCGCCGCCGGCTGTTAGCGCGCACGGAGGAAGCACTGTTGGAACCCCGCACGGTCAGCCCGGCATCGCGAGGATACGCGCAGCATGGTCGGGTGGGCGCCGGCCTGGCCCGCGTTTTCGGAACCGCAAACGCATCGAATAACATTCACACGTGGGTACGTCGTGGCATGTTACCCACACAATCACAAACACATCAAACGGAACAACCATCATGATACATCGCATTCAAGGCATCGTAATCGCAGCCGCCGCCATCGTGCTGCTGCTGGGGAGCGCTCCCACGGCAAAGGCGCAGTGTTGCAACCAGGTCATCATCGACAATCTTGCAAGCTGCACATTCAACGTGTGCATCGTTGTTGGCGGGGTGCAGGTTGAGTGCCGCACCTTGACGCAGGGCTCCAACATCTTCTGGATGCCTTCATGCCCGGCACCCACACAGGTGGAGGTGGTAGTCACCGATCTGTGTGGCAACCCGGTCAACTTCCCGGTGCTTGGCAATTGCTCGGACATACTGCTGAGCGCCACCTGCTGCATCCATGTGTGCGCCCCGGCTACCGGCTGCTTCTATCAGGTAACCGACGGCATGTGCGCCGCCGGCTGCTAACACCGCATCCAACGCGTTCGGGGCAGACACTATCCTGCCCCGAACGCACTGATTCGCGCCAATTCATATCAGGAACCAACGACATGTCCACAACCTATTTACGCCTGCTGAACACGTTGGCGGCCACGGCATTGTTGATGCTGAGCATCACGACCGTGGCCAGCGCGGATTGTTGCGACCACGTGACGTTCAACAACATGGCAAACTGCTCGTTCAACGTCCGGATGACCATCGACGGCAACGTAACAACCTGGACCATCAACCCGGGCATGAACGTATTTCCGTTCACCATGTGCTTCAGCGTAACCGCGGAGATCATCGACATGTGCGGCGACGTCCGCCCGCTCCCCCATCTCGACGGGCTGTGTTTCCAGATCACACCGTGGCATCTGTGCTGCGTGAAGGTCTGCCGTGTGCGCGCATGTGAATGGGACATCGTCCCCGCGAACTGCGTGTACTGTTAGAAGCCTGTTGGCAGTTCAAGCTCGACGTTGCCCAACAACGTGCCTGTGCATCCTGATGGGCAACGTCGAGAGGCTGGGGCGCCCGCACGGGCGGGCGGCAGCATGCGCGGAAGGGCCGGCTTGGGGCCAACCTCCGGCGCCGGAATCGCCCGCGGCTGCCTTGGCAACGGCCCCGGGACACATCAACAATGCGGCATGGCACCCAAACCGCACCAAAGCCTCTCGGCAATCGGCATCCGAATCACCGAAAACCATTATGTTTGTGGGAACGTACCGGGGCGCCACGGCCAAATGCACGGGGGCGCCGAGAGCATCTTCTCTACATGCACGCGCAATGAGCCTCTCCGACCAGAACTTTCCGCGACTGATTCTTCCACAGATCGAGAACCTGCATCGCCTGGATGTCTACCGCGCCAACGGCGGCTACGAGATGTACCGGAAGGCGATCACGATGCAGCCGGCCGAGGTTATCGAGGAAGTGAAGCGCTCCGGCCTGCGCGGCCGCGGCGGCGCATGTTTCCCCACGGGCCTGAAGTGGAGCTTCATGCCGAAGGGCAACGACAAGCCCAAGTACCTCTGCATCAACGGCGACGAGTCCGAGCCGGGCTCGTTCAAGGATCGGCAGATCATCGAGGACAACCCGCACCTGATGATCGAAGGCGTGCTTATCGCCGGGTATGCGATGGGCATCAGCAAGGCATTCGTGTACATCCGCGGCGAGTATCACAAGTGGGTGCGCATCATGGAGCAGGCCGTGGCCGAAGCCTACGAGGCCGGCCTGATTGGCCCGCGCATGACCGAGACGTTCGGCGGCAACTACTTCATGGACATCGTTGTGCACAAGGGCGCTGGCGCGTACATCTGCGGCGAGGAATCATCGCTGATGAATTCGTTGGAAGGTGACCGTGCCTATCCACGCGTGAAGCCGCCCTTCCCCGCCCAGGCCGGCATGTCCGGCATGCCCCCCACGATCAACAATGTGGAGACGCTGGCCAACGTGCCGGTGATCCTGCGCATGGGCGGCGAGGCATATTCAAAGATCGGCGCCGAGAAGCACCCGGGCACCATTCTTGTAGGCATCTCCGGCCACGTTGCAAAGCCGGGCGTATACGAGGTGCCAACCGGGCTCCCGCTGCTGGATATCATCAACGATCTGGGCGGCGGCGTCCCCGGCGGCAAGGCAATCAAGGCGGTGATCCCCGGCGGCACATCGATGCCGATCCTGCGCGGCGATCAGCTTGAAGGCGTCATGATGGATGCCGAGGGTCTGAAGGCGGCGGGCTCGGCCATCGGAACCGGTGGCGTGATCGTGATGGACGAGGATACGGACATCCCACACATGCTGCGGCGGTTGATCCACTTCTACCACCATGAATCCTGCGGGCAATGCACGCCGTGCCGCGAGGGATGCGGCTGGCTGGAGAAGGTGCTCACCCGTGTGGACGAAGGCAATGCCTCCAGCGCCGATCTGGACCTACTTATTGATATCGCGAACAATATCGAGGGCAACACGATCTGCGCGCTTGGCGAGGCTGCGGCCTGGCCCACACGGTTTACGATCACCCGCCTGCGCGAGGAGTTCGAGGCCAAGGTGCGTCCGTCGATCGAACTGCCGATCCTGAACAAGGTGCATTCGCTTCGTTCGGCCGTGCACGACGAGGCACCCGCGCACTAAGAGGCGGCCAAACGGCACCGGCCAACCACACGGCCCGGAAAAACACAGCGGCGCCCCGATCAGCATTGCGCGATCGGGGCGCCGTTCGTTTTACGCAGCCGGGCCAAGCCGGCGCCGATTATCGGCCGCTACTTCTTCTTGAACGAGTTCATGAAGGCAAGCACATCCGGGCTGTCCAGATCGGCACGGTTGGGCGACCCGATCGAAAGCTGCACCAGACGCGGCCGGGCATAGATCATCTGCGCCAGAATATGCACCGTACCGTTGGGGAGCTTCAATGTCAGCCACATGCGCCGGGCCGGGTATCCGCCTACCGTGGTGGCCTCGCGACGCTCCAGTTCCACCACACCGGCACCCTTGTCCACGGCGTCGCGTTCCACCTCGTCAAGCAGAACCTTGTCGCTCAATCTGGCAATGGCGGGATCGGCATCCCCGTATCCCAGATAGCAGTTGCTGGCGCCATCGCGCCGGGCAACGAAGTTGTACATGGCAATCTTGCCCGCCGATGTGGTGACAATTTCCTCGGCGCCCTGTGAGGGCTTCGGATAACCGGCCGGCAGCGTCACGGAAAACTCCGTGCCACCCGGTACTACCCCCTCGTGGGCCTTGTCGCCAGCGATCACCGTCTGGGGTGTGGTTTCGATTGCCGGATTCGCCGCACCATTTGTGGCGTGGCCGGTTGACGCAGCCGAGTCAGTCGCCGCGCCGGCGCCCGGGGTGCGTTCGTCGCCACAGGACGCGAGCAGCAGGCCAATGGCCGCGAAAGATGCAATCAGGACGAATCGCGCCGCCACAATCGTTCGCGAGAACAACGTACTACAGGTTGTGGATATCACGGAAGTCATCATAGGGTTCGTAAGGAACGGAAAGGAACAGCGACGGCGGACCGCTGTGGCAACATGGCATGATCGTTGCTACGGGCAAGCCACATACTGGCATCAACCATCACACGAGTACTGGGCAAACACCTTCTGGATGCGAGCATCGTTGGCCGAAAGAACCAGCACCTCGGCCACCAGGCGTTCTCCTGAGCCAAGGACG
>CBHYLN010000143.1:0-14101 GCA_966128725.1 uncultured bacterium | reverse complement strand
GCGCCACATCCACGCGGATACCGCGCCACATCCACGCGGATACCGCGCCACATCCACGCGGATACCGCGCCACATCCGCGCGGATACCGCGCCGCTACCGCACCACGATCACGGCACTGTGCATAGCGTGGCCGGCGGTGCGCAGTTCCACTATGTACATGCCGTTTGCCAGACCATCGCCACGTAACTCGTACTGCTGGCTGCCCGGCTCGCGATGGCCGGCATCGAAGGTGCCAACGGCTTGGCCCGTGTGGTCGTACAGGCGGATGGCAACGTTGCCGGCTTCGGCCTGTCGCCACCGCAGCACGCTACGTTCGGCGAACGGATTGGGATAGGCGGCAAGGCTGCTCCGCTCGCCGGCTACCATCCCAACACCGGCGACACGCAGCAGACTGAACGGAGCATCGGATGTGTCGGCAATCTCGGGGTTGGCCGCATCCGCGATACGCACCAGCACCGTGCCGCTGGCATCAGCACCAAGGACGGGTGTACGCCAGAGATACTCGTTGGCGCCCGTGCCGGAAGCGATGCCGGTGGCGATGCTCGCCCAGGTGGCGCCGGCATCAACGGAATATTCCAGGTTCACCGCCACGATTGCGTTCCATCTGACCACCTGATACGCATTCTGCAACCAGCGTTCACCGCCGTTCGGAGAAAGCACGGTGATCGGCCCGGCTGGTCGCACGATGGCGAACGGCGCGGCCGACACATCGCTGCCACCGTTTCCCACAATCCGTATCAATCCGTGTTCGGTCTCCACGGCCGGCACATCCCATTGCAACGCCCCCGTCGCGGCCAGTACCGTCTTCACGGGGCTCCAGGTTGTGCCGCCATCGGCCGAGAACTCCACCGCGACATTAACGCCAACGTTGCGTGCGTTCCAGCGGATTTCGGTGGTGGAGCCCATCACCAGACGCTCGCCGCCGTTCGGCGCAATCAGATCGATCGTGGCATCCTCGACTGGCAGCATGGAGAAGTGCGCATCGGACTCGTCCACAATGTTGCCGGTGCCCACGCGCACGCGGTAGGCATTGCCGGCCGGGCCAGCCGCCTTCCAGTTGAAGGAACCCAGCGTTGCCAGCGGATGGCCCAGTGTGTTCCAGGTGGCACCGCCGTCGGATGACACAGCAACCTCCACCGGGGTCTCGATGCTGGAGGCGCTCCAGCGGATCGCCACGGCGTCGCCGTTGTGATAGGCCTCGCCGCCGTTCGGCACCAGCACACGGATCGCGATGGGCGCACGCGTCACGATGGCGAACTGCCCGCTGATGGCAACGATGCCGCCACCGCTTTCGCTGATACGGATGCGGGCACGATCGGTAGCTACGTCGGGCACGTCCCACGCATAACCACCGGCATCGGGCGAAACGTTGGTTGCCACGTCCTGCCAATGTTCGCCGTCGTCGGTCGTAAACGCGATATCCACGTGCGCAATCCGCGATGCACCCCACACGATGGTGGCAGGCATGTTGCGCGAAACCGCATCGCCGGCCGTGGGCGAAAGAATCGTGATCGTGCGCTCGGGCAGAACCTCGAAGGCGCTGTCGGAAGCGTCGCTCACATTCTGCCGTGCCGGATCAACCAGGCGCACAAAGGCATAGCGGGTAGGCACCGATGGAGGCGTGAACGATACGCTGCCAGCGTCGGGCGTGATGCCCGTTGCAACCGTACGCCATGTGCGGGCGTTGTCGTTGGAGTAATCCAGCCGCAGCAGGCCTGTATTGGCCGAACTCCACGTAACGGTTATCGGCACGCCCGGCTCGTATTGCCCGCCCCCGTTCGGCGCCAGCAGATTCACCACTGCCCGGCGAATCGCGAACGGCCCGATTTCGGCGGTGAACCGGCTGCGCTCGGCGTTGGTAATGCGGATCCGGGCATGTTCCGAAGGCGTGTTCGGAACCGTCCAGCCGTACGTGCCGTTGGCGGCCGTACGAGGCGAGCCGTCCGGCACCACGTTCATCCACGTTGCGCCGTCGTCGGTGGAGTATGCCAGGCGCACCTGGCTGGTTTGGACCGATCGCCAGTTGACGGCAATCTTCTCGCCCACATAGGCAACCGCGCCCGGCGCCGGCGCGGTAAGCGCAACTGATGGCATCTCGCTGATGGCAAACGCCGCGTTGGATGTGTCGCCGGCGGTGGTGCCAACCTTCATCACACGAATGCGTGCATTGGTTGTTGGCACGTTGGGCACCAGCCAATCGTAGCTGCTGTTGGCCGGGAACCGTACACCACGTGTGTTGGTATCGATAACCGCCCAGGTAGCACCGTTGTCGACGGAGTAATCCAGCCGCAACGGAGTATTGGCGGCCAGATATCGCGCCGTGAACTCGATGCGTGCCACATCACCGGGCACCAGCGTGTTGCCGCCGTTCGGGGTAACGATGGTAAACACGGGCTGCACGATCTCGAGGTCCTGATCGGAGGTATCGGCCTCGCGCATGTTGGCCATGTTCACCACGCGGATGCGGCCACGGGCGGTTACGACGCCGGGCGCGGTCAGCGTGATCACCGCACTGTCAAGCACGTCGCGCGGCGTGCCCAGCGCCCAGGTTGCACCGCCGTTTGTGGAAATGTCGGCGCGCACGCTCATCGCGCGATTCACCGTGAATGCAACGTTCACCGTATCATCCACGCCAATCTTCTGGCCCCCATTGGGATACACAAGGCGGATGCCCATGGCGCCTGCTTCGTCGGCGCCGATATCCGGATGCACGGCGTCGCGGAGCTGGTGATCGAAATCCTCGGCCACGCTGGATAACGGCATGCCCCGATTACCGTTGGTGTAGGCTACGCCCGTGTCGACATGCAGATCTCCGTTGGCGGCATCGGCGAACGTCGTTGGCGCCTCGAAGCTGTGTTGGTCCTGGCTGGTGTGGGTTTGGAAGTCGTTGAAGGTAAGCCGGCTGACTCCGCCGAATCCGGTGTTGTCGCCGAGGTAGGCGGTATAGTACCTGGCGCCGGTATTGAAGTTGATGATGTTGTAGTCGGATACATAGTTGGTGGTATCCACAATGTAGAGTGCGCAGTTCAGGGCGTTGCCGCCCGTGCGCGTTCCCTGGATGATGTTGTTCCTGCTGGTCAGGAAGTTCGAGTAGTTTTCAATGATCCCCCGGGCGTGCCGCGTGCCGCGGCTGGGCGCGGTGCCGCCGATGTAGATCGAGTTGTAGTAGATGTTCACGGTGCTGGCAAATCCCTGGCTGAGCACGCCCGCCAGATACAGATCACCATCGTCCACCAACGAGATCATGTTGTTCGAGATCATCACGTCGCCGCCGGAGTTGCTGAGATCCTCGAGGATCGCGTAGGCCGAATATCCGTCCCACGTGGATGTGAGATGGTGGATGCGATTGGCGTTGATCACGGTGCCGCCGGGCGCAACCACGCCGCTGGAGGCCGCGATCGCGATGCCCATCAGGTACGGCGCCGGCGCACGCACGCTCATATGAACCTCGTTGCCTTCAACCAACGTGTTGTCGTCGGCGCCGCCCACAAGAATGCCGATGCTGTATGGGCCGTTGCTTCGACCGAAGTTCACAACATCATTGTTCAGAATCCGGTTGCCGCGATTCAGTCCGCTGTTCCAGGGCGCCTCCACCGCAATGCCGATGTTGCTGCGATGTGTTCCGGACGTATCCCCAACACGGTTGTTCTCCACCAGATTGGAATCGTTGCCCGCCGTCGCCGTACCAGGCCCGATGCCCACCACGCCCTGCCCGGCGTCGGGGTCCGACCATGACTGCCGCTCGCCGGCACCAACCAGCACGCAGTTCTTTACGACGTTGTGGTCGGCATCGTGAATCAGCCACACGGCCGGATTGGTGGTGGGACGCTCCTGACGGATCAGCATGTCGCGCGAAGTGCCGTCGGCCGCGTTCGAGCCGTCGATCACATAGTATTTGCCGCCATCGATCGTGAAGATCCCGGTTAACGAGTCGGTAGTGCCAAAGATCGTCACCGAAGCGCCCGCATCGGGCTTGAACGTCACCGTGTTGGTTGCGCTCATGCCCGGGTTGGCGCGCAATCGATACCCACCGTTCATGGCGGTGTAGGTGCCGGTTCGTATGCGAAACGTAACCGGCCCGGAAACCCCGGCAACGTTCAACGCGGCAATCGCCGCATCGATGCTGGCATAGCTGGGCGAGGCTCCACCAATGGTATAGGTTCCGTTCATCTGGCCTGCCGCCGGCATTGCAGCCAGCATTGCAATCAGCGCCAGCAAGGCAATGGCACGATTGCCCCAACACCCTGCTCGGAGGGCAATCGCATGGGCAACACTGCCCACATGGTAGCTGTTCATAATGCACCTGTTAATGAGAATGTGACGACCGGCACACGACACGAATCGCTCTGCGGATCAACACATTCAAGGTACAGGCGCACCGTCACGGTTGGCGGTTGCGCACGTCACGGTTCGGGGAAACAACGTCACGATTGGTGGAAGCCCGATTTTTTCGTCGTGGGATTCGGGAGAACATTGCAGGCCGGAGCAACGATTCGTGGCAACAAGCGGCAGCGAACGCGGGGAGATATGTTGGAGAGGCGGTGTTCGGATGCGGACCCAACGGGTATCCGCCGACACGCACATCGCCGAATACATGGCGCGATGGGTGGAAGTCGATACTCAGCGATCGACACGCTTGCGAACGCGCTCGGCATCAACGCGCTTGCCCTGCCGTTCCAGCGACTGGCACAGGAGATCGGCGATCTCCTCGTCCTCGGGCATGGCATCGTACGCGCGGTGCAGCACCTCCTCGGCGCCGACCGGGTCACCTTCGTGCAGCAGCCCGCTGCCCACTTCAATGGCCGTCTCGCGGAGGTTGAAATCGAAATCGGCTCGCAATGCCTCGAAGAAATCATCGTACAACTTCGGGAACGGAACTTCCGCGCCGATCAACGCGAACGCCTCCAACAGCAGCGGCAGCGCCCGCTTCAAGTCGCCGGCTCGCGCATCGCGCAGCGATTGCCGCAGCAGACGATCGGCATCGAGCAGATCCACACCAACGCGATCCAGGTCCAGCTCGGGCGTCTCGGCGTTGGCACGCAGGAAATCGTCGCCCACCGACTCACGCAGGCGAAGCACGGCCATGCTGGTCATCTTGCGCGCTCGTTCGGGGTCGTCCTCACCACCGGCAGCCAGTTGGCAGAACTCGCGATACCCAAGCCGCTTCTGGAGCATGGCGTTTGCCACCATCAACCCAAGCACGGTGCGCAGGCGAGCACCTCTCGGGCGGATCGGCTCGTGTCCCGGCCGATGCACCTCGATGGTGCCCAGCATCGTAACGCGCAGACGGCTATCCCGCGCACGTGCATGTTCCTTCCGCTGAAGCTCGGTGCGAAGGTTCTCGCCAATGGCCATCCAACGCGCCTGCTCGCGGCTGCCAAGGTATCGGCCATATCGTGCAAGCATCGGCACGAACACGCCGGCGAAGCCGCGTGCCGCCATCCAGTCCAACGCCCGCACCAACGCATCGCGAATGTCATCACGCAGATCGGTGAGCATGCCGGCATTGGCGGGCTGCTGCCCGGCAAGCTCCAACATGTCCAGAACACATGCCAGGCCAACCAGATCCTCGATACACAGCACCGGACCGCTTACCGTGTTCCGCACGGCGGCAATCGCCTCGGCGCGCGCATCCTGCCCACCCTCGGTACACAATCGCGCCAGCCAGAGAAGCTCGGCATAGGGAACATCGTTGGCCACGAGATCCGGCAACACATCAACCAGTTGGCCCTCACCCGCGCCAAGCATCACGGCCAGGTGCGGGGCAAGCTGGGCGATATCCGATTCAAACGCCGTGAGGATCTGCCTGGCCTGCCGATATTCGCCGCGCAGCAGCGCGAACCGGGCCAGCCGATAGACGGCGCCAAGATCGAACCGACGACGAAGGGCCTCCGGCACCTCACGACGAACACGCAACGCGGCGGCAATCACGCCGCCGATGTCCTCGGCAAACCACGCGTCCTGGCAGATGCCGATGATCAGGCACTGGTAATACTGGCGAAGCAACCCCTGTTCGCGAAGGCGCGGCGCAAGCAGATCAATTGTGGTGCGAAGCTCGTTCGGCATCCCGATGGATTCGAACATCGGCACCTTCAACGACTGGAGATTGACCTCGTGCACACCCAGCCGCCGCTCCAGATCGGCTGCCAGGGCAAGGCGCCGCTCAAGCTCGGCGGCGTCGGCATAGAGGTTCAGGAAGTACTGTGGTATCGATTGCCAGGCAAGGTCCTTCAACGCCTGGCTGGCGTCTGCATCCTGCATGATCTGGTGCAGCCGCGCCTCGATGCGGCGCAACATCTCCTCATCGGGCACGGCCCATGCCGCGGAGGCCATTGTCTGCAGGAATCCGACGTACGATTCGGTATACCGCAGCGCGGGCAACGTATCCAGCAGGTTCTCAACCTCGAGCCAGATATCCGCACAGCGCTCGTAGTTGGCCCGCCATACCGCGCGTATCAGGTACTTGAACCCAAGCAGCCGATGCTCCGGACGCTCCGCGTACGTGGCATGTTCGGTCATCGCCAGCAAACGATTGACCTCGGCAAGAAATTCCGGCGTATGATCGCCGCGACGATTCAGCTCCAATGTCGCGATCAGGATTCGCGAGCGGATGCCATCGGCCTCGGCGCCCCACAATGCGGCGCGCGACTCGAACACCAGCGCAACAGTGCGAATGATCTCCATCGCCAGCGACCAATCGGGTGTGCCGTCGAGCGCGATGGCGCGGTTGATGGAGCATGCGATCCATTCGTTCAGCTCCGACGGCCGGGCGCTGATACCGTTGGCGTGCTCGGCCAGCAACCGCCACGGGAGCACCGAATACAGCGGAACACCGCGCGCGATAATCGTGATCAGGCGGTCGACATCCACCCCGTTGCCGGCCACGGCGCTCTCGGCCAGGTGCTTGTGCAGCAGCGCATGCGTGAAGGCCAGCGGCGAGTCCGCATGCAATCCGCCTGGCAACGGAAGGATGGAGGAACTGGCCTCCGAAAGAATACCCTTGAGCACCAACGCATCCACCAGATGAACGTTGGGCGCGGCCATCAGCAGCCCGGCCTCGCGCGAGATCACCTCGCCCAGCGTGGCCAACCGTTCGGCGGCCGTGCGTTCGTCGTCGTTAAGATGCGCGGCCATCCCCTCCGACAGCAGCCTGATATTACGGTCGAGCGCCTCGCCGAACTGGGCGATCGGAATCACCGGCCGCCAGACGCCCGCTGCATCGCGGGCCAGGGCACCGGATTTCAGCACGCCACGCAACGCCGAACGAAGCGCAAGCGTATTGCCAAGGGTGTGCTCGGCAAGCGTGGCCAGCACATCGGGATCGGGATCGGTGCCGAACAGCCGGACCCACAACACACCAATTTCGCTGGCGCTGAGGCCGGCAAGCTCGATCTCCTCCACCAGGTACCGCTCCAGCACACCTCGCGCGGCAAGCTCCATCGGCCGGGCAAGGGCCAGCAACGATAGTCCTTCGCCGGACAGTGCCTCCAGCAGGATGGCGAACTCCGCCAATGCTTCGCCGCTCAGGATGTGGAAGTCCTCCACAACCAGCAACACCGGACGCAACCGTGCAAGACGCTGCAACGCGGTGATCACCGAGGCGATATCATCATCCGGCTCCTTCTTCAACAACCGGTGGCTGTCGCCGCGGAAGCGGATGGCACGCGCCAGGATGGGCGCAATCGACGTGGATGCCCCCGGATACAACCGGGCGTGCACCACAACACCGCCCAACGCCACGATACGCGGCACCAGCACTTCCAGCATCCGACTTTTGCCGATGCCGGCCTCACCGCTTACCAGAGCCACACGGATCTCCTGGGCCTCAACCGTTCCCTGCCAGAACGCCACAAGGCGCGCCAACTCCGGTTCGCGCGCCACAAACGGAAAGGCTCCGTTGTCGTGGAAGTCCGTGGGCGATCGGCCGCCCGGTGATGTCACGGTTGTACTGCTCATTTCGGGATCATCATCGCAAGGGATCGTGCTTCGGCACGCGAATTCTTCGGGGATCGCCCCGCTTGCGCAACAGCACACGGCGGCGCGGCATGGGTTTGCCGAAGGCGCCGGCGGCACGGCTTACCCGGATTCGGCCACCACAACAAGATGCTGATGTTTCCGGTTTGCACGTTCAACGATCCCTGCGGGCCGCGACAGGTCACGCAATCGGCTCGCCGCCTCAACCGTGATGAGCCGTCACGCCTGTGCGTAACCAATGATGGGCCAGGTGACAGCATCATTAGGTCACCTGGCCGTGGAATCGCAGCGGCAACAGCACCGATCGCAGCGGCAACAGCACCGGCGGTGCCCCGTTGAACGCGCATCATGTGCCACGACGTGACGGTGCACAATCATGTACTTACGCCGCGGCACATCGCACTGTAGTTTACCTCCCGGCATTCGCGCGGCCCTTACGCCTGGCCGGCACGCGCCGTGAAGCGTGTGCGGCAGGCGACGCGGTCGGGCACGATACGGGCCGGAATGCCACGTACGCCGCAGCACCCGGCTTCCAGCGGTGCGCGCAATCATTCCCAACAACAGTGTTATCCCCCACCATCATATCACGCAATCGAACAACGGAGAAGTCAGGATGACCACTCAATCACGCTTCGTCCGAACGGCGACCATGATCGCCGTTCTCACCCTGATGTTCACGGCCGGCACGGCCCTGGCACAGGTGCCATGGGGCGCATGCGGCAACACAACGGTCTGCAATCAAACCGGATGCACAATCGTGTTCCAGCCACAGACAACGCCCGCCGGCGCGTTCCCCCCGATTACACTGCTGGCAGGGCAGTGCATCGTGGTTGCCACGCCGGGTATCGCCACCATCAACTCAGTTATCAGCGGCGGCGGCTTCTTCTACAATGTGCTCCCGCCGCCGCCGGTGGCGCCGTGCAATTGCCCGGCCGGCACCTGGAGCGTGTGCTGCGTAACCCTTGGCCCCGCGGGCTGCTGCTGCGACATCTGTTTCGACCCCAATGCATGCAGGATCGTGATCAGGCCATCGGCATGCGCGGTTGCCGTGTGCAGGCCGTAACCGGCTGCTGACAGGCTATCCAACCGGCGTTCGGCCGCACGCGTCGGTTTCTCCTGAACGCAACGGTACATAACGCGCGCGCGGAGGTATCAAACCCGGAACGGGCACGATGCCTCCGCGCGTTGTTTTATCGATCAGGATGCCGAAGGGGTCCATCGGCAACACGCCGTGGGTGCCGGGGCAACCTCCGGACGCTGGTCCATCATCCGGTGACACGGGCTTGTTCAGCGCACCACAACCACTGTCTGTGTAACGTGCTTGCCGCCGCCAGCCACATCCACCACATAGGTCCCGCTTGGCCACGTATCGGTTTTCACGCGGTCGACCGCCGCGCCGGGCAGGTAATTGCCGGTACGGCGATACATCTCGCGGCCGCTGATATCGGAGATGGTCACCGTAAGGCGTGCCGACGACGCCAGCGACAACCGAAGCTCGAGCACCGAGCCGCCGGTGATCGGGTTCGGCGAAACCGCAAGCACATGTTCGGCCAGCGCCGCGCCATCCTGGCCTTCCACGCCGGAGACGCCGTCGTTGCCGCCGTTGCCGCGCTCGCGCGATACCGGCAACGCGTAGCAGATCTGATTCTGCCACGTGGTATCGGTGGAGTCGATGGTGGCGCGGATCGGCGGAATCCCCGGATTCATGATCGGGAACACCTGTGTCTGCGACACGAACAACGGCCCGTACTGATTAAACGCGAACTGATTTTCGGCGCACGAGCTGGATGGCGTGAACGCATTGTCGGTCTTCACAAGGAACAATTGCGCCAGCGGCGGATTAATCCCTCCGGGTGCCAGCGGCCCGTTCACCATGCCGTTCAGGATATAGCCCTGTGTTTCGGTGGCGCTGATGCGGGTGCATGCGCCTATCGACCACGCGTTATCGGTATAGTGCCCACCGAACGCAACACCGCCCCCCCACGGCAGCAACGTTGCGGCTGCGAACCGCTGCAGATAGGCGTTCTGATAGGCGAGCGTTGTAAGCGGGATTGTGTAGCCCAGCGGTGTGTTGCCGGAGACAATCACGCCACCGCCCGGCGCGGTTGAGAACGGATCCTCGCGCACGCAAAGCGCGCCATCGTTGCCGATGCCGTTATCGCCGTACACCAGATCGGCCACGGCGGGAAGCGTGGGGTCGGGCGTCAGTTGCAGAATGAACGCTTCCCAGTTCCAGGCCGGATATGGCCGGCTTGCGGTATGGCCCACCAGCACCAGATCGCCGGGCGTTGTGGCCGCGCCCAGTTCCTGAATGGAGAACCCTTCATCCTGCTGATCGAAGCCCCAGGCCGCCGCACCCTGCGGGGGAGCGCCGATCGCCCCCGTGTTGCCGCTTACACGCAGCACAAGCACGTCGCCGTTGCCAACGCTGCGCGGCATTGCAACCGGCGATGTTGTGCCGCCCACGGCCACGATATCACCGGCCATGCCAACCGGCGGCACGCCCACGGTGCATTCATCCAACCCGAACAGATAATCGTCGTTGCTGCCCGGGCCGCCCCACTGGGATTCCCACACAAGACCCAGCGTGGCGCTGAGGCGGATGATCAACGCATCGCGCCCGGCGCCGGCGCCCATTGTTGTTGAGCCCGCCAACACGATGTCGCCGACATTGGTAACGGCGGCGTTGCCGGTGGTGGCCTCAAGCAACTCCCATGCTTCCTCGTTGCCGCCAAAGTCAATCGTTACGCCATTCAGCAACTGCCCGGTGGAACTGAGCCGCATTACGTAAATGTCGCTGACAACCGGATTCAGCTGCGGGTGCACGATGCCGCACACCACGAAGTCACCGTTGGCCGCCTCGATGATCGAGGTCGCGGTATCCGAAAAGCCCACCTTGAAAATTCTGGACCACACCAGCGCGCCGCTGGCATCTGTTTGCACGATGTAGGAATGCGCCGGGCCGCACGGGGTACCCACGCCCGTGGAGTTCGATGCGCCGCAGGCAATGTACCCGCCGCCAGCAAGCTGAGCGGTGCCGCGGAACCCTTCGTCCTGGCAACTGTCGCCGCCAAAGTAATCCTGAAACCGCTGCGCGATGGCGGGCCTGGCGGCAAACGCAACAAGCAGCGCCACCGCTGCCACCACCCACGAAGCGCGACGTGTGAATCGTTGTTCAACAGTCATGATTGTTCTCCGATGTTGTTAACCTGTGCGGTCTTCGTGAACTGGAACGGATTCCAGATCGTGCGCTCCGAAACGGGGGAATCGGGCACATGCCCGCGTGATTGAACCGTTGACGCCACCGGGCACGCCGGCGACGTCGGCAACGTGCGGGGGGCGCGCGTTGCGGATGTGCCGCTGTAAGCGGGATGAAGCAGCCGTCGGGAAGTCGCGTGGGGTGTTGCGTGAATCGCCGTTACGATCGCTGCGCGCGGATACCGGATTGCTCCGGCAACAGTGGTACAGCCCGCGGGGCATGTGGGGTGAATGTGGCCTGCGGAGTACCCTGATGGGTCACCGTTTATGTTGCGTAGGTGATGCACGCGTCATCAGCGCGACACCGGCACCGGACCTTCCGCCGGTTGGCTTGCGACCCGGGCTCCGGCGGCACATCCCATGGTACGCCATTGCGTGGCGCCCTGCCAGTACATGATGATGCACTCCCCCCTTGGGATGCGGCAATGGTGGCCTTGATTCACATTCGAGTGGTGGTTTTTTCCGTGTTGGCTGCCCCCGTGTGCCATCACCAGGACCAGCCGATACACCGCGCGCCGTGGGCGGCGCACACTCCCTCAGCCGCGGCGCGGGCTGCGGCGTTGGATCATCTTTGCTCCAAGCCGGGCCATACCATAACTGACCATCACAAGCAGTATCGACACCGGCGCCATAAACACCGCCAGCAGCGAGAGCCCCTCATCCCTCATCCCCTGATGCACGTGGCCGGGCGGGTTGACGATCACCAGCAGGATGAACCAGAACGCGACGTTCACCAGCAATACGTTTGCCAGCGCCAGCAGGAGCGCGCCACGTTTCCCGTTGGCCGGCCCAAGCCCACCCCAGACGCCGGCCACAATCCCAATGCACAGCAGCACCAGATGCGGCAGTGCGTTCAACATGGTACCCAGCATGAACAACGCCATGGTTACGAACACCACGCCGTGGCCTGCCAATGATTTCTTTCGGTCGGTCACAGTATTCCTGCCGGCATGCCGGAGTTGTAGCATATCAACAAAATAGCCGAGGCACAGCGCCGGCCTTGAAGGCGATCGCGCGCTGTGCCTCGGTTGAACTTGTCGGAGAGCCTGCCCGGCAGCATTGGTCGCGTGCAGGGCGTTCTGGCTCAGGCCTCGGCTTCGGCAAATGCGGTCGTAACCGCGCTTGGCTTCCGCGTACGCTCACCAAGCCCACGCTCGCCAAGCCAACGGTACCGGTTGAAGGTCTCGCTGTTCTTGTTGCAGACGATCTGGAAACAGGTGGAATTTCCCTGCGAGGCGATATACACCGACCATCCCAGGAACACCTGCCACAGACGGAACCAGAACTGGCCGTACTTGGCCTCAACCGCCGAACGGTTCCGCATCCAGTTATCGTACCACCTGTCGATGGTGATCGAATAGTGGATGCCCACGTTTTCAACGGAGTGGATCTCAAATCCGGCCTTCTCCAGGTTCTTCACCACGAAGCTCAGCGGCATGCTGGCATCGGCGCCGGAGAAGATGTACTTGTTCATGAACAGGCCCCACACCAGGCTTTCCATGTGCACGCCCGCCTTCAGGCCGGCGATCTGCAGATAGAACAGGCCGTCGTCATTCAGCATGTTGTAGATCTGCTTCATGAACTTCCGGAAGTACTTCACGCCCACATGTTCGGCCATCTCAAGGCACGAAATGCGGTCGTAGATCCGGTGCGGAATGTCACGGTAATCCATCCGCAGGATGCGCGCGCGATCGGAGACGCCGGCCGCCGCGATCTGCTCGGTGGCATAGGCAGCGCCCTGATGCGCGATGGTGACACCGGTTGCATCAGCGCCGCGCACGTAGGCCGCATGCTTCACGAGCGTACCCCAGCCGCAGCCGATGTCCAGCAGGCTGTGCCCGGGCTCCAACTGCAGCTTGTCGCACACGAGATTCATCTTCTGGTCCTGCGCCGTCTCCAGATCCTGATCAGCGGAGTTGAAGAACCCGCTGGTGTAGATCATCCGTGGGCCAAGGAACCAGTTGAAGAAATCGTTCCCGCGATCGTAGTGGTCCTGAACAATTCGTTCGTCCTGCTTCTTCGAGTGTATGGTGACCTCGGGAATGAAGCGGGTGAGCAGAAACTTGAAGTGATCGGCAACCAGCTTGTACGAGACAAATTCCGTACGCTGGCGGATGAAGTCACGGAAATCACCCTCGATGTCAATTCTGCCGTGAATGTAGTCCTCAATGACCGTTGTGAAGGGCACCTTCGCACCCTTGTACCGTGATTGCACCTTTGGACCAGGTACAATAGTCGCCGCGATTGCTCCGTTGTTCGCCATGGAACTCCTGATGCTTCTGCCTTGGCGGGTGCCGCAGAAGGGTGTGGAAGGATAAACCGGTACCAACATTACGTGTTCGGTCCGGCTGGAAGTAGGCGTTATTGATTGCGGATTCGTCCGAGCGAACCGACAATGTACCGATGCCTCGGATCGCGCGCAACATTCGTCGCGCCATGGTATTGCGCTTCATTGGCGCGCGCTCATACGGACAAGGACACAGCAACCGGGAACATTGTCGCGCGGTGTCGCAAAAAAGCCGTTTTCGATGTGCCTGACGAGTATGGCGCCTCGGGCTCCCGACGTGTTCACCGTCACGCGGAAATTTTAGTGGGCGTGCAGGCACGCCAGCATTGCCCATTGACGTGTTCGGACACACACCTTGGCGAACCGAAGCGTTTGCCCACCGGCCCGTATGCCGCCAACCGGCATCCACCCAACACACGGCTTCCGGTGCAGCTTGAACGCGGTATACCGCGTTCGGCCGAAGGAGATGCAACCGAGGTAGCCCTTCACACCCGGTACCAAAAGATGTACTCACCACTGGCATGCATCGCATACTACCTTTGCAATCGAGGAGATCCCCCACCCCCAACACACCCCGCCCC
>CBHYLN010000142.1:0-14138 GCA_966128725.1 uncultured bacterium | reverse complement strand
AGCCCAGAATGCCATCAGCTCGCCGTTGCTGGAGGGGATTTCCATCTCCGGTTCCGAAGGCGTGCTGATCAACATCGCGGCCTCGAGCGACCTTACCATGATGGAGGTTGACGAAGCCGTGAAGATCGTGCACGACGCAGTGGGCGGCGACGCCAACCTGATTTTCGGCGTTGTGCTTGATGACAACCTCGAGGATTCGATGATGGTGACGGTGATCGCCACCGGATTCAACAAGGCCAAGGAAAACCGCTCGGCGGCGCCGCAGACGGTTACCCGCACCGTGGCCGCACCGGCCCCGCAGGCACAGCAGCAGCCACAGCAGGCCCCGCAGCCGCAGGTTGTGCAGCAGCCACAGCAGGCACCGATGGGCCGGCCGCTTACCGGTGGCACGCGCGACGGTATTCCGGACAATGTGCCGGTAGGCCTGGACGAACTGGAGAAGTATACCGAGCCTGCATATCTGCGGCGTGGTGCCGGCATTCATCGCGGTGGCTACGATGTCACCAAGCGCGTTGAGGAAACGGCGCAGCCACAGCAGGCGCCACGGGCCGAGGAGGATCAGAACGTGGGTGAGGAGCGCCAGCGCAAGCAGGCATCGGCCGACAAGCCCGCGTTCCTGCGTCGCATCATGGATTGATCCGTACGGGGGGTAGAGAACGCATGAACATCGCGTACTGATACCGTACTACAAAAGCATTCCGCCGAACGCATCGCCAGGGGATTCCCCGCTACGGCTTCTGGTGCGTGTGGATTGGCGGACGGTGGAGATGATCCACCAACCCGGAACGGGCGGCCATTGGCCGCCCGTTTATTTTGTGCGGTGGGGCCACACGGTCGAGGCGGATGATGCCGTGTCAGGAGTGCAATGGTATGCGTTGGCCGGGAACGGCCGGGCTGTTGGCGGCTGTGAAAATGGGCTGCAATATGCCTGGCACAAGAGTCTCGAGGCATTCCTGCGCGATGAGCGCAACAGGCTGGCCTAAGATGGCCGTGCAGGCATCGATAATTGCTTTTGCGTGGTGTAATTCACGTACCACAGTTCGCGGGGCGGCGATCAAAATATACTGTGGTTCGGGTGTGCTTGGCTGAGACTGTCGGGCATTCATGGTTGCGGTCTCCTACATGGAAAACTGAATCGAGGTTGTGGGTATTCCATCATACGCTTAGCCCCAGGTGTCGGAACACTCGTGGGGTAATGTCTTTCGCACAAGATCGTTTGCAAGCCGAAGTGCGTTGCAAAGGCGATTGCTCTCGGGCTCGTCGTGAGAGCCGAGGTATTCCATAACGCCTGCTGTAACGGCGTACAACATGTCCACCGCTTCGGCGTGCGTCATTGTCGAATTGGTGCGTACCCGCTCTTCCGTTTCGCTGATCATGGCATTTCCTTTGGATGGGTTGCAGTAAAAATGTTCGCAAGAGCTACAGGCAAATATATGTTCGCAAGAGATACATAAACAAACTGATAATTGTTGTAGCAGATCTTCCTATGTTCGCAAGGGCTACAGTTGTTATATGTTGTGGAGGAGAACAGTGTATCTTTTGCCCACGTATGGAATGGACTGCTGAGAATATTCGGCTTCTTCGGAAGCACCTTGGTGTGACTCAGGAAGAGTTCGCACATCGGTTGGGGCTGAAGCGTCGTTTTACGATCATCGATTGGGAGGTTGGGCGCCGTAATCCCAGCGGTATGGCAAAACGATTGTTGGATGTTATCGCAAACGATGCCGGTTTCACCGACCGGGTTGCCGCGAAGCTGCGTGAACGATTGAAGCGGGATGAAGAGGAGTGAAGTTGTAATCCGAATATGCCAGGAAGATGCCACAGGGGTGGCATGACACCGGTCCACTATCACTATGTTGCCCGCTGCCGACTGTCTGTTATCATGCATTGATCCACGTATGAGTTCGTCTCATCGCGTTCGTATCACCAGGCCCGAAATCACCCCAGTGTGCGATTGTGGATGGGATTGCGATGAGCTATCATTGACTCGCTCATCATTGTTGTACAGTGCCGAGAGAGCCAATGTATTTCGTTCTCACACTGATAAGTGCCGCTGTCTTTGCCTGTGCGGCGGTTCCGCTGGCGGCATAGGGGCCGCCGCCACCATCGGAGCGTCCCGATCTCTACGTTCATGTGCAGGATTCGTTGTGGCTGTTCCGGTATTACCGGGATGATACCCTGACGGACCGAAAGGTGTCGGCGAACTACACCTTCATGATGGCGTACGATTCCACGTGCAGGATCTTTTATACGTTCACCGAACCAATCGTTCGTGCAACCCGTCTCCGCCTTCTCCATTGGAAATACGATCGGGTTGTGAACGCCGGGCCGGAGTATTTGAACTTCAACAGCCGCACCGAGAATTTTGCCGTGCGAACCGGTGATACGGTGAGCTTCTTCAAGGAATGGCGCTGGGTGAACCCGCAGACTGGCGGTCAGGCGCTGGAGGACTTTCATTCGCTGGATACGCTGGCCTACGTGGCGTATCTGGTGCGGGCGTCGGACTCGCAGTGCGTGGCATTGCTGGACTCCATGTTCATCCTGCCGGCCCTGGAGCCGGGCGCGCCACGGGTGTATGGTACGCCCACCACCGCAGGCCTTGTACGGTTCGTGATCCCTTCCTCGATGAACGGCGACAGCCTGTTTATCGGTGTTGGCGCGTTTGCCGCCGGGCCGGGGCCATACTATTTCACGCGGCGTGATGCCTACACCATCGCCATGTCGGACCTGCTCGATGCCCCGTGGTATCAAACGTCGTTGCAGTATTACAACAGCCACCTGTTGCAGCGCCGTTCGGTTGATGATTTCATCGGTGCGCCCGATGCGGATTCCGCGAATGTCGACCTGCGTGTCACGCGGGCGGCAGGCGCCGGCAACGAGATCGTTGTTGACTATCGCGATCCCGGGGGAACCGCGTCGGTGGTCATCTATCGGGCCGATGGTGGTGTGCAGGTTGGTCTTCGTGCCGAACAGGGCCGGGCCGGTCGCCGGGTAACGCGGTGCCGATTGGCCGCCGGCGCGTACTTCGTTACCCTCCAGCAGAACCACCGTATTCTCGCCACACGAAAATTCATCATCACGCAGTAGGGAGTGACAATGCAACGGGTGTTCCGTTCTGTCGTGATAATGCCCCTCTCGTTTCTTTCACCGCTGCTTCGTAGTATTGCCGCGTAATCCCGCCCCCGTCGTTCAACACAGTTCCATTCAGTTCAACGTGGAGCAACCATCATGGCATCCTTTTCAGGTCTGCCGTCGGTAGGCATTGCGTGCGGCGTGATCGCGCTTGTGGCGGCCGTGGCCAGCGCGCGGGCCGACTGGACCCAGGTGCGCGATATCGTGCGCGCGGCCGACAAGCTTGGCGACGAGGAGAAGCAGGAGTCGGCATATCGCAGGGCATACACCGCCGCGCAATCGTCAACCGCCGCGGCGCCGAACTCCTCCAACGAACATCTCTGGCTGGCGATTTCCGCGGGGCGCCTTGGGCTGGTATCCGGTACCGGCGAGCGTGTACGGCTCTCGAAGGTGGTAAAGGATCACGCCGAGCGCGCCATCGCGCTGGACGCGCGCAACGGCCAGGCATACATGGTGCTGGGCGCGTGGCACTTCTATGTGGCCGATCTCAGTTGGTTCCAGAAGAATGCCGCCAAGGTATTCTACGGCGGGTTGCCCCCGGCGAGTTATCAGGACGCGGTGACATATCTCACCAAGTCATTGCAGATCGGGATCGAAAATCCCGTGGAAGCCTACTATCTGCGCGGTCGTGCGTACGAGGAGCTGGACAACGAACGTGCCGCCGCAACGGATTATCGCGCATGTATCGCCGCGGCGGCGCGCAGCCTGAAGGAGCAGAACATGCAGAAGGATGCGCGCGAGCGGTTGGAGTGAAGCGGCAGGGCACATCGCTCCGCGTGTGCGTTGAGTTGCTGGCGCCGGCCGGGCTATATTGGCGGTGCTCCGGTACGGCCTCAGGGCCGCAGAACCCCAAAGCAAATCAGCTCAACCATGCGAATCTCTATCCTTATCGGCACACTGCTCGTTGTTCTGTTCGTCGCCTGCGGCGAGAAGAAGGCGCCGGAGCAGTTGCCGCCAGCCACGCCCACGCCTGCGGCCGATTCGGCCCCGATGGTTCGGCCGTCACCGGTGCCGGCCGAGCCCCCGCCAAGTTTCGAGGAGATGGTGGTGCACGATTACGCCAAGCTGGCGGCTTCGGCCCCGAAGCATGTTACCGACAGCATCGTGGCCCGATACAAGGGCAATCCCCAGGCGTTCGGCAAGGCAATGGAGAAGTATTTCCATGATCGGGACACCTCCGTTCGTCGGATGATCGCCGAGACCTACGGCATCACAACCGATTCGCTGAACACAATCCTGAAGAAGCAGAACTCCCGTCGCAAGTAGCCGGCCCATGCAGGCCCGGCATACGCGGTGTGATCACGGCTGCCGGATGCATGGTTGGCGTGATCGTGACGTAGTGCCGGCCACGGTTGTCACGCGATGGTGCGAGCATGTGTCGTGATAGCTGGGCGGCATGCCAGGCCGGCATCACGCCGGCCAAACCGAACGCGATGGCACGATACATCGCTGGATGATTCGCGGATCGAAGCGCCGCGATGCGGCCTCGGCGGCAGCCCATGCCGATTCACGGGGCCCGGTGGCGGCGCCCCTTCCATCTTTTCCCGGACAGTATCATGAAGCGAATTCTCGTACTCCTGTTGCTTGTGGCCGCGGCGGTTCCCGCGCTGGCCGATCCTCCCGGCGAGGATGTCCACCGCCCATACTTCGAGGGTGGCGGCAAGTGGTACGTGCAGGGCGATCTCGGGTTGAACTTCTCCTTCCTGAGCGGCAACCCCGTGTACCGCACTCTGGAAGCACAGGAGGGGCCAACCGACCTGTTCAATTCGGCCAACGGTCTGGCGCCGCGTATCGGCATATCGCTTGGATACGAGTTCTCGCCGATGTTCGCGCTCAGCCTGGGCGCTGGCTACGATGCCTATCATGCCTCGAACTCCGGCTCGACCGGCGATACCTGCGTTACGATCGATACCGTTACCGGCATCGTTACCCAGAATCCACAATCGGTGTCCAAGACGTTCGACGTGGATGCATCGCATCTTACGATCACGCTGCTCGGGAATCTCCGCTTCGATAACCTCATCGTGTTCTTCGGCCCGTCGGCCGGTGTGCCGCTTGGGCATTCAACGTCGGAGACGCAGACGGTGAGCGATACGGCGGCCTGCCCGTTTCTGCCCGGTACACCCGATGCGTCGACAACGATTTCAGGATCGCTCAGCCAGAGCGATAACCTGAAGACACGATTCTCCGTGAAGATCGGCGCGGGGTATGTGATCCCTCTTACCAAGAAGCTGAGTCTGGTTCCACAGCTCGCTTACGAGATTGGTTTCACCGATCTGTTGAAGCAAGGGGAGACCAATGTGCTCTCCACGCCCCGAGGCGTGCTGGCCTCAACGTCCAGCATCAATCCCGCCATGCGCATCAACGCATTGCAGGCCAGTATCGGGCTGCGGTTGAACCTGTAATCCCTTGTTGAGGCGGAGGAACCAGATATGACAATGAAGAACGTTCTCGCGATTGTGGTGGCCCTGGCCGCATGTACATCAATCGCATTTGCCCAGGTACCGCAACGCGCCGATTCGCTGCCGGTGCCCAATCATCCCGAAGTGAAGATCACCGGCATGGCGTTCAACGCATCCGGCGATGATGACCTTGCGCCGTTTGCCCTGCGTGGCGGCGAGAGCATTGTGTTTACCTCGGCGCGATCCGGTTCGCAACGTATTTGGCGTACGGCCCGCACCAGCAACGGCTGGACGGCGCCCACCGAGGAAGGGGATGCGCTGGACGAGGCGGACCAGATAGGGGTCGCCACACTGACACCCGACGGCACGTACATGATTTTTGCCGCGCTCGATTGGGATGGCGCCGATGCCGATGCGGCGCAGGGGCGCACCGATCTGTACTCGGCCGAACTGGTGGGCGGTGTGTGGAGCAATGTCCGCAATCTTGGCCCGGAGGTGAACAGCTCCGCGTGGGAGTCGCAGCCATCACTTTCCAGCGACGGCCGCACGTTGTACTTCGCCAGCGATCGCGCCGGCGGCCGCGGTGGCGTGGACATCTACGTAACGCAGCGCACGGCCTCGGGCTGGTCGCGGCCGGTGAATATCGGAGCGCCGGTCAACACCGCGTTGGATGAACTGAGCCCCAGCATTTCGCCGGACAGCAAGTCGCTGTTCTTTTCCAGCAACGGTCACGGCGGCGTCGGCGGTTTCGATCTGTTCGTGGCGCGCGGCGGCAACGAGCGCGGCACCGGTTGGGGCGGCCCTGAGAACCTGGGCACACCCATCAACTCCTCGGCCAACGAGTACTACTTCATCTCGCTGCCGAACTCGAAGAACGGATATTTCACGTCGGACCAGGCGGGCGACCTGGACATCTATCTCGCCTATCCCAATCCATTCCCGCCTGAAGCCATGGTTACCGTGGCGGGCGTTGTTACCGATGCGATCACGCACAAGCCGGTGGCTGCCGAGATTATCGTGACCGATATCAGTTCCGGCGAGGTTGTGGCAACCTATCACACCGACGACCGCACCGGCGATTACTACGTGCTGCTTCAGCGTGGGCGGCGGTACTCGATCACGGCCAGCTCGCCGGACTACATTTTCTACTCCGACGAATATTCGGTAAGCCCGAACGCGGCGGCGAAGGATGTGAAGAAGGACATCGCGCTGTTCCCCTCCAACCGGGGCAATGTGCGGTTGCTGGTGTACTTCGATTACAACAAGGACGATCTCAAGAGCGAATCGATACCGGAGCTGAATCGGCTGGTGGATTTCCTGAAGGCGCACCCGGACGTGCGCGGCGAGATCGCGGGCCATACCGATTCGGTGGGCTCCGCGCCGTTCAATCAAACGCTCTCGAAGAACCGGGCCGAGGCCGTGCGGCGATACCTGCTGAACAAGTCCGTGGAGGCCGCCCGCCTTGAGGCGCGCGGATACGGCGAGGATCAGCCGGTGGACGACAATGGCACCGAGGATGGGCGCGCCCGCAACCGGCGTGTGGAATTCCGTGTGAAGGAGTAGCGCCCGCCGACAGCATTGGCCGCGTTGCGAGCAAGGAAACGGTTCGGTGAAGGCCTGGCAGTTGTTGCCGGGCCTTCACCGTTTTTTTGCGGTAGGTGGTTGCAAGCGGCCGGCGTGCCCGGGTGTTATATCGGCTTGCCGCAGTGGGGGCAGGTTCGTTGCTCCTTCCGGGCCTGCAATTCCTCCACGAATCCCGCCACGATCAGGCCGGAGGGGAGCGCCACAAGGCCGATGCCGAGCAGCGCGATTACCGCCGAGCAGACTTTCCCCGCCGCGGTGATCGGATAGACATCGCCGTACCCAACCGTTGTAAGCGTTGCCACGCCCCACCACAGCGAGGCCGGAATGTTCGGGAACTTGTCCGGCTGTTGCTCGTTCTCCAGGAAATACATCAGCGATGAGGAGAGCACCAGCATCAGGATGATCACGAACAGCGAGACAAGGATATCCTCGCGCTTGGAGCGCACAACCTTCGTGAGCAGCGCGAGCGATTCGGAATACCGCCCCAGCTTCAGCACGCGCATCAGCCGCATCAGCCGGAGCGCGCGCACGAAGCGGAGATCGAACGTGCCGAAGGCGTGCAGGAAAAACGGAAGGATGGCAAGCAGATCGATCAGCGCGAAAAAGGAGAACACATAACGCAGGCGGCCGATAATCGGGCGCGCGAATTGCGGCATCTCCACCGCCGACCACACGCGCAGGATGTACTCCGTTGCGAACACACATACCGAGACCACTTCGAGCACCTCGAACACGGCCGCGAACTGCATGTCGATCTCGCGTACGCTTTCCAGCACGATGGCCAGCACATTCAGTACAATCAACGTGGCGATGCCAACACGAACGTAGAACTCCAGGCGGGTGTCGATTTCGGGGCTGTGGAGTAACGAATACGTGTAGCGGCGTGCATTGCGGAACGGGCCTTCAGGCCCGGCGGGCTGTTGCGCTTCGGTTGGGCCTGCGTCATGCACATGGGTGCCGGTTGCCGAGCGTGGCTGGTGATGCGATTGGTTGTTCACGGTACTCGATCCCTTTTGCATTGTCGGCGTAACCTTCGATCGGCGACAAAGATAGTATCCATGCGGCTTAGCGCCCGTCTGTCAGCCGGATTCTGGCTATCTTTGCGGGCAGTCCGTTCTTCAATTGTTCATGTTTTGCCGGTGTGCCCAGTGCCTTGCAGCGGGCCTCCGGCATGGTGACTTCATCGACCTCCGTGAAACTCGTCTCCGTTCTTACGTTTCTATCGGTCGCATCGATCGCAACCATGGTTGCGCAGCCCCGTGTTGAACAATCGCGGACGCTGGCGCGTGCCGTGCATGCCGCCGAGGTGTTTTACGCCGAGGGGAGTTACGGCAGGGCGCTGGCCGAGCTGGAGCCCGCGATCGACTCCGCAAGCCCCGGCGAGCCACTGGCCGACGCGCTGTACTTGCAGGCCAGGGGAAACTTCGCGATCGAACGGTACTCGCCGGCGCGCGCGGCATGTGGGCGATTCCTTGCCGGTTACCCGGACGATCATCGCGCCTACGAGGTAGGCTACCTGCTTGGTGTGGCGCTGTATCAGATGGGCGATACGGCGCTTGCCGAGCGGACCCTGTCGGGACTGGATGAGGGTGTGGGGCAGATCGACCCCTGGTACTGGCGTGCGCGTATCCTGGCCGAGCGTGGCAAACTGGACGCGGCCATTCCGCTTGCCGGGCGCTCCATGCAGCCCACCGAAAATTTCGCCGCCCCCTATCGTACGGATGCGCGGTACCTGCTGGCGTGGATGATGGAATCGCGTGGTGCGTTGGATACGGCCGCGGCGCTGTATCGCGCCATTGCCGATGATCCCGGCAGCGAGCTGCAGTTGGATGCCCGGTTGCGGTTGGGGGTGATCGAGGCGCGGCGCGGCAATGCCGAATCGGCGATACGCCTGCTGAACAGCCTTACACCGCGATCGGATCGGCAACGCGAGGAGCAGATGTTCTATCTGGGCGAGATGAGCTCGGTACTGGAACGGTACGATGAAGCGCTGCGCTACAACACGGAGTTCGTGCGCGAGTTCCCGCGCAGCCCGCGCCTGCGCCAGGTGCGCTACGGTATCGGTTGGGCGCTGCTGAACATGGTGCGGTATGATGAGGCGATTGCCGCCTTCCGTTCGCTGGAGAACGGTATCGACTCGATAGCGGCGGCATCGTCGTATCAGGTTGGGGCCATCCAGCTTTCCAAGGGTGATACCGCCAGCGCCGTACGCACATTCCAGGCAATGCTTGCACGCCTGCCGTACGAATCCTTCAGCGACAACGCCAACTATCAGCTTGGCCGCTATTTCTACCGGCGGGCCAACTACGATTCGGCGCGGCACTATCTGCTGGTGGCCGCGCGGCAATTCCCGGAGAGCGAGATCCGGGCCGACTCATATTACCTGCTTGCCGAATCCTATGCGGCGATGGGCGATGCCACCAACGCGCAGTACAACTTCGCGCGCGCGCGGCGCACCGGCGGCGCAGGCGATCTGTATCGACGCTCACTGTTTCGCGAAGGGTTGATGCTGTATCGGGTTGGCCGGTTCCGCAGCGCCATCGATCGCTTCCGCGAATACGTTTCCGAACACGGCAAAGGCCCCGATGCCGGCGATGCCACGTTCTGGCTTGGCGAAGCGCTGTATCAGGATCATTCCTACGAGGAAGCCGAGCGTTACTACGGCACGTATCTGGAGCGCGCATCGGCCGGCCCCTGGAGCGAGTCCGCACGGTACGGCCTTGCGTGGTCGCGCTTGCAGCAGAAGGATTTCAAGGGCGCCGCGCTGGCCTTCGATGACTTCACCCAGAAGCATCCGAAGAGCGATCTGGCCACCGAGGCCACGATTCGCCTGGCCGATTGTTATCGCCTGATGGGCCAACTCGACAAGGCGATCGCCACGTACGAATCCATCGGCGGGCGTGCGGGCAAAGGCGCGCGCGACGAGGAATCACGTTTCCGTCTGGCCGATGTGTTCCTCCAGATGGGGCAGATCGATCGTGCGGTGGAAACCTTCCGCAAGCTCATCGCCGATTATCCGAACTCGCCGTTGCGCGACGCCTACGCCTACAATATCGGATCGATCTACCACGAGAAGGAGATGGACTCGCTGGCGATTGTTGAACTGCAGCGCTTCGTTGCCGGTTACCCTGCAAGCCAGCTTCTTCCGCAGGCTACCTTCACGATGGGCGACGCGTTCTACAATCTGGAGCAGTACGACAGCGCCCTGGCGTATTACCGTCGCGTGCTGGACCAGTATCCCAACAGCACGATTGTCCCGGAAGCGCTGGATGCCGTGCGCTTTACGCTGAACGCGGTGGATCGCGGTGCCGAGGCGGTTGCGATCATCGATAGTTTCCAGACGCGCAATCCGAATCGGCTGCCGCCGGATTCATTGAATTTCCGGAAGGCGACAATCGTGTTGGAAGGGGGGAATTACCCGGAGGCCGTTACCCGATTCTCGCGGTTGATCGAGGAGTACCCGCAAAGCCCGCTGGTGCCCGAGGCTGTGTTCGGCATCGGGCGCGCGCACGAATACATGGGGCATCGTGATACCGCGCTGGCGGTGTACGAAAGCGTGGGCACGCGGTTCCCCGAGAGCGAAGCCGCCGAACGAGCGTCGATCGAGGCTGCGGGCCTTCGCCTGCGAGCGGCTGCCTGGGCGCCCGCCGGGGCCGACTACGAACGCTTCATCGAGCGATATCCGGGCTCGGACAGGTTGGCCGAGGCCCGCTACGGGCTTGCCGTTGCGCGCCTTGCCCTGAAGGATACCGCAACGGCCACCGAACAACTGCGTCTGGTGTTGAAAGCCGACAGCGCCGGTGCCGAGGAGGATCTGGTTCTGGATCGCAGCCGCCTGCTGTATGCCAGGCTGGTTGCCGCGCGTGGCCAGAACGATCGTGCATTGGAACTGCTTGCCGCTGTGGTGGCGCGGCGATTGGATGATGTTGCCGCCGAGGCATTGCTGGCACGGGGCGAAATCCTGTTTCGCGCCAAGGATTATTCGGGCGCGCTGGCCGAGCTGCGGCGGCTGGTGAACGACTTCGCAACGTTCCCGGAGTTCGCCGAACCCGGGGCGCTGCTTACCGGAGCCGTGTACGAGCAGCTCACCAATTACAGCGCCGCGCGCGAGATCTATAACGGGCTTGTTGCCAATGCCGAGAACGCCACGGTGCGTGCCGAGGCCGAAACACGCCTGAAGAAGCTGAAGAAGTGAACGAGACCAACGATCGCGACCAGATGGGATTCCGTGTGATCAACAACGTTCGTAGCCGGGAGTTGCGCCCGCGAACAATCGCGCAATCGCCGCGCGTGGCTGGCCGTGCGCTGTGCCCGGTGGGGTTGCTGATCCTGTTGGGATCGGTGATGCCGGTGCTGGCGCAGGGGCCGGGAGGTGGTTCGTTGCCGACGTTGGAGATCGAGAACGTTACGGTGATCGGCAAGCGTACGGTGGTGTTGCCAAAGGCCCGCAAGGGCGAAGTGCTGGATACCTCGGTGTATCGCCTTCCGGCCGGCGACTCGTTGCTGTTCGCCGAGCGGATCTCCAACCTTGGGGGGCCTGGCGGCGCGCTTCCGGGATACCGGGAGTTCGAACAGCCGCTACGTGTTGCGGCCGAGGCCAGCCTTGGCACATACATATCGCCGCGTGTGCTGATCAGCGGCGAGTATGTGCGCCCCGCATACGATCTGGGCGCCGGGGTTGACTTCCGCAATACGGCCGGGCACGTTGACAGCGCCAAGGCCACGTCGGTTCTGCTTGGGGCACACGGCAGCCTGTTGCTCGGCGACGAGGGTTCGCCGATCGGCCGGTTCCGTCTGTCGGCGGGGGTGGATTACAGCAGCGATTCGTATTCGTTGTACGGCCGCGCGGCCGGCGCGGTTGATCGTTCGCGTACGGCGAGCACAATCGCGCTTACCATGCGCGACGAAGCCTCGGGCTCGATACATTACTCGCTGGGCCTGAACATCTCGCAGACCAGTGTTGCCGACACGCGATCCGATACAACGGCCGAGGCTTCCGCCACCGTTCCGCTGTTCAACCTGTCGGCCGGCACGCGGGTTGATTCGGCCCTGGAGCTGCGCGCGGGATTTGTGTTCGCCAGCACATCGTTGCGTTATGGTGTGGCCACGCAGACGCCGTCGTACCTCTCGGCGATGGCCGAGGTTGAGTACCGTGCCAACGAGCGGACCGTGCTTACCGGCGGCATTGTTGCGGCGCAGGGAGAGAACTCGGACAGCGGTTCGGCAGGCCTGGTGATGCCACGTCTTTCGGCGCGGTATTCGCTCGCCCCAACCCTGGCGCTGTATGCATGGTTTGCTCCGGAGCTGCGTGGCCCATCGTACCGCGAGCAGGTGATGCTGGCCCCGTATGTGGAGCGTGAGATCACGCTTCACCCTGAACGCATTCCGGTGAACGTCGCTTTTGGCACCGCGGCCACAATCGGTACGGTTGCATTGGACGCGCGGCTGTTCTATCAAACCATCGAGAATCTGCCCGCCGTTGTGGCGACTGCTCCCGGTACGTTGGTTGTGGAGCACGTGGATGCTTCGATTGTCGGGCTGGCGGCTACGGCTACCGTGCAGCTTGCCGAGGATCTCGAGCTGCAATGCGAGGGGATTTTCCGTTCCTCGCGTGTGGCCGATTCCAGCGTTGATGTGCCGATGACCCCGGCCGTCGATCTCCGTGTGCGGGCAGGCTACCGCTTCAACGACCGGATTGATATCTTCGGAACGCTGGCGGCGCAAACGGAGCAACGAACGGTTCTTGCAACAACGTCGCTGCCGGTTGATGCACAACGCGTGGGACCGCGTCTACTGATTGGCGGCGGCGCCTCGTACCGGCTGTTCGACAGGTTGAAGGCGTTTATTGAACTGGATAACGCGATTGGCTACAGCTACCAGCGTTGGCAGAATTATTCGGCGCCAGGATTCGAGCTGCGCGGCGGTGTGCGTGTGGCGCTGTAGCAGGGACGTAACGGCTGCGCGCGGTGCGTGAGCAACGGGAGTAAACCGTTTCGGATTTCGAGAGTATTGAATTGGCCATGGAACATTTACAGGAACAATCGGGATACGGCGCGGCCGAGTTGAAGCGGAGTTACAACCGCCATCTCGCCATTGCGTTTGGTATCTCCGTTGCCTTTCACGCCTTCGTGATCGGGTATTTCCTGTTGGGCGAGCCCGATACATCGCGCGAGCACGTTCGCCTGGCCGAACTGCCGCGACCGAAAGTTGATACCACATTTCTGGCCATTCGTCTTGCCGATAATCCCGGCAAGCAGGGGGCCGAAGGCGGCGGCGCGCCGGACTCCGATAAGCCGCTGGGGCGCGCTCAACGCGGGCATCCGAATGCCGTTCCTGACCATTCGCACGACCGGCCCGATCCCAAGCGTAATGTGGACATCAAGAACCCCGACAGGATCAAGCCGGTGGCAAAGCCAACAACACCGCCCGCGCTGGCCGGTGACCGTCGTGATACCAGCAAGTCGAGCGTGGCAACAGGCACCCGCGGCCAGAATGTTGAAGGAACGGGCGACCGTCCGGCCGGTGGCGGTGGTGGTCTCAGTGTGGGCGTTGGTGGCGCCAGCGGCATGGGCAGCCGTGGATGGGAGGTGCGCCCGCGCGCAACCTATCCCGGAAGCAGCAACGTAACCGGCACCGTTGTGCTGCGGTTCACCGTGATGCCCAATGGTGCCGTCACCAACATCACGCCGGTGAAGCGTGCCGATCCCGCGCTTGTGGCCGCCGCGATTGCCGGCCTGCGACGCGCGAAGGCCCGTCCCCTGCCGGATGACGTTCCGCAGGTTGCCCAGCAGGCACAGATCCCGTTTACCTTCCAGTTGCGCTGAGCGCGCGCCGACAGCGTTGGCGGGTACGCCCGCTGGCGACGTGCTGCCGGGCATCTTGGTGCGAAGCGATACAGAAGCAACGTGGGCCGTTCACAATACGTGAAAGGCCCACCCTCGGTTTATAGTAGCTATCCGACCGGGATTAATTCGTCACCGTCAGCATCTTGGGAAGTTACGTAACCCCGGCCGTGGCCAC
>CBHYLN010000141.1:0-14195 GCA_966128725.1 uncultured bacterium | reverse complement strand
GCAAGGAGCCGCGGGTCGGCAATGCCCACACAACAACCTTTGTAGCCCAATCCGCGCACACGCTGGTGCAGACCGTATTGCTCGGCCGTGTATCCCGTGGCTGCGGTTGCGCCAGGTTTCGTACTGCTAGCGGATTTCTCCGTTCCGGTGTGCTGTTTCCACAGTCTACAGTTGGAACGGCGCCGTGGCGTGCTGGAACATCGATCGCCGCGTGAATAATTCGGCGAACAACGCGCGCGCGCAACAAGGCCTGTCCGTGCTCTATATCCGGCCGCGGCCTGGGCTGTTCCCTGGAAGCTGACAGTTGAAATGCCTGCTGACTGTTCTGCAGGCCAGCAATACATCGTTAACGCTGTCCGTACACATTATGAATGCTCCTATACCAGATCACCGCCCCCTTCGATGGCACGGCTTGCTGCTTGCCGTTGCTCTGTCAGTCCTGTTTGCCGGCCTTGCGGACACAGCGAGGTCACAGGGCGTTTCGCCACATACCGAGGCGATCCTTTTTATATGCCATCTGAACCCTGATTGCCTAGCCGATACCGTAACGGCGCTTGACGACAGCGCGGCGCACAATGGATTTCTGCCATGGCGCATTGCGTGGGGCCTGGTTTCGCCGGCCGACAGCGGCTGTGCCGATACGCTGGGCGGGGTCATTGCCAACGGTGCCCGCCGTATGTACACCTATCTCCGCTATCCGGATCAATGGCAACGCATGACCGGCTCGGCCACGGTGATGCGTGCCGACAGCGATGCGTACGACGATCTGCTGCTGATGCTCTGGGGCCGCAGCGCGGCCGGGGCAGATACTGCCGTGTCGGCCGCGGTGTTCGGGCAGCATGCCTTGAACACCCTGGATACCATCGACATTGGGGCAATACACGGGGTGCAGCGTGTGCCGATGTATGCCAGGCAACTGACGATCGGCACGGATTTCGTTGATGGCCGCCTGCGAGATTTCAGCGGCGATACCAGTTATGTGCTTCGTGAGCTGCCATCCAGTGGCGATACCATTCCATCACAGGGCACGATTTCCGCGAGCGTTGGTGCTCCAGGGCCCAACCGGCCGACGGTGCTGTTATTCCCGAACCCCACTAACGGCAAAACACGGATCGAGGCATACCCGCTGGCGCCGGCCCGGTATTCGGTAACCGTGGCCACAACCGGCGGCGACGTGGTCGCCGTGTATCAGGCGGATGTGGATGGCCAGCAACGTTTGCGGTGCGTGCTCGATTTCACACGGCTGGCGAGCGGCGCGTATCTGGTGCGACTGGCCCGGCACGGCCCGGGCGATGCCGCCACGATCGGCACCTATGGTATCACCGTGGCCCGGTAAATCCGTGGCACACGGTTGACGTGCCTCAATCGATCAGAGACCGTTCAATCAGACTGTTCAACAATCCCGAAAGCATTTTCATCATTCATTTCGCACGCAGTTATCATGTCTATCCCCATGACGAATCACCGCCACCGTGTCCGGGCCATTTTTCTTGCCACCGCAACGTTGCTGGGCCTTGCGGCTGGAATACCGTTGCGCGTCGTTGCCCAGTACACCGCCGAGGCCCTTGTGCATAAGCAGGCATCCGATCTCTACGATCAGTGGGGATACGGAAGCGGCGGGGCCTTGAATCTGAACGGCACGCTGAACGTGTCCGCATCAACCGGTTCGGTTGGGTATACCTACCCGATCTCCGAGCATCCCATCAAGGGGCATCGGCTTTCAGTAGCGTTGAACTACTGTGGCTCGGTGGCATTCTCGGCATTCAAGGATTATCATCAGAGCAGTGGGTGGCAACCGTATCAGTCGTGGACAAAGATCACACAGAACCGGCCCGCATATGTGCTGGGCGTTAACGGCTTTGCGATTCAGGTTATCTCCACGGCATGGGACTTTGCCTGCGATCGCCCAACGGTGGACGATCGCTGCCGAAAGGATTATGACGATGCCTCATTGGTGTGGGCGGTGGACGGTTATGATTTCTGCAATCGGATGGAGGATTTCAACGCCGCCAACTACTCCGCGCATAACACATTTGTTGATGTGATCAGGCTGCTGCGCGCCGACGGAAGCATTCTGGAGCTTCGCAACGCGCACACCAAAACCGCCACGCTGCCGGCCAATCGGCCCGAGCTGTACACCGGGCATTACTTCGTCAACGAGGCCAATGCCTCCGGGTTTGCGATCGTGGAGTTCGACGACGCCGGCTGGCCGCGATATCTGCATGATCGATTCGTGAACTACGGCGATCACGTGCGCCCGCGCATCGTGCATTACTTCCCTGGGGATGGCCTGGAGTACGTGTTCCGCGAATGGCTTACACCGTTCGGTGCCCGCGCGTATTTCGACGACCCCGGGCTGCCGCGTGATAAGATGTTGCCCTCGAATTACCTGGCGCCCAATATCCTGGGTGGTGCGATCGCCGGTCCAACCGTGTTTTATCTGGAACGGATCACCAGCGCCGAAGGCCTGGTGGCGGAGTTCACCAGAACACGGCATGTATCCGCGACGCCCGACGTTGATGACCGCACCCGGGGCCGGGCCCTGATCACGGACTTTCCCGGCCACCATATCGAGTGGGGCGATGGGCAGGCAACCATCGAGGCGTTGGGGCGCACTATCACGCTGGTGTTCGGCAAAACGTTGTGGAGCGGTGAACGCAGTGAGCTGCGAAGCGATTACGAGCCGTGCCCGATGGGTAGTTTTGATCGCACCGATGCCTATGCCCTTGCCACGAAGGGGGCCTGGAGCAAGCGGAACCTGGCGCGCTCGGCCGTGGGCTACGTTACCTCGATTGTGGAACAGGACGATATCACCAGGCAGACTCGGATCACACGTTTTACGTACGAATCCTATCATCGCATCCTGCGCGGATTCGGGTTCCCACACTCCGGCGGAGATATCAACTGCCAGCCCCAGCTCGGCGCGGCCGATATCGGTATCGATGTGAAGAACTTCCGGTTGAAGGAGGTAATCGAACCGCTTCAGCGCTACGAACTTTGCTACTACAATGGCGCGCCGGCCGTGATGGGGGCGGCCGCCACCGATTGCGGATACACCGCGACGCCGACGATTCTGGCAAGCACGCCAACCACGTTGGAACGCATGAACTACCCGTTCCAACGGAACAACGTTGCCTATACGGTGAAGAAATACCGTACGGATAACGCGAGCCTGCTTACGAGCGATACGTACACCAATCTTCAGTTCGAGTACGATCCGCTTATCGGCGATTATCCCGGCGTGGCTCGTTACAGCCGCAGAACCGTGACCGACGAGGTTGCCCATACCTCCGTGACCACCGATTACGAGTTCGAGCGTACACGGCTTACGCCGTTGCATGCCCACGTTGACTTCATTCCGGATGCCTCGTTCACCGATATCAGGCAGACGACGGTGTCGGACCCCGGGTTCGTGACAACCACAACAACAACCTACGGCACGCCCGATCCGGCGGCCAGTTATCTGCGACTGCCGATGGCTCGCACGGTTGCGGTTGCTCCGGTGAACGGAACGGCGGTACAGAAAAGTTCGGTGCAGTACGCGTACACCGTTACCACCGTCCGCGACTACAACGGTGATGCGGCGCTGGCCGCGAAGTTCGGCGGTGAGGTGGCCACGGCGGTTGCCACCACGCTGTATCCCGGAACCGCCGTGCCGCTGCGACGCGACTCGGTGGTGTACCGGCACTTCCCGCTGAGCACGGGGCTGGCGCGGAAGGATACCATGTGGGACGAGGCGGCCACACGTGCCGCGTATGCCGCGGCGCCGAATGCCGCCCCGTTCGAGGATGTGGCCTTTGCCGATGGAGTGCGCCGCGAGCGGATCGAGGAAGGGACCAACCTGCGCACACCGCCGCTGTTCGGGGCGGTGCAGCGCACGGCCGCGATGTCGTACGATCTGGCAGCAGCGGCGTATCGCTACGAAGGGGGCATGGAGAACACCTACGAGACGCTGGGCTTTAACGCCGCCAACAATGCCTCGCAGGGCACGTTGCTTGCGCGCACGCTGATAGGGCAGGATAAATCGGCAACACTGCCGGGTGGAACATTCGATTATCGCCGCTGGTGGAGCAAAAGCCTGCCGGCGCGGAGCGTCAACCCGAACGGCGCCGCAACAGAGTTCTTCTACGATTTCCTTCTGCCCGGCCTGCGCCGCAACGATGGCACCTACCGAACGGCGGTTGGGACCAAGGTGCGGAACGACAATCAGACCCGCGCCTACGAGTTCACCAACGGCGCGTTTTACGCTCATGCGTACGAGAAGCCGCTGGTGCAGGCCGCCCATGTTCGGCGATACGACACGCTTGGCGCACTGCATACCGACACGCTGGCCACGTTCACCAGGCTTGGCTGCAACGGGCAGCCCGTTGCCATGATGGGGCCGAACGGATGGCTTTCAGCATACGACTACGACGACGCCGGCCGGCTGCGTACCGCATGGTACCCGTTCGATTTCCCCAGGCCATCCGCCGTTGCCGGCGCGTCGTCCACCGGAACCGAACGCGTTGGCATGCACACCGAAACCCGGCGTGCGGGCAGGGCCGATACGGCGATCTGCGCCGGCGGCGGGCGTACGCTGGTTGCGGGGCCCGAGCTGAACGAAACCATGGGCGGGGGGCTGTACGCATGGCTGCCCAGAACCGTGATTCCCGAATGCCCCTGCCCCGACAGCGCCGCCAACTGCCGCCAGGCGTTCAGGCGCGAACGTGGGCATACCGGATATCTGGAGTATCAGTTGATGGCCGGCGATGCCCTGAGCACGGCCACGGACCTTACCGCCGCCTATCTGCAATTGTACGCCGCCTCGTATTCCGGGCCGGGATGCCTGGTGGTGGTTGTCGAAAGTCCGGAGCTTGGGATATCGGTTCCGTTTGTGCTGGGCTGCTCCGATCGCAAGCTGGGCAGCGAAAGCGATGCCGGCCAGGCGCGGGAAAAACACCCGGGCGCCGCCGTGCTGACCGATGACCCCAACACCACCCCCGGCCGGTATGTGCGGCTGGATCTGATGGCGGCCAAGGCGGCGTTGTTGAACCTGGCGCCCGGCGCCACGCTGCATTTCACGGTGACGATGAAAACGGCCGACGGGTATGTGAACCTGACATCGTCGGCGCCCGACGCACGGCCCACGCTGGTGCTGGCCGGCACGTTCGTGAAGGAGACCGAAACCGTTGCCGACCGCGACGATTACACGCTGGCCTATGACCTCGACGACGAATACAGCACCGCGCGAATCACGGCCAAGGTTGACGACGCCGGGCACACCGCCAACGTCCTTCCGGTAACCGGCAGTGGCGGTATTCGGCGGACCACCGCGCGGCATTTCTTCGGGCACGACCACACGATACGGCGCTCGGAGATCGACATACGCGACCGCAACCGCGCGCCGCGTACGGACGTTGCGGTCACCGCCCACGATGGGCACGGCCGGGTTTTGAGCGCTACCGACCCGAACGGCGTGGTGACCTCCGCAACGTACGATGCCTACGGGCGGGCGGTGAAACAGACCAACGGCGATAACACCTTCTCCACGGCGGCGTACGCCGTTGGGGCGCCGGCGGCGTTTGCGCCCTACACCACCGGACAGGATTTCTACGGCTTCTGTTCGCGCGTGCTCACCACCGACGAAAACGGCGTGAAAACCGCGCGGTATTACGATGCGTTCGACAGCCTTCGCTGTGTTGTTGCCGACCACGGCGGCCTTGAGGCGATAACCCGGTTCAACTACGATGCGATGGGCAGGCTGATCACCACGATCAATCCCAAGGGCGAGCCCACGGGGTATACCTACGATGCGTTCGGGCGCCTGGTTCGCAAGCAGCAGCAGGATATGGGCGCCATCTCCTACGCGTACGATCGCGCCGGCAACATGCGGTTCACGCAGACACAGGCGCAGGCCGAACGGGCCGCGATGACATTCCACGAATACGACGACCTGAACCGGCTGACCGTTACCGGCGAGGCCCTGATCGGCGCGCCGCCGCAGAACCCGAACGGCCCAAGGCTGACCGAGCAGATCGACCCGACCGTTCTGCACACCGGCGGCAGCGCGCCCATCCTGACGGCCAACCCGACACTGTGGCCTGCGCCGCCGGCACCAACGCCGGCCGTATGGGCCGCCCCCGACGCCCACACCGTGGAGAACTGCCCGTTCGACCCATTCCCGCCGCTGTACGAGACCACGGTTGCGCAGGTCCCGTACGTGGTACACCCCGCGCCGGTGTATGCCCCAAGCACCGTACGGGCCGGCACCGACAACTTCGAGAACCTGTCCGTGTACGCCGCGTTCGCGCGCACGGCCGTTGCGTACGACACCCTGCCCTTCAGGGCCGGGGCCATCTGGGGGGCGATGCCGCCGGATTCGTTGTGGAACCGGCTGGCCCCGGCCGGCCGCGTTCGCAACCAGCGCGGGCATCAGGCCGCCGTGGCCTATCGCACACACGGCGGCGAACCCTTCCACTATACCGTGTTCAGCTACGACGAACGCGAACGGATCGAGGCGCAGTTGCGCTACACGGAGAACCTTGGCTTTGATGCGGTGTACTACACGTACAACTCCATGAATCAGGTGGTGACTGTTCGCACGGCCGACCCCATGCGCCAGCACACATCGTGGTATGGATACAACGATAACGGCCGCGCCGATTCCGTATGGGACGAGCTTGCTCCCGTGGGGCAGGGGCTTTCGCCCATCGCCGTGCCCAACACGTTCCAGCTGGACCTTGCGCGCAGCCTGTACCCGCCCGTGCGGCCCCGGCCCGCGACCGCCGAAATCGTTTATACGTATAACCTGGCCGGCCTTCAGGATACCCTGCGGTATCCCGCGATCGGCGCGGTGACCTGGTACGCGTACCACCCCACGCGGTACTGGCTGGCCGGCATCACCGCGGCCATGCAGCCGGCCGGGCTGCCGCAGGTGAAGTTCACCGAAACGCTGGCGCGCGACCTGGCCGGCCGGATCACCGGCCAGACCTACAAACAGCATGGGCAGCCCACCAGGCAGCAGTTGTATACCTACGATGGCCTGGGCCGCCTTACGGCGTGGTCGCTGGGCGGGCAGATCACGACGTATTCGTACGACCCCAACGGCAACCGCCTTGGCAGCGGAACCAACAACCCGGTCACGGGAATATCCTACGGGTACGGCGGAACCGCCGGCGGCCCCAACCGGCTGGCCGGCGCGGTGGATATGCTGAACGGCCTGCCCAACGGCGGCCGCCAGTACAGCTACGCGCCCGACGGCGCGGTAACCGGGCTTACTACCGTGAACGCCGCGGGCGCCACGGTAAAAAGCGAGACGTTCGCAAGCGACTTCCGGGGCCTGAACATGCGATATGTGCAGCGCGCCCAGAACGGCGATACGGTGGACTTCCGGTATCGCTACAATGCCGCCGGCGCGCGCGAACAGAAGCGGATATACGCGATGTCCGTGCCGGACAACCAGCAGCAGTACGTATGGAGTTATTACCTGCTTGGCGCCGACCAGAAGCAGCTTGCGCTGTACAACGGGCGGCAGACCAGCGGCGGTACGTGTAACGAAGGGCCGGGCACGCGGGTATATCTGTACGGCGCGGAGTACCGTACCTTTGGGGCCGGCGGGCAGGCCGACATGGCCACACGCGCCGGCGGCGAGAAGGAATACGTGGTGCGCGACCATCTGGGCTCGCCACGGCTGGTGCTGAACGCCACGGGGCTGGTCAACGCGTACGACTACGAACCGTTCGGCGGCATCATCCCGCAGTTGTTCAGCTCCGGCCGCCGGCAGGATTACATCGGCAACGAACGCGACGAAGAGAGCGGGCTTGGCAACTTCGGGGTGCGGCAATATTCCTACATCGACGGGCGATTCCTGAGCACCGATCCGTTGTGGGAGAAGTATCCGGGGATGAGCCCGTATCACTACAGCGGGAATAGCCCTGTAAGCTACTCGGATGGAACAGGGGACACCGTGCGGGTGAGCGGTAACGACGCGAAGGATGTTGTTGCGGCACTTGATGCGCAGACAAGTCTCGACTTGGCGATGGATGCCGATGGAACATTGTCGGCAACTGGGGACGCCGTTTCGGTTCGCGATAAATTGTTGTTAGCGGCCATTAACGACCCAACAATCGTCGTGAATCTATTCGCAAACTCCGATGATATTGTTACCTCGACATCGCAAGTACGAACGCCAATTATTGTGGGACAATATGGTGGAAGTAAGACGGGGGCAGGAGGGACAATTCAGACGGAGCAGTTTGTTAACCTAAAGCACATGCTCGCATGGCAACAAAGAAAGGGGCCTGATCCGGGCGAGACAGTGCTGCACGAGGTGATTGAATCATTTATCGGAGGTGCGTGGTTTCCTGGGAAAGGGTACTCGAGAGAACGTTTTGATGCAGCGCACGCCTACGTCATGGAATTGTGGCAACAGTCAAATCTTGAAACTTTCTCTCGGTTTAAGCCATATTCAAGAGACATTATCGAGGTATATCTTGGATCGAATCCTCTCTCTGGTCAACTGCTTTATCGCTACAACAAGAGCAATATGCAGGTAGTGCAATGAAGATGCTGCTGGCTATACGACTTGCTGTGTTGATTTGTGCCGCTTTGACAGTCGGTGCACAAGGGCAGGACAATCGATTGTTCCCTATTAAAGCCTCAACCCTGGATTCGTTGAGGGATGTTGATGCCACGTACATGTACATCGACAGCGTAACGTTCCTGCCGCTGCGGTCCAGCACGGGAAAGAAGTGGCTGGCAGTCGACTGGCATGATACGTGGTTTGTGGTGCAACGAGGCCATCCGGGCCATGCCGGGCAGCGTGGCGCTGGTGGTGCGGTTGAGATTGTTCTTGCCGGCACGGTCCGCGAACCCGGTACCGGGACAGCGGTTCCCAACGCCTTTGTTGGTATCTGCCGCCGTTACGCTCTCACCGGCCGGCTGCTGGATTCCGCTGATGTGCCGTCAACCGATACCGCCGATAATGTGCCCTATGTTGGCTTCATTCCACAGGGGAGCACTCGGACCGATTCCGCCGGCCGATTCCGTTTGCGGTTGGCCGTGGCGCAACAATCATGGCTTCTTGTTTCGCATGACCAACACGATGCGCTGCTGATCGACGTCGGCGCTGCCGTGAAGGCATCAAGGGTCCGGCTGCCACGCCACCGGTAACCCACGTGCACATGTGGCCAATGCGGACGATTGATGAACCGCCGCAACACCCGTGCAGTGTATGAACACCTGACCTGTTTTTCGATTGACGGATTTTTAACGCCTGTGACGTTCCGTGTCGCTTGAGTTTTCGACTTCAAGTATCTAAATGAGGAAACAATAGTTGTGATTGACAGATCGAAACGTATGCCCAAGACAATACCAGCATCCCGTGCCTGCGCTGATGTTCAGGTTGCTAAGATGCGTGTGATAGTAATGCTTGTGTTGCTTGTTGGTGTTTCTCTTACATCCGGGTGTCAACGGCAACAAGGACGGTTTGTGCTTGCGTGTTGTTCGCATGGTACTGCGATACATGATGTTGGTGAATACCTTGCTCGGCATTGGTCGCAGCGGGGTATTCCCATTGCGATGTTACAAGGGGCCAACATTACTCCGGTTGAAAATGCCCGAAGTGTTATCGATGGTTATGCTGATTTGGCGATTGTCACCAACGATATTCCGTACGCGCACGATCGCAAGATTGACAGTCTTGGGTCAGAACGTTTACGCACAGTTGTGCCGTTGTACCCGCACATCTTCTTCATACTCTATCGTGACTCGATTCATGCTGAAACGCTTGCCGAGCTGATCCGAGGACGACGAGTTGTAGTTGGACCGGCAGGGAGTGCTACAGCCCGATTCACTCATGAGCTTTTTCTTCGCTTGGGCCTTGACACCACTTCGTATCGTTCCATATACACCTCATATGACGATCGAAGGCTGAATGATTCGGTTGATATTTGTTGCGCGCTTACAGGTTTTACAACTCCAGCAATCGAGGTGATGCTCCGTGAGCCTCATGTGCGACTTTTCGGATTGGACAATTACGAACTGGCAGGGCGTGGTTCGGTGGTGGATGGGTTCTGTATGTCGTATCAGGGCGCCCGGCCGTTTATCATCCCTAAAGGAACATTTGGCAATGCTCCGGCTGCCCCTGTTCTGACCGTGGCGATTGATGCCGTGTTGCTTGCCCGTACGGACTTGGACGAGGATTTGGTGTATCAACTCGTCAAGTCATTGCTGGAAAATCAGCAGACGCTGGCGCGCGCCAATCCGTTGCTGCGCGAAACCGATGAACAGTTCGATAAGTCAAGTTTAAGCTACCCTTTGCATCCAGGGGCGATGCGTTACTACGATCGGAACGAACCAACATTCATCGAACGATATGTTGATCTAATTGGTGTCGGGATTTCGCTGTCGATTGGTCTGGCTGGTGCGATCTCCGGTTTCGTCCGATGGAACAATCGACGCCGGAAAAATCGTATCGACCGTTATTATGTCGAAGTGCTGGCAATTGAGGGTAATATTGAGGGGTTGACAACTATTGAGGAATGCAGTAGAGCGATCGCGGCATTGCTTGATCTTCGCCGAGCTGCCTTTCGGCAGCTTATCGATGAAAAACTCGCGGCCGATGAGAGCTTCCGCATCTTCATCGCACTCGTTGATGACGTGGAGGCCCGCATCAAACAGCGACTGCGAGGCCTGGGGTAGCAATCAGCGTTCCGCGCTCAGGAGGCCTGGGTGCAGCGCTGCCAGGATTGGCCACGGTAAGTTCCGCTACCCCTTCCCCCCATACAGCGCCTGCAACAGTTGCTCGAACCGTGCCACGAACCGCTTCTCCGACTCGGTTGGGAAGGGTGAGCCCTTGGTGCCGACGAACACGAACGGCTCCTCCAGCCTGGGCTCGGCGCCGCCACGGAGGCGTTCGTATTCCTCCAGCCAGCGGTCGTAGTGTTCGATAAGCGCCTGCGCGTCGTCGCGAAGGTCGTGCGGAACCAGATGCCCGTTGGCAAGCAGCAGGTCGCGGATGGTTTCATTGCCCGCCTTCAACACCCTGGCTTCCAGGTACAGGTTGTTGGCGGTGTAGCGCCTGAAGGCGCGGCGCGTGCGATCCAACTGCATCACCATCGGCCCGAACAACCTGGCCAGCGCCTCCTTTTCCCACTCCAGCTTGGAACGTTCGCGTTGCAATGCAAGCTCGAACTCGTTGCGCACGCGCGCGGCGATCTCCTCGGTGCGGCGCTTCAGCAGAAATCCCATGATGGCCGCCAACACGGCGCCGCTCACCAGGCCGCTTACAACCAGGTTCAGCAGCAGTTGCAGCAACGGCCCCATCTCGGCATTGGTGACTGTGTCCATTACGAACCGGTCCTTCGGGAATGATGTATGAAGGCCACGAACGGAATCGCTCGGGCGCCTGCGCAGGGCGGTTTGCCGCGAATATAGCGACGGCCGGGCCAACACCCTGGGGCGACCGATGGCGCGATTGCGGCGGAAGTGGTACTATTGGTCCCGAGTTCCATCCCCAGCCGATCAACAGCACGGCGTATGCCTGCGCCCGGAACCCGCACGGCTTGCCCGCAAGCCACGAATGCCCAACATGGCCGATTGCCAGATACACGTAGGCCCCGCAACCGTCCCGCTGCGCGGAACGTTGGTGGTGCCGCCGGATAAATCCATCGCGCACCGCGCGCTGTTCTTCGCCGCGCTCAACCGTGGGCGTACCACTATCCACAATCCCTCGCTCGCCGCCGATCCCCAGTCAACGCTGCGCCTGCTTGGCGCGCTCGGGTATGATTTCGAACGCCGTGCGACGTCGCTTGTTCGCGACGGCGCGCGTCGCGTGCCGCACGCGCCGGAGCTTCTGCTGGATTGCGGCAACTCCGGCACCACGGCGCGGCTTGCCGCCGGGTTCCTTGCCGGCGAGCATGGGCGCTTTACCCTGGTTGGCGATGCGTCGCTGGCCGCGCGGCCGATGGAGCGTGTTGCCGCGCCGCTGCGCGTGCTGGGCCTGCCGGTTGCCACGGCCGACGGGCACATGCCGATAACAATCGATGCCGGCGCCGCGATCGATGCCGACATGCGCGTGGTGGATGTGCGATCGGCGCAGGTGCATGGCGCGCTGTTCCTTGCGGCGCTGCGTTCCAGCGGGGGCCTGCGCCTGCGGCGTACGGAGGCCATGCGCGACCACACCGTGCGGATGGCGCGCGCCTTTGGCCTGGAGATTGCCGGCGAGCAATCCAACGGCATGCCGGTCGACGTTGTGCGCAACGCCGGCCTGGAGTGGGACGTGGAGCTCACCATCCCGGGCGACCCGTCGTCGGCCGCGTTCCTGGTCGCCGCCGCCGTGCTGGCCCCGGGCTCCAGTGTCCGGATCGAGGGGGTGGGGCTGAACCCGACGCGCACCGCGTTCTTTGCGCTGCTGCGTGCGATGGGCGCCGACATTCGCTGGGAGATATCCACGCCGGCGCACGAGCCGATCGGCTGGATCGAGGCGAACTACTCGCCGGACCTGCGCGGCGTGGATGTCCGCGAGTTCGACCCCGACGGCGCGCACGTGCCGTTGATGATGGACGAGCTGCCGCTTGTGGCGCTTGTTGCCGCGCGCGCGATGGGCACAACGGCCGTGCACGGCGCGGCCGAACTCCGCGTGAAGGAGTCCGACCGGATTGCCGCCACCGCCGAGCTGCTCCGCGCGGTTGGTGTTCAGGTGGGGGAACATGCCGACGGGTTTTCGGTGAGCGGTCCGCAGCCCATCCGGGGCGATGCCGTTGTGAACCACCACGGCGATCACCGGCTGGGCATGCTGGCGGCCGTTGCGGGGTTGGCCGCCGAGCGCCCCGTGCGCATTCCCGATGCCGGTGTGGCGGCCGTTTCCTATCCGGAGTTCTGGGGGCATCTGCGATTGCTTGGCGCCGATATCGTGGAGGAAGCCTAGATGCCGAATGCCGAGAAGGTTGTGTTGATCGGCGCCGGCATCGCGCACTCGCGTTCGCCCAGGCTGCACAACCATCTGTTCGCGCTGTACGGGCTGCCGCTTCACTACAGTCTGATGCCGCTCGAACAGCACGAAGTGGCGCCGGCGGTTGCCGCGATGAAGCGCGGCGGGTTTCGCGGCGCCAACATCACCTCGCCGCACAAGCTGGCCGCGATGCCCGGGATGGACGAGCTCAGCGCCGCGGCCACGGCCATCGGCGCGGTGAACACGATCGTGTTTTCCGGTGGCCGGGCATACGGCCACAATACGGACACGGTCGGGTTCGCGGCATCGCTGGCGCATCAGCCGGTGGCAACCCGCGAGTTCACCGCAGCGGTGCTTGGCACCGGCGGCGCGGCATCGGCGGCAATACATGCGTTGCTGGCGATGCCCGGCCTGCGCGGGCTTACCGTGTACTCGCGCGATGCCGCGCGTGCGGCTGCCTGCGCGGCGCGATGGGGCGATCGTCGTGTCGCCGGGCGTGGCCTGGGGGAATACAGCGCGGCCGATCTGGTTGTCAACGCCACGCCGATCGGCATGGCGACGCGGCCCGGCATGCCGATCCCGGCCGAGCGGTTGGGCGGCACGGCATTGCTGTACGAGATGATATATTCGCCGGCCGAGACCGCGTTGATGCGTGCCGCGCGCGCGGCGGGCGTGCCGGTTGCCGGCGGCGCGGAAATGTTCGTTGGGCAGGCGCTTGCCTCGTTCCAACTCTGGACCGGCATCGCGGCCACAGCCGCCGATGTGCCGGCCGATCTGTTTACCAGCGAGCAGGAAATGCCGGGATGATTATCTGGCTTCAAGGACCATCGGGGGCGGGGAAGTCCACGGTGGGGCGCGAACTGGCGGCCCTGCGCGGGGTGCCGTTTGTTGATCTGGACGCCGAGATCGAGCGCCAGCAGGGCCGCTCGGTTGCGGACATTTTCTGGAGCGACGGCGAGTCCGCGTTCCGTGCCATGGAATGGAACGCCCTGCTTGCGCTGATGGAGCGCGACAGCGAACCCAGGGTGATCGCGCTGGGCGGCGGCGCCGTTATCGACAGCGCCGTGCGGGCCATGATGCGCGCAACCGGCCTGCGCGTATTCCTGAATGTGGACGCCGATACCGCAATGGAGCGACTGGCCGGCGGCGAGCCGCGGCCGTTGCTGTACGATGAAGATCCGCCGGGGCGGGGGCGCGCGCGGGGCCGTTGGCGGGTGCGTTTGTTCGCGGAGACCCCCACCGGCGGGGGGTGTTCGGCCCCCCC
>CBHYLN010000140.1:0-14329 GCA_966128725.1 uncultured bacterium | reverse complement strand
TGCGCGCCCAGCGGTGCGCCAACCCTTCCACCTTTGTCGTACGAAGCATGATCGATCGACGTGTTCACTCCCCGCGGAGCCTGCATTGCCTTGCCCTTGCCCTGCTGCTCGGCGCATCTTCGTTGGCCTATGCGCAGCCGGCGTTCATCGATTCCAGCAAGGCCAAGCTGCCGCCAACCGTGCGTTACGAGCGAGGCATGGACGTGGAGGCCGCCGATCTGGATCGCGATGGTGATCTGGATCTTGTGATCGCCAACGAGTTCCAGCCCAACAATGTGCTTCTGAACGATGGGCTCGGGAACTTCACGCTGCCCACCGGCATTCTTCCCAGCCACTACCACGACAGCGAGGACCTCGGCGTCGCGGATTTCGATGGTGACGGCGATCTGGATCTCGTGTTCGTCAGCGAGGACGATTCCACGCACGAGTATTACCTGAACGACGGCGCCGGTCGATTTGCTGACGCGCCCTTCGTGCTCCCGCCCAGCATCGCCAACGCCGTTGCCGTGGCCGATATCAACGGCGACCGGCATCCGGATCTGTTGATCGGCAATGCCGGGCAGGATTTCCTGCTGGTCAACGACGGCGCCGGCCGCTTCACCGACGAAACGGCGGGACGCCTGCCGGCCGAGACCAACGTGACGCAGGATGTGGAGTTCGCGGACCTTGACGGCGACGGTGATCTGGATATCGTGGTTGGCAATGAGGACGGAAATCGGTTGCTGGATAACGACGGAACCGGTGTGTTTGTCGACGTTACCGCGCAGCGCCTTCCGCTGGTGCCGAATACCGAAACGCGGAAGGTGACGTTTGCCGATGTGGACGGTGACGGCGACCTGGATATCTATTTCTCGAACGTGGGGTGGAACCCGGCCAACAATGGTCAGGACCGTCTGTACATCAACAACAAGGGCGCCTTCACCGACGAAACCTCGCAGCGCCTGCCGCCGAGCGACCAGAGCACGCTGGATGCAAAATTCGTGGATGCCGACGACGACGGCGATCTCGATCTCATCACCTGCCACTTCCCGCAGTCGCGGCCGCGCGCATGGCGCAACGATGGCACGGGGCGGTTCGCCGATGCCACGGCCGACATCCTTGGCTCGCCCGTGAACGGCGATGGCCTGGGCATCGAGATTTTCGACGCCAACGGCGATGGCCGAAGCGATATCTATTTCTGCGATCGCGGTAATCGCGACCGCCTGTTTATCCGTGCCATGGCCACCACATCGGTTGGCGCCGAGAAGGCTGGCGAGGCGATGGCGCGGTGCGCGCCGAATCCGTTCGGCGACGAGACCGCGGTTGAATTCACGCTGGAACATGATGGACTTGTGGCGGTTGCCGTACACTCAGTAACCGGCGAAACGCTGGCACAGTGCGCACCTCAGCGTCGCGGCGCGGGGCGCAACATCATGATGCTCAACACCTCGGGGTTGCCGAAGGGGCCGTGTTTCGTGACTGTCACAAGCGACGGTGGCAGGAGGGTGTTGCCTGTGGTGAGGGGGTAGGTTTGCTGCCCGTGCCGGGCTGTTCAACGGATCACCGAAGGCGCCAACGAAGCCGCGCGCCGGCTTAGTACAGTGTTACGCGCATCAACGCATCGGGCTTGGGTTGCAGAACTTCCAGAAGAAGCCATTCGCTCGTGAAACGGGGCGCGCCCGGATGGTCCTTGCTGGAGCTGACATCGGAGTATTCGTACCCCGCCAGATGTGCTGGAACCTCGGCCCCGGTGACCTCGCCAGTTAGCAGGTCCGGTTGTGCTGTCAGCGCGATATCGCGGAACGTGCAACGTTTGTTGCTGCTGCCATAGGAGAGCCCTTTCTCCGACGTCAACGGTCCGGTGGAGTACCAGCTCGACGAATAATCGTACCGCAGTTCCACGATACGTCGGCCGCCGGTATCCCAGGCAATCGTCAGGCGTTGGGTCTGTTGCGCGTCCGCGTTGGCAGGTGTCGAACTTGAGAAGATGAGCGTATCAACGCCGCCCTTGCCCGGGATGCGTTTCGTGTAGGGCAGCGTGAGATCCACGGAGAACTCGGATTCCACCGTGTCGTGGCTGAGATCCGATCCTTCGACCGTTGCATGGCGATCGATGCGTGCCATCACGCCGCGGATATCCAGCCGGGCGGAAGTAAACAGAGGTATTGGTTTTGGCCCGATGGACACAAACGGAATCGCACGTTTGAACGTCCGGCCGGTCACCGTCAGCGTATCCTCTGCCAGCGGGGGTACCACAATTTTCAGCCACCCATCGCTGATGGCGATAATGCGCGCGGGGGTTTGGCCAAACCGTGCGGAAATCTCCGGTGCCTCGTTGTTGAAGTGGTAGCCGTACACAGTTACCGTATCGCCGGGGTTTCCGGAATCCGGATAGGTGCCAACGGCATCAACGTATTGCCCGCCCAATGTCAGCCACCAGAAATACACGTATCTGCTGGCGCTGTCCTTCCCCTGCCACAACACCAGCCTACGCGTTCCGGTGGCTGCCGATTTCGGAACCACCGCTGTAATCTCCGTGGGGTGAATCGATGTGATGCCAAGCTGGATGCTGTCGACCATCAGAATGGGATGGGCAGCTGCCCTGAACCCGCTGCCGCGCACTATGATCGTGCAACCCTGATCGTCCTCATACGGAAACACCAGTTTGATGCTCAGTGGAGCCTGCGATCCCTGTTCGCTGGGTGTTGTTGCCGGTTCGTTGGGTGAACCGCACGCACCGGCGAACAATGTCGCCAGTAGCAGCATGAAGATGGTTGGGAACGTTTTCATGTATGGGTGTCTCCGGTTGCTACTGCTGTACGCTCCAGAAACACCCGAACATGGGAAAGTTCTCACAATGCGTCATGTGATGCCGGTAACATCGCTGGGCGATATTGCTTGCCATGCCGCGGTGGTCACGGCTCAGTACAGCGTCACCTGCATCGCCGCATCGGGCGTCGGCGGCAAAACCTCCAGCAACCGGGATGAAACGGACGTGACCGGGCCGTTGATATCATATCGGCTCGCGCTCGAGCTGCTCCAGACATACCCCCGGAAATGCCCGGGGAATAGGCCACCGCTTGCTTCACCCACCAACAGTCCGCCGGATCGCGGCGTAAGCGTCAGATAGTCAAGCGTAATGTTGACGTCTTCGTTCTTGCTGTACAGATCGCGTTGTGATGTCACCACCCCGTGGTTCCTCTCGCTGTGTGAGTTCCGATACCTCAGATACTGAAAGCGCATTGAGGTCGTGTCCCACGTTATCGTGATGGTTTTGGTGTCGTTCAACTCCTTGGGCCACTCCGATATTGTTACCGTGCGCGAGAACGTCAGCGTATCGATTCCGTACTTGCCCCGAACGCGCCCCGTGAACAGCAATATGGCTTCATCGAGTGTGAATGCCGATTCCAGCGTATCGGTGCGAACCGGTGATCCGTCCATCGAAATGGCGCGTTCAATGCGGGTGTTGATCCCGACCACGCTGATACGGACCGAATCGAACGAAAACCTCGGTTTGGAGGCGTTCGGTTTGGTGGCTGTTGATTTGAACGTGTATCCACGTAGAAACGTACGGCCTGTCACCACAAGCGTGTCCTCGGCGTTCGGCGGCACCACGATGTGCAATCTGGAGCTATCCACAACAATGATGGTGCCCGTGCTTTTACCGAACCGTGCCGTAATGTTGCCGGCCTCGTTGTCGAGGTGCCAGCCGTACAGCGTTATCGTATCGCCGGGTTGGCCGGCCGTGGGGAAGATATAGGCGGGGATGCTGTTACTGGTCGCTCCCGCTTCCATTGTGATGTATGCCGTGCCAAGCGATGTGGCCACGCCGTCGTGCCAGAGAAACATCTCGGCCGTCTGAACCTGCTCCGGCAGAATGGCGACGATCTCGTCGTGCTGGATGGAGATAATCGCAAGCTGGGTGTTGTTCATGCGCAGCGAAACGTCGTGTGCCGTGGTAAAGCCAGTGCCGCGCACGTACAGTGCCGAGCCTGGAGGCGCATACAGCGGAAACGCCATCGCAACACGGAACGGTTCCCGGCTGTTTGCTGGCGTTGCGGGCTGTTTCGGGTTCTCGGGCTGCGTTGGAGCTTCCGGCTGTGCAGGGGAAGCACATGCGGCGGCAAGCATGCACAGCAGCAACAGAATGAGGTTGAGATAACGTATCGGCATCGGGCTGGCTCCACTATTTCGTTGGTGTCGAACGTATGATAAACACTGCCGCGAAGCAATGTACTCGCCGGGTCTGTGCGCTGTTCCCATATCAGTGTTGAACATGACAGTGCTGGGATGGGGCCGGCATTGCCGCACAACGGAGCCGTGCTCTTCTTCTGTTGTTTCCTGTGGCGGCATGCCTTGCGTTGGATATGCTGATTTCTGGGCCGTTTGCATACGGCAGCGCAACCGCCAAGCCGCGCCCGGAACGTGCCGTGCCCGGAACTTCCCATGGCCGTTGAAGTAACCGAACCGACGGCCGTGTGTTGTTTGCGATACGGTGCGCGAAGCTATACGGCCAAACCGTGAATGCGCGTGCGCCGGAGACGTGATGCGCGAACGCCATGAACCGATGTGAAAAGTATCACAGCATGCCGGCATGCGATAGGCACTTCGTTGTGCACGTCCGAAACCTGCCGGGGTTGCCCCGCCCGGCCTGGGTGGTTGAATGCTTCGGTGCGGTGCGGTGCCTGCAACCAGTCATCACGTATGCGGCTGTGTGCTGCCTTGTAATAGCGGCGGGATGCGGCGGCCAACGCCAGCGTACGATTATTGCCGTGGGGCAGGCCCGAGCTGCAATGGCCGGCGCGTTGTGGCGGGTGAATCGTGGATATCAGGGATTTCGAGCTTGCTGCTTCTCCGATACCAGCCGCAACCGTCCGCTTATCGCATTGCCCGCGCAAATCTGGGCGCCGGCGGGGTACTTCTCCATCGTCGCCGATTATGAACACGCGGAACGGGCGCGTTGGAAGCAGGTGATTGGTGGGCGCTTTGGCCTGTCCGTTATCGTTGGCGGTGTGCCCGTATACCTCATCAACCGCACCGGGCGCCCGCTTGTGTTGGATACGCAGGACGGCGACGTTTATCTGAAACTGGAATACGAGATCGCGCCGGGCGTGTGGCGCCGCGCCGAGCCGCATTACTACAACAGTTGCGGGAATGCCTACGACAGGCAAGTTGTGATGTTGCCGGAGTCGTTTATCAGAGTCATCGGATATCAACCGCCGGAGCATGGCCGGCCCGCACGGGTTCGGTATGCGCTGTACGGCCAGGAGTTCCTCGCCGAATCGAACGCTGGCGCGGGGCAGGTAAACGATACCGACATTGTGTATGCCGCCAACGACCTGATGAACGTGTACTGCGGCACGCCGGAATATGTGCGGGCGGTTGCCGAAGGGCGCATCACGCTGCGGCGTATACCCAATGTATGGCGGGATGCTCGACGCGAGGCCGTTGATTGGATGGAGACGCTGGCCGAGCGTGCGGCCGAACAGCAACGCCAAGTGGAGGCCGAGATGCGCCGGCGCCGGCCTGGTGGCTGATTGTGCCGGTGCCTACGATCGCACGGTCACGCGGTCAGGAGCGGCCGAGTTTTGAATGAAGAATTTTGAAGCGCAAAAGCACACGGCCGCGCCCGAAACGCAGGCATGGCAGGCGTCGCAGGGGAGTTACCGCTTCCGCCATTCGCCGTATCACGTTCGCCACCACATTTTTCACCCGCCACCTGTTCGGATTCCACCGCCGTCTGTAGGCTCAATGCCGCCGCGTGTAGGATCGTTGTTCCGGTTGCCCCATCCACTGCACACCTTACGCCAAAACCCTGCCCCGCCGGGCGTGCCGGCGCCATCGATACACCCTCGATGACGCCTGGCCTCGCGCTGAGGGGGCTTCAGCATCCCGGCCACCAGCACGGGGGCTTCGGCGTTGCTACCGGAACAGTTGCACCGATTGCGGAACCATGCCATGATACGAACCGCCATTGCCATCGCCATTGCGGGCATCGCCGGCAACGCGTTGTGCCTGCACGCACAGCAGCGGGATACGTTGCGGCCGTTCGATGCGCGTGGCGCCCATGCGTATTACCGCGACGCGCACATCACCGCGCAGGTTGCGCGGTTCGATCTGGCCGCGCCGGCATCCGTGCAACAGGTTTCGCTTACCCTTGGCGGCGGCACCGGCGCCGTTACGGTGCACGTGTACGGCGCCGAGGGTGGTGCGCCGGCGCCCATGTTCGGCCGTGACCTGACCCCGCCGGTGGTGCTGACCAAACGCCGTGCCGGGGTGGAGACGCTTACCGCCGTGTTCCCGCGCCCGGCCGTCTGCAATGGCCCGCAGTTCTTTGTGGCGGTGGACCACATGGCGCCGGGGATAACCTTCCTCTCCGACACACGCCGGCGCCAGCCCGCATGTGGCAATGCCGTGGACGATGCCTACTACGGTCAGCTTCTGCGATTCGCCGACGGGGGCTGGCGCACGGGGCGATGCGCATTCGTGGCCGAGGCCGTGGTGCAGTATGCCCAGCCGTTGGCCGCCCCATGGCTTGCCGATGCCACGCGTGACGCCGGGCTGCCGGATACCGTTTCGCGCAACGGCAACATCGCGGTTGCCGACGTCGACGCCAACGGTACCCTGGATATCGTGACCGACGGGCGGCTGTACCGCAACAGCGGCGGCATGCGTTTCACCGACGCCACCGTCTCGGCCGGATTGTTCGGCCAGCCCGCCGCCAACATCGTGCTCGACATCAACAACGATCTGCAACCCGACATCCTTTTTGTTGCCTATCCCGGCGACACCGCCACAAGCAGGCTGTTCGTGAACAACGGCGACGGCACCTTCACGCCGCGCCAGATTTCGCTGCCGGGCAGGCTGATTCCCATGACCTACTCGGTTGGGGATATTAATGGCGATGGCTTCGTTGATCTTTTTATCGGCTCGGCCCGCCACGGCGGGCAGCCTGACGGAAGCATGTTGTTGTTGAACGATGGAGCGCTGGGCTTTGCCGACAGCAGCGCATGGCTTGTAGGCCCGGGCGGTCCGCCGGTTTGTGACGCCGCGCAGATGATCGACTACAACAACGATGCGCTGTTGGATCTGCACCTGGTGTCGTTCGGCGGCGGGCCCGATGCCCTGTGGGAGGGGCGCCGCGCCGCGCCGCCGGTAAGCGTTGGCGGGCGCGTGTTCTCGGGGCGGATGTTCGGTGGTGCCGGCCACGGCGTGGCTGCCGCCTGGGCCGACTACGACAACGACGGCCTGCTGGATCTGTTGCGCCCGGTTGCCGCGCCGCTTGCGGCCGCCATTGCCGGCCAGGCAACCGGTGGTGGCATCGCACGCGGTACCACGGCCGAGGGTCGCGAGCCCGGCATGCTTGCCGAGGCCGAGCCAATCGAGTTCAACGCCGGGCGCTCCTCGGGCATATGGGGCGATCTGGACAACAACGGCCTGCTGGATTATCTGCTGGCCTCCTCCAGCGGATGCCGCTACGCAGCGCTGTTCGTGCAGGCGGGGCCACGCGAGTTCCAACAGGCCACCGCCGCATACGGCCTGTTCCGCAGCGCGCTGGGGCCGGATGCCGTGATCGCCGATCTGGACGGCGACGGCCGGCTGGACATAGTAGCGTTGGTGGATGGGCGCCTGCGCCTGTTGCGCAATACGCGCCCGGCGACGCCCGAGGCCTCCTACGTGGGGATCGATCTGGTGGGCCAGCATGCCCTGGGCGCGCGCGTAACCGTCTGGGCCGACGGCGTTCGCCACACACGCGATTACACAAGTGGGCGCGGCCTGCTGGTGCAGGAGCCCGCGCGCATCCACATCGGCCTTGGCCCGGCGCGCTCCGTGGATTCAGCGTTCATCCGGTGGGGTAACGGTTCGGCCGAGCCGCTGCGCGATATCGCCATCAACACCACGGCCACTGTGCGCGAGGGCGGCGCCAGCGCGTTCGCCGATCGCTCCGTGCGGATCGTGGGCGCATTGCCCAATCCATTCTCCACCATCGTGACCATTCGTTATCAGCATGCCGCGCGCGAGCGGATTGCGCTGGATATCTACACGGCCGGCGGGGCGCACGTTGCCACGCTGGTTGACGCGGTGGAGGATGGCGGCGACCATGCGGCCGAGTGGAATGGCCGTGATGCAAGCGGCGAACCGGCTGCGCAGGGCGCATATGTGTACCGCCTGCGCTGCGCATCGGCCGAAGTCTCCGGCAAGGTGCTGCTGGTCCGATAAAGAAACAGCCTGTTGAAAATTCCCTGGCGGCCCCGAGCCGTTTGCCGGCGCAGCAGGCCGGCCTGTTACCGTGTATCGAATACGCACACGTTCATCTCTGCCGATCATGATGAGAACACATGGCATACTGTTGAAGCGTGCGGCCGCACTTCTTTGCCGGGTTGGCGCGTTGTGCGCGTTGCTTCCCGCCGTGCTGGCCGCGCAGGGCTCCGGGCCGTCGCAGGCCGAATTCTCAATGCCCGGTGGTGATGGCAGCGGCGTGCATGTGGACGAGTTCACCGGCGCCTTTTCGTGCGACATCCCGGTGCTTACCGTGCCAGGCCCGCAGGGCAGCAGCTTCGACATCGCGCTTACCTACCGCAGCGGCGCGCCGATCACCCAGGATGCCTCGTGGGTTGGATACGGCTGGACGCTGAACCCGGGCTCCATCACGCGCGATCGCCGTGGCCTTCCGGATGACTGGAAAGGCGATGTCACCTACTGGAACAAGACCAAGCGGGTGTTCACGGTTACCGCCTCGCGTAAGCTGAACTTCGAGATCCTGAGCAAGGATCTGGAGAACGCCATCAAGGTGAAGCCATCGGAACAGGATCAACCCAACATCTCGTTGAATCTTTCGCTGTCGACAATGTTCAACAATGCAACCGGGTACTCGCGTTCGTTTGGCATGGGCGCCTGGGCCAAGGGGTTGATGGGCATGGACTATACATCCAAAAGCGACGGCGGCAGTTTCTCGGTTCGTGTTGAGCCGGGGTTGATTCTGAAGGGCCTGTCGTTGCTTGGCGCGGAGGACAAGGAGGGCGAGCAGGATCTTGAGCGCGCATCGCGCTTTGTGGCCGCGTTTACCAATGGGCTGACCTCGTACGAACAACACCTGCCGGCGCCCATCAATTTCGGCTACACGGGGAAATCAACCGACTACTCGGCCACGTTCATGGCAGCAGTGAACCCGTTGTTTCTCTCGGGCATCGAAGGCGGGATAAAGGGCAGCTACACCTGGTACGAGAACAACCCCACAACCACGTTGAAGGGGTTCGGCTACATGTATTCCGCCGCCGCCCAGAAGGCCGATGTGATGGACTATTATGCCGAGCGTGAGGGGGCGTATCGCAAGGAGAATACCTTCCTGCCGATCCCGTTTACCAACGCCGACAATTTCCTGGTGTCCGGTTCCGGCGTAGGCGGCAGCTTCAGGTTGCACAATCGCGGGCAGGGGCAGTTCCATACCAACGAGGTCTCCACCACGATCCCGATCTATCAGGCCGGACTGGATATCGCCGTTGGCGCGCGGTTCGGCATTGGCGCCAACTTCGGCGCTGGCTCCTCGACGTCGGAATCCGGACCGTGGAAGGATAATGGCGCCAATTCCCAATATCGATTCCACGGCGCCGGTGATCAGGATCCGTGGATCTTCCGTTTCCGTGGTGACCTGGGCGGCAACATCCTGTTCAGCGGCGACGACGCTCCCATGCGGGCGGCCGTTGAGGGAGCGTTTGGCGTCCCCACAATGCCCGCCGGCGCGTACACCGAAGCCAACGGGGGCGGGGCAAGCGGCCGAAGCACCTACGTAGGGTATCACACCATCGCCGAGATGAACCGCAAAACCTCGACCGGCGTGTACTACGATTCCTATACCAGGGATGACGCCACCCGCGCGTTTGTCGACCGCACCGATCAGGCGCTGCAGGATCAGATCGGGGAGTTCTGCGTGGTGAACGGCAACGGGTATCGGTACGTGTACGGCCTGCCCGTGTACGAGCGCGCCGAGCGCAACATCCAGCTCGGGCTGCCGAAATCCATCCTCGACAGCGTGGCGCGCATGAACTCCAAGTACATGGCGCACGCCTACCTGGGCGTGTCGACCGCGCCGGCCGCCGTCGGCGAGATGCGCGCCGCGCCGTTTGCAAGCAACTACCTGATTACGCTGATCACCACGCCGGACTACGTGGACCGCACCAACGATGGCCCAACACCGGACGACTTCGGTGGCTACACCAAGTTCAACTACGTGCGCGCGGCCGGCCGGAACAACAAGAGCGTTGCGTCATCCGGATGGTTCGCATGGCGTGTGCCGTACAACGGGTTGCTGTATAACCGGAACACCCTCTCCGACCCCAGCGACGATATGGGCGGCTACAGCTCGGGCGAACACGAGGTGTATTATCTGCGCTCCATCGAAACCAAAACGCACATCGCCTACTTCGTTACCAACCGCACCAACATCACCGTGGGCGATCATGTGATCAAGGGATCGATGACGCAGCGGCTGGACGCCTACCAGGCCTATCATACGTCGGCAAGCACGCCAACCAGCGAGGCTCGTGTGGCCGGGGATTCAACGCTGACGCCCGCGGGGTACATATCCCTGGGGAATGGCTATGGGGTGATCGGCAACCTCTCGCAACGGCTGGAGCGTATCGAGCTGTACGCCAAGGATCTCAATGACGCTCCCGGGGATCTGCTGAAGACCGTGCATCTGGAGTACGATTCATCGCTGCGGCGGAATCTCCCGAACGCCCGGCGCCCGCAGCCGCCGCCATCCGACGCGCCGCGAGCGGGGATGCTGACCCTGAAGAAACTGTGGTGGAGCGGCCAGAACGTTGCCGACGCCGAATACAGCCCGTACCAGTTCGGATATCAGTACCGGACGTCCGCCGACTACAGCAGCGAGATCCAGCAGCAGTATCCCGATATCGTTGGCTTCGCCGATCAGCTTTCCGCCGCCGAGCAGAACCCGGTGTATTCGCCCGTGGATATCGACCCCTGGGGCAATTATCAATTGCTGGGCGGCGCGCGGTACGCGGCGATGAAAACGTGGGTGAACCAGGCGCCCGACGCAAACGCCTTCGACCCCGCTGCCTGGCAGTTGAAATACATCACGCTGCCCACCATGGGCGAGATTCAGGTGCAGTACGAGCAGAACACGTATTCGTACGTGCAGGACAGGCCCGCGATGGGCATGGTGAGCCTGCTGCCCGATTACTCGAACGACAACGTCCCCGGCGGCAACTACTACTACCTGAACACCGCCGACATCGGCATTCCCAATACCGACGGCGCGGCCATCAACCGCCTGCGTGAGTTGATCGCTCGGGCCTTCCTGCAGCCCGACGCCAACGGCGCCAAGGAGCGCGCGTACTTCAAGCTGCTGTACGCATTGGTGGGCGACACGCCGCAGCGCGATTCGGCCTACACCACCGAGTACGTGAAGGGGTATGCGCCCGTAACCGCCGTGGAGGTGGAGACCGTGGCAGGCAACCCCACCACCTACCGCCTGCGCCTTACGCTGAAGGGCGATCGCACGCCGAAGCAGGTGTGCGGCGAATTTGTCCGCAAGAACAAGATGGGATTGATGGGGCCGGAGGACGGCATCCCGGCCACGAACAACGGGCCCGGGATGATTACCCGCCTGCTGTTTCAGTATGCCCGCGCGGGGTACGAGGAAAGCGAGCATTGCCGTGCCGTCGACTTCGCCAACTCCTACATCCGCATTCCGCTGCTGTACGCCAAGCGTGGCGGCGGCGTGCGCGTGAAGCGCCTGCTGAGCATGGACCCCGGCAACGGCACCAACGCCCGGCTTACCGGATCGGAGTATGTGTACGACGAATACGACGAAGGCCGCCACGAGCATGTTTCCAGCGGTGTTGCCGTGAACGAGCCGGGCGCCTGCCGTGAGGAAAACGCCCTGGTGAACCCGTGGGGCACCTGGACCAAACCGGATCTCGGCAACAAGATCATCGCCGGCGAGGATCTTGCCCGATATGAGGGTGTTCCCGGCGAGTCGCTGCTGCCCAGCGCGGGCGTGGGGTATTCGCGCGTGGTGATCAAAAACATCCACGAGGGCAAGAGCAACCCCGGGTTCTCGGTGGCGCGATTCTATACCGCGAAGGACTTCCCCTACCTGAACAACTATTCGGGCATTGGCCGCAGCGTTGATTTCACCGACGTGAAATCGGTGTCCTTCCAGATGCTGCCGCTGGTTTCGGCTGTAGCAAGCGCGGTACTGCCGCCGTGGCTGGGTATTTCGGTCAACGAGGACGACCTGTGGATGTCGCAGGGATATCGGTTTGTGCTCAACGACATGCACGGGCAGTTCCGCAGCCGCTCGGCGTACGGCGGCACCTACGCCGACCCCGACAGTTGGGCGCTGGCTTCGAGCACCGAGGCCTCGTATTTCCTGCCCGGCGAACAGATCCCGATGCTGAAGAAGCCCGGCGATCCGCTGGTGCAGGGCGCGCCGGGCAAGGAGATCGAGGTCACCTGCGACAGCAGGTCCTACGTCAACAAGGTGGTAAACGGGCATGTGGAGGGCGATCTCTCGTTCACCTTCCTGCCATTGTTTTCGGTGTCCGGATCGGGCCAGGGATATCTCAGCACAACAAGCGGCACGCTGGCCACACACGTTACCAGCAAGGTGGTGCGTTACCCGGCCATCCAGAAGGGCGTGCTGAGTTATGCCGACGGGATTTATCAGTATGCGCGCTACGACGCGTTCAACCCGTTGACCGGCGCGCCCGTTATCGTGCATACAACCGATGGCTACGATCGCCTGAAACTGCAAATGTCGCCGGGCGGCCAGGTGGGCGCCTACCACGCGTATACCTTCCCGGCGGCGGGGGCCTATCCCGGGATGGGGCAGGCCGCAACCAACGAACACACACTGCTGAAGACAACGGCGACGGTGACGATCGCCAAGCAGGTCGGCGCCTTGCACACGCTGCAGATCAATGCCCCGGCCGATGTGGCCTGCGCCGCCAAGGCGCGGTTTGCCGTTGGTGACCTGGTGCGCCTTACCGCCGCCGGCAGCAACGATGATCGTGGCCTGTACCACGTGGATGCCGTGAGCGGCACCGTGACACCCACCATCACGCTGAAGCCCGTCTCGGCCAGCACAGCCGCCCTGAACACGCAGACCGGCAATGTGGATGTGGAGTTCGTGCGCAGCGGATTTGCAAACCTGCTTGGCGCAAGCGCCGGCAACCTTACCACCTACGGCACGCAGGAGGCGCTGGTGCACGGCGGCAGCGATATCGACCTGCAGCCCGCCATGCGCCGGGCCTCGCGCCAGGCGATGGCCAACACGCTTACAACGCTTGTTCAGCAGGGGGGCGGAAACATCTCGCAGAATCAGATGCAGTTGTGGGATCTGGGCCTGGTGGACCTTACCGTTGGCAACTGCATTCCGCGCGCCGTGTACGTCTCCTTCCCCAACGGCCCCAACCATCCGGAGATCTCCCTGACACCGTTCCCCTTCGGGCCAACCAGCACCACGCTGCAATCGGCGAGCGGCTACTTCGCGCTCGATGACGACGGCAACATCGTGTACTACCCCTGCCAGCAGTGCGGTTGCCCGGAGCCCGTATCCTGCATACAGTTCTGTGGCGACCAGCCGCTTACCAACGTGGCCGCCAACGTTGTGGGCGCCAGCGCCAGCACGTACAGCCACATCCATCCGTACGACCTCACCGAAAACCCGGCAACGCCCGGTGACGCCAACGAGTACGAACGCGGCGCGCGCGGCAAGTGGCGGCCAACGGCCACCTTCGGCTATCGCACCGGGATTGTGGGCGGCAGCGGACGAGCCCCTGTCGACCGCACGTACAAACGCGCCGGTGTCTTTACCGACTTCCAGATGTTCAACTGGAAGAACACCACGGCCAGCCTGAACACCGGCAAGTGGCTGCGTCTCGACAGTGTAACCGCGTATTCGCCGAACGGCGATCCGCTGGAGACCGTGAACATCGAGGGCGTGTACTCCAGCGCGGCCACAACGTACAACCATACCGTGCCGCTGCTGGTGGCGACCAATGCCCGGTACGGCGAGGTGGCATTCCAGAATTTCGAGGACGTGGGCGGGCAACAGGCTGTGCTCTCACCCAGTGCGCCACTGCCCGCGCACACCGGCGTGCGCTCGCTTCGGGTTACCAACGCTGTCTCCACCACGGCCTTCGCCAAAGCAAAGGTCAGCAACCAGACCGTGAGCAACGGCCTTTCGGTTCGGTTCTGGTTGAAGGTGAACGATGTGGACATCACCGCCGCCGCGCCCGTGAAGCAACACTCCGTGGACGTGCGCCTTACCGCCGGGGCGTGGAGCGGCACCTACAGGATTGCCCCGCAGTACAAGGTTGCG
>CBHYLN010000139.1:0-14383 GCA_966128725.1 uncultured bacterium | reverse complement strand
TGGCATGGCTGCCGGTCTGTTCGTCGGGTTCGTGAAAAACGTAATGCCCCGTCCGGTCGCCTGACCAGACGGGGCATTGTTCATTTGCTGATGTGCCGTGCGGCGAATCGGGCGAGCCGATCAGCCCGCGATTGTCACCGGCTTGCTGCGCTCGATCAGGCGGCCGCGCGAGTGCTGAATCTTGTCCTGAATCGTTATCAGGCCTTTCAGGAGATTCTCGGGGCGCGGCGGGCAGCCCGCCACGAATACGTCGACCGGCAGAAACTGGTCGATCCCCTGCACCACCGAATACGAGCGGAACATCCCGCCGGAGCTGGCGCATGCGCCCATCGACAGAACCCACTTCGGATCGGGCATCTGGTCGTAAATCTTGCGGACTACCCATGCCATCTTGTACGTTACCGTGCCGGCAACGATCAGCAGGTCCGACTGGCGTGGCGAGAAGCTGAACCGCTCCGACCCGAAACGCGCCACATCGAAGCGCGGGCCTGCGAAGGCCATCATCTCGATGGCGCAGCAACTAATTCCAAGCGGCATCGGCCACACGGAGTTCTTTCGTGCCCAGTTGATGGCGGCCTCGATCGTCGTCGTCAAGAAGCCATCACGTTCCAATTGATCTGTCAGTCCCATTTCAGGGCTCCCTTTTTCACAATGTAGATGTACCCAACAAAGAGCGTCACCACGAACAGCAACATTGCGCCCAGCGCAAAGTTCCCAAGCTGGCGGAAGCTCACGGCCCACGGGTACATGAAGACCACTTCGATGTCGAAAAGGATGAAGAGCATTGCCACCAGGTAGAACTTTACCGAGAAGCGCTCGTGTGCCGAAGACACCGGCGCCATGCCCGATTCGTACGTGGTAAGCTTTTCCGCGGTAATACGGTGCGGACCCAGCCACTCGTGGGCCTTTACCGACACGATCCCGAATCCGACGCCGGCCAGGATCATGGCGATTGCTGGAAGGTATTGTTCGATCATCCCTGTCTGGTTCGATGACTGCAACGATACGTTGAACGAAGCATGCAAACATACAAAACGTGTGTCAGTTGCGATACACACTCTGCATGTTCGTGCTGTATGAGCATCCAATGGTGCTCCGGCTGTCCCGATTGATGCTGACCGCCAGAGGGTTCGCCACTACCAGCGCATCGCAAGGCCAACGCCCAGGTTGGCGGGGCTCAGATAGATATGCGATGTGTGGTCGTCGCCAACGTCGAAATCAAACATGTGCGCGCCAACGTATGCGTCGATGATCGCGACCGCATAAACCCCGGCGCAGTACAGATAGCTGATGTCGCGGGTGTCGCGGTACGACTCACGCTTTGCCTTCAGAAACGCGTAATCCGACGTATTTCGCGGGTACGTATCCGCCTCGGCCTTGGTATCGAGATACAGGCCGTTGTAGTACAGCGCACGCCCCATGAAAAACGCGGCGGCGCCAAGGAAGATCGGTGCCTTCCAGTACTGGCGATTGTATATCTGGCCGCCGCCCGGCAATGCCAGCGAGAGCAGGCTGGCTGTAAGCGGGCTCTTGGTCATCACATATGTCGGCAATGTCGAGTCCGGTGGCGGCCTCGTTGGCCGTGCCGCGGCCGACGTATCGATCCCATGCGGTGCAAGGCGTGCGGAGTCAGGCACCTGAGCGTGCATGCCCGATGAGGCCATCAGCAGCAGAGCCCACAGCGCCAGCGCCAGTAGTATGCCACGTCGATATGATGGAACTGCCATCATGGAACAACGGCGATCGCCTCGATCTCCACAAGCGCATCCTTCGGAAGCCGCGAAACCTGCACCGTGGAGCGTGCCGGCTTGCTTGTGCCAAAGTATTCGGCGTACACCGCGTTGACCGCGGCAAAGTCATTCATGTCCATCAGGAAGATGGTTGTCTTCACCACGTGGTCAAGATCGGAGCCGCCGGCCTCAACGATTGCGCGCAGGTTGGCGATCGCCAGATGCGTTTGCGTGGCGGCGTCGGAACCATGGATGGCGCCATCGGCTGCAAGGGCGATCTGCCCGGCCGTGTAAACAAACGCGCCAACACGTTTCCCCTGCGAATATGGTCCGATCGGCGCCGGAGCCGCATCGGTCTGGATAGTCTCGATGGTCATAATCTGATTGTAGGTCCAAATGGATCGGTCGGTTGGGCCGCCAGGAGCGCGGGATGTGCGCCAACGGACTGCCTAACATAGCAACGCGGAGCGCCCTCTTCAACGTACCAATGGTTGGCCGTTGCAAGTATTTTCAAACAATACTTGCCTCGGCGTTCACGGCGGGCTAACTTTGTCGTCCTTTTACGGGCCCGTAGCTCAGTTTGGGAGAGCGCTAGAATCGCACTCTAGAGGTCGTCGGTTCGATCCCGATCGGGTCCACAGGATTTTTTTTGGTGGCGAAGCGGTACTTCCGTATGTTCGCTCCCCTCGATTCGCAATTGCCCTGTGGTGTAACTGGCAACACGTCTGACTCTGGATCAGAAGAGTCCAGGTTCGAGCCCTGGCGGGGCAGCTTCAACATCGCTTCTAGTATTGCCGCGTTCGTCTAGTGGTTAGGACGCTGCCCTCTCAAGGCGGTAACACGAGTTCGAGTCTCGTACGCGGTACCTCGGCCCGGTAGCAATGCTCCGGGCTTTCCTGTTTTCTTGGGCTATCGTTCAGCTACCACTCAATTGTTCCAAGAATCAACTGGTGGATCGCTCGCAGCGAACGTTCGTTCGGCAGTTCGCGCGCGCTGAACGTAAGGTGCGTGATCGCGCATTCGTAGAGATGCGCGTTGGTGTAGAACACCGCAACACGCGTCATCGTTGCCAGCGAATCGGTTGTGTATGTGTATGCGGCAAACTGCCGGCGCCCGATGGCGAACTCCTCCACGTTGCCGATCATGGTGGCGCGGGAGTTGCTCCGTTTGCGATGGCGCTGAAAGCTGGCATCCACCAAACCACGCAGACCGTCGCGCGAGAAAACGCCTCGGGCGGTATTATCCACCGGTGTTTCGCTGAACACCACCGACAGCGTGTATTCCGGATTGCACGCCACGACAAACACCTGGGGGGCCTCCAGCCGCTCGGTTTCCAACGTCACCCAGCCAAGCGGTACGCGTGCGGTCATGTCGCCGCTGGGCGAGTGAAGCTGATCGCTCGAAAACGCCATCGTGGGCGCTACGGCTTCTTCCTGGCGCTGTGTCTGGGTGGCGCCGCCGCAGGCCGCCATGACCAGCGCGGTCACTGCAACCGCCAGCAGCCGTGCCGCAATGCCAGAGTAGCGCAGCCACGATGGCGTACACGTTGAAGCGGGATGCCTCGGTTGTTGGTTGAGTTGTATCACGGGGAGTGTTGGAAACCTGTTTGAACGATTGGAGCCCGGGGAGGCCGGGCAGGGAGCTCGAGGAGCCAATCCGGCTAGTGCGCGAACCCCGGGAGCTTTTCGCCTGCTGTAATCGGGACGCTGAGAATGTTCTCGCGGGGCACGATCGGGCACGTAAATCGCGGACTGTAGGCGCAATACGGGTTGTAGGCCCTGTTGAAGTCCAGCACGTACATGTCGTCCCCCCTGATCTCGAGGTCGATGTAGCGACCAACCTCGTACGTGTCGGTACCGTTGGTCTGATCTCGAAACGGAACGAAGAGCAGTTTTGGTTGGTCTGCCAGCGCATACACGGATAGTCGGCACTTGGTGCCGGCAACCATGAACGTGAATCGACCAAGGTGCCACATCTGCCGAACATCACCCTTGGTGGCCGCGATCTGAACCTGTACCGGCGGGGCCAGGCGTTCCAGCTTTACCGGGATGGCGAATGCAGCGTCGGGCTTGTAATAATGCAGGCCTTTGAAGTTGGCCCGGGCCTCGTCCGGAATCGGTGAATCCGGTTGTTGCAATGCCGCGTCCTTGGCCGCGCGCTCGCGCATCAAGGAGGCTGTATCGTATTGCGGCTGCGCATCGTCGGCCGAGGTGCGTGAAGGTGGTGCTGTATCCATCGTGGGTGCGGGCGCTGTACCGCGCTTGGCGGCTCCCGGCTCACAGCCGATCGCCGCCGTGCAAAGCGCGAGCAGGAGCAAAAAGTTGTTCGGGGCACATGTGCGAATCATGAACACGCCGCGATAAACGTCACTGGTTGTTCCAACCGGTGACCAGTCCGTTGGGGCATTTCATGCCCGTTTCGGCTGTTCGGCTGGGATTGGTAGCGCGGCAACATACGAAATCCGAACCAGCCGTTCGGCCTGGTTGGCCCAAGCCCGAACGTGCGGGAATTAGCGCTTGCATCCGCGAGAGGGCGGCTGTATTATTATCACGGTTCTGTTGATACTGTCCGGTGTTTTGGCCGAAAATCGCCGATTCCTGGCCAGATGGTCGACGCGCAGAGGGAGTGTATGGATACGTTCAATTTCGGTGATGACGATCTTAACAGTGGCCTTAGTCCGGATGAGCGGAACGATGCTCTTCGCCGTTTTCGCAAACGGCTGACCGGTGACGCAGGTGATGGGGATACATCGATTCCAAATGTAGAGGTGCTTGAGGAGTTGGTGGAGCAATGTATCGAGGAGGAAAGCTTCCCCGAGGCGCTCCGTTTATGCGAGCATTGGCTTCGTTTCGCACCGTACAGCCACGCCGCCTGGCTTCGTAAGGGGATCGTGCTTACCGCGCTTGGTCGCGCCGATGAGGCGTTGGCCGCGTACGATCAGTCCGACATGCTGAATCCGGGGGATATCGACACCCTGATCAATCGCGGTGTGGCGCTTGATGCGCTTGGCCTTGGCGACCATGCGGTTGCCTGTTATCACCGCGCATTGGAGCGCGAGCCGGATAACGAGGAAGCCCGCTTTAATCTGGGCGTTGCGCTGGAGCGCATGGAGAAATACGAAACCGCCGCCGCCATCTTCGAGTCGCTGTCGGCAAGCGAGCAGTTCGGGCGCGAATGCCTGTACGAGCTTGGCTACTGTTACGACTTCCTCGATCGTTTCGACGACTCGCTTGGCGCCTACGATCGATATCTGGATCTGGACCCGTACAACTTCAACGCGTGGTACAATCGTGGGATCGTGCTGGGCCGCAAGGGGCATTTTCAGAAGGCGGTGGACAGTTACGACATGGCGCTGGCCATCCACGAGGAGTTCCCGGCAGCCTGGTACAATCGGGGCAACAGCCTGGCGAATCTTGCTCGCCTGCCGGAAGCGGTGCAATGTTACCGTGAGACGCTGAAGTACGAGCCGAACGACACGGCAGCCTGGTTCAACCTTGGCAATGCGTACGAGGAACTGGGGCAGTTTGCCGATGCAATCGAAGCCTTCACGCACGTTATCGAGCTGCAACGCGAGAACTACGAGGCATACTTCGGGCGCGGAAGCTGCTACGATGCACTGGAGCGTTTTGCCGAGGCGATTGCCGACTACGACAGTGCGCTTGCGTTGAACGATCGCGATGGCGATTTGTGGTTTGCCCGTGCCGATGCGCTGTACAATCTTGGTCGGCTGGCCGATGCGCTTATTTGTTATGCGCGGGCATTGGAGATCAACCCAACCGACGTGGAGTGCTGGTACGAATACGCCGAAACGCTGTACGAAGATGGCAGCTTCATCGAATCGCTTGCGGCATTCGAGAACGCGATCCGGCTGGAGCCCGAGTGGAGCGAATCGCACTATGGCCGCGCGAAGTCGTTGCTGGCGATGAAGCGATTCAGTGAAATGACCTTTGCGCTGAAGGACGCAATCCGGCTGGACCCCCGCATGAGCGAGGAGTTCGCCGTGGAGTTTCCGGAGGTGGCCGCGCTTCAGGAAGTACGCCAGGTTCTCCGCGAACAGGGCGTCTGAACGGCGTGCGGCCTGTGCTGCAACCCTGGCAACGGTGAACGCCGCAACAGCGATGAGCCAACGATCGTCCCGATCCCGTGCCCCCAACCGAGGCACGGGATCGCCGCAATACAACCCGCGTGCAGACATCGATCCATAATCCGCCCACACCGCTTGCCGATGCCGATCTTCCATCAATCGTTATCGGGATCCTCAGTTATAATCGCCGCGATGAAGTGATGCTCTCGCTGGAGAGTTTTACCCGGATCAACTACCCGGCCGGCAAGGTTCGGCTGGTTGTGCTGGACAATGCCAGTTCCGATGGTACCGCGCAGGCGGTTGCCGAGCGATACGGTGAACGTGTTGAGGTGATGGTGCTGCCTGAGAATCTGGGCGGGGTGGCGCGCAACCGCATCATGCTTGGTTCGCCCGAACGATATGTTTTTTCGTTCGACGAGGATTGCACACCCCGGACTCCGGATACCGTGCGGAATGTTGTGGAGTTCCTGGAGGCCAACCCCTATTTCGGCGCGGTCTGCTTCCGAAGTGTCAATCTTCATTCCGGTGCCACCGAGTTCGGCAACATGGGCGTGTTGGCCAGACGCAGGCTTCGCAGCGGTGCATACGAGGGCATGTTCGTGCTTGGCGCGGGCATGTGTTATCGAAGCTCGGCGATCAGTCGTACCCGTGGCTACGACGAGCGGATGTTCTGGGGCGGCGAGGAATACGCGCTTGGCCTGGAGCTGCTGTACCACGATGTTCCGGTTGCCCTCGATACGCGATTTACGTTGATCCACCGCCAGGCCCCGCGCGCGATTACCGCGGGCCGCGTGCTGGAGTCCGACACGCGGAACAACATCTGGTGCGCTTTCAAGTTCTTCCCGTTTCCGCTGGCCGTGGTGGTGGCGGTTGTGCATACAGCCCGGCGTTTGCTTACATCGATTCTGCGACGCCAGGGGGCTGGCCCAACCCCGGTGCTCCGCGGCGTGCGCGAGGCATTGCGCGGGCTGCCGGGGTTGATGCCGGTGCGGACGCCGATCCCCATCGAGCGCCTTGCGCGCCACAACCGATGGTTCTTCCAGATGTTCTACGCGCTTCGCGAACGTCGCAGCATCGACCACGCCCAGATCCCCTGATCCTGCTGCCAAGGCAGGGGCGCCCCCAACTCCGGCGGTCCTTGCGGCCGGCAGGAACCCTTCGCATGAACGACAACCGTATCCGAACAGGCATGAACCTCTCCAGCATTCGTATCATCGGCGCCGAAGTTTATGCCCGCCACGGCGTTGGTGAGGCCGAGCGTACTATCGGTGGGCGCTACAGTTTCGACGTCGAGATCCTCGCGGACATAACGGCCGCGGCCGCTTCGGATCATGTGGCCGATACGGTGAACTATCAGGAAGTGTACGAGGTTGCCCGGGATATTCTGACCGGGACCAACCGCCGTCTGCTGGAGTCGTTGGTGGGCGCAATTGCTTCGGCGATTCTGGAGCGATTCGCGATTGCCCACGGAGTAACCGTGCGCCTGCGGAAGCTCTCGGTGCCGATCGACGGCGTTATCCGGGCGGTTGAGGTGGAGACCCGTGTCATGCGCAACGCAAACACGGGTGAATAACCAAGGCGATCATGATCGGTAGTACGGCAAGCGAATCGGCGACCGGGGATCCGGCGACCGGCAATCCGGCCCTCGGCGCAACCCCGCCGGCGGACGCGCCGCCACGGCTGGTGTATCTTTCGCTTGGCGCGAACCTTGGCGATCGGGCCGGCACGATTGCACGAGCCGTGAAGCTGATTGCCGCCAGCGATGGGGTGCGGTTGATCCGTGTCTCAGGGCTGTACGCAACCGAGCCGGTGGGGTATGAGGATCAGCCGGAATTCCTGAACAATGCCGTTGCGCTGGAGACCACGCGTTCCCCGCAACGCCTGCTTGCGCGCCTCCGGGCCATCGAGCGTGCCCTTGGGCGGCGGCCCCGCGCGAAGTGGCACGAGCGGGAGATCGATATCGACATACTGCTGTTCGGCGATCTGGAACTCTCCGGCGCGGAACTGACGGTGCCGCATCCGCAGATGCATCTTCGTGCGTTTGTGCTGGTGCCGTTGGCCGAGATTGCGCCGGATGCGGTGCACCCGGTGTTGCATCGCCGGATATCCGAGCTTGCCACGGCAATCAGCACAACGGGTGTTCGCCCGTGGGACGCTCAGGCCGATCGCTGATCCGGGGACGGTGGTTGATGTGGTTGCCACCTGACGGATCCTTCATAACTTGCGACCAGATGGTCAACGGTTTGTCCGCGCGTTCCTCTCTCTCTCGTATCGCCCTCTATGAGCCAATCCAGCTCCGCAGCAATGCCACGTCCGCGTTATATAGCGATTGAAGGGGTGATCGGCGCCGGCAAGACCACGCTTGCCACGATGCTGGCCGAGCGCCTGAACGGTCGCCTTGTGCTGGAACGCTTCGAGGACAACCCATTCCTCCCGGATTTCTACCGCGACGCCAAACGCTACGCCTTCCAGACGCAGATTTTCTTCCTGCTCAGCCGGTATCGGCAACAGCAGGAATTCCGCCAGCTCGACCTGTTTTACGACTACGTCATCAGCGACTACATCTTCGACAAGGATCGGATCTTTGCGTCGCTTACGCTGAGCGAGCACGAGCTGGGGCTGTACGATTCGGTGGTGACGGCGTTGGAGGGTACCGTGCCGAGGCCCGATCTGGTGGTGTATCTGCAAAGCGGGCTTAGCCGGCTGATCGGCAACATTCGCAATCGTGGGCGGGCGATGGAGGAATCCATTACCGTGGGATATCTGCGCGATCTGTCCGAAGCATACACCAAATACTTCTTCCATTACACGGGCGCTCCCATCCTGATCGTCAATACCGCCAAGATGGATTTCGTGAACGACGAGGCGGCGTTCGAGGAGCTTGTGCAGGAGGTGCTCCGCCCGTCGGATGCGCATCTTCGCTACTTCCATATGGCCTAGCCGGGTAATGCCGTGCGTCCCGGCATGGCCAGAATCGACCGCGTGGCCATGAAATCTGCCACGTCACACCCTCCGCACAGGCACCAGTTTTCGGATCACGATGCGGTACTTCGTCATTGTTGTGGTGGTATTTGTCCTGTTCTGGGGCATTCGCGGCATTGTACGGCGGATGTTCGGCACGATGCTGACCGGGAAGGTCAATTCTCACCGCACGCAGTCACAACGGCGAGCGCCCGGGCGCGCCGCCAAACCGGTGGAATCGCGCACGCCGCCCAAGCGGACTCCGACGCTGGTGGACTACACCAAGATTCGTGATGCCCGCTATCGCGACCTTGGCTGAGCAGCCCGTGTTGCTCTTGTGCACGGGTTCAGCCGGGGAGCTGACGATTTGTTAACACCAGGCGGTGCGGTCCGCGCGCTATTTTCCACGATTCCGTTCGAGCAGTCCTCAACCGCACTGAAGCGATGATCAATCCCGAAACACTTGCCGCGATCGATGTAGGCACCAACAGTTTTCACCTGGTGGTGGTCCGCCTGTTGGGCGACGGAAAGTTTTCGGTGATCACCAAGGAGAAGGTGGTTGTCAGGCTTGGTGAAAGCCCGTCGCAGATCAAACATATCGACGAGGCCGCCATGCAGCGCGGAGTGGCTGCGATGCGGCTGTTTGCCTTGGTGGCCGCGCGAACCAATTCACCCGTGCGTGCGGTGGCTACCAGCGCTGTTCGCGAGGCCGCCAATCGCGACGAGTTCATCGAGCGGGTGCGCAACGAGACGGGAATCGAGATCGAGGTTGTTTCCGGATTCGAGGAAGCCCGCCTGATTTATCTGGGCGTGCTGCAGGCGTTACCGGTGTTTAACGAGCGGATCGCGTTGTTCGACATCGGCGGCGGCAGCACGGAGTTCCTTGTTGGCGAGCGTGGCCGGATTGCCTACGCCAACAGCTTCAAGATTGGCGCCATCCGCATGACGCAGCGGTTCTTCCCCAACGAGCGCGTGACGGCTGATGAAGTGGAGCGGTGCGCGTTTTTCCTGCGTGGCGAGATCTACCACGCCGCAAGCGAGATACGGCGCAGTGGTGCGACATCGCTGATAGCCACCAGCGGCACAGCCCAAACCTATACCGCGATGGCGCTTGCCGCGCGCGGAGAAACCATCCCCGAGTCGTTGAACGGCATCACGGTAACGCGTCGCGAAATCGAGGCGTTGGTGGAGCGGGTAGTGAAGGCGCGGACCTTTGCCGACCGCGCCGCCATCCCGGCGGTGGACCCTCGCCGCGCCGATATCCTCGTGGCCGGTGGGGTGACGCTGGCGGCTATTCTGGAGGAATGCGGCGCCGAAACGATGACCATCAGCACATACGCGCTTCGCGAAGGCATTGTGCTGGATACAATCCACAAGGTTGGGGATGACGGCCATGGTTTTGCCCGCCTGCTGGACCTGCGCTACGAGACGGTGATGCGCATAGGCCGCATGTTCAACTTCGACGAGGCGCACGGCAGGCACGTGGCCGACCTGGCGATCGAGATCTACGACGCGCTGGCAGGACTGCATGGCCTGGAGGAAAATTCGCGCGAGCTGCTGGAAGCCGCGGCGCTGCTGCATGATATCGGCTATTATATCTCGCATACATCGCATCACAAGCACTCGCAGTACCTGATCCAACATGGCGAGGCGCTTGGGTTCACCAATGAGGAGATTGCCGTTGTAGCCAACGTGGCCCGGTATCATCGCAAATCGCATCCTCGCAATCGGCATCCGGCGTTTGCCGCCTTGCGCGAGGCCGATAAGGTGCGTGTACGTGTGCTGAGCGCCATCCTGCGTGTCGCCGACGGGTTGGACCGAACACACAAGCAGGTCGTGGAAGGTGTTGATGTCCGGCACGATGACGGCGAGATCGGCTTTGCGCTGCGATGCCGTCCGGGGACCGTGCCGTCGTTCGAACTGTGGAGCGCCACGCGGAAGAAGGATTTGATGGAGGAAGTGTTCAAACGGCGCGTAGTGTTGCCGGCAATACCGGATCTGCACGCCGAAAGCCTTGCCCTGTAAGGCCTGGCCCCGGTCTGCCGGTTTCTCCAATCGAGTCTCTTTGTCCCAAACGAGGGTTTGGGATGGATTATTACCCCGATTCGCCCCCACCGGTTGGTAATGCAGCGCTGTTGCAATGTGTCCTGTGTAAGGTGGCCGGTCTGGATGAAGCCGGCATCGCTCGCAGCCTACGCACCGCCCATCCGTTAATGGATTGGGTGACGGGATGTAGTTCAGATAAAAAGTGCGATCTTCGCGAACATTGCATTTACGAAACAGTGCGGGCAATCCTCAATACTCTATAAACGTTTAGGGGCCTTTTCGCCATGAAGAAAACGCTAGCAATTGCCTTGGCGTCCGTTGCCATGGTATCGACGGCTGTTGCTCAGCAGTCCGTCCAACCGTTCATGCTGCCGCTCGTGGATAAGACCAAGTCGGTCGGCGAGCCGAAGCATGACAATCTCGGCAAGGTTGCCGACGAACACCGTTATCGGCTGTTCTCGCGCGTTCTGTCGCGCTTTGGCCGTTCGGGCGACACGAACCGTCGCGATCTTACCGTGCCGCTGGATCTTGGCGGCACCGAGATGCGCGGGTTCGGTCAGATCCTGCCCGGTCCAACACACTTCTACTCGCTCTTCAGCGGGCGTATCTACAATGCCAACGGGCAGATCATCAACGTGGTCGACACCTCGTTCGAGAACGATCAGGAATATGTTGATCAGTTCAAGAACGCAACAAAGTACACCGTTGACGGCTTCAGCATGCCGTTCTTCAAGAACCCATATGGCCCCAGCCAGAACGGTGGTTTGTTGACGCTGTACAAGACGAAGTACAACTTCCGCAGCAATGCCTACAAGTCGCAGGGCTTCTCCTCCGGCCGTTCGCTGCTCACGGTTGTGCGCGAGCTGGAATTCTCGCCGGAAGCGATCGATACCACCCTGCAGGTGAACGATACCGGTGACACGCTGATCAACCCAACCGAGGTGATCATGCAGGGCGATCCGGGTACGCCAACCGAGCCGATTTCGTTGGCCGCCGACGAGTCGCTGATCGTGTTGTTCACCAACGAGTTCGCACCTGCGGTAACCCAGCCGGTTGCCCAGTACGATACCCGCGAGTTCGAGCGCGTGCTTGGCTCGGAGGAGTACCGCGAAGGTGACGTGTATGAGGACCCGGACAATCCCGGCACCTTCATCGACGATCGTAAGAACCCGATCGACAGCTTCCTCTGCTTCGGTGCGGTGATGTTCCGCGCCAATGGCAAGGACTCGGTGTACAGCGCCTGGCGTGCGCTCGTCTTCGGTTCCGGCGCCGATCAGAAGCGTGCCATCATGAACCTTGGCATGACCTTCATCGGCTCGGTTGAAGTTGGCGCTTCCGGCGTGAAGTACCACTTCGGCAAGGACGCCGAGGCGCAGGGCATTGGCACGATTGGCCCGAACCCGGTGCGTGAGAACACCACGATTCCGTTTGCGCTTGCCCGCAACAACGATGTCCGGATCGATCTGTTCGACTCGCGTGGCGAGTTGGTCAAGAACGTTCTTTCCAGCCATTTTGTGCGCGGCAGCTACACGGTGCCTCTGTCCACCGAAGGGCTGGCCAACGGCATCTACATGGTTCGCATGATCACCGGTGACAACGTCTACTCGTCGAAGATCAGCGTCAGCCGCTGATCCGATTGCAGTAACAACATCTGTCTCGTCGCGAACGGGGCCCTCCAATATCGAGGGCCCCGTTTGTATTATGATGGCCGCGCAAGCCAGGCCCCAACCGCGGATGACCGCCGATCGCAAACACAGTGGCAATGCCAACAATGCACGACACAGCAAACCGAACCCCGAACAGGCTTATCGGCGAACGCTCGCCCTATCTGCAGCAACACGCCTATAATCCCGTGGACTGGTATCCGTGGGGCGAGGAGGCCTTTGCCCGTGCCCGAGCCGAGAACAAGCCGATCTTCCTTTCGATTGGATACTCCACCTGCCATTGGTGCCATGTGATGGAGCGCGAGTCGTTCGAGGACCCGGAAACCGCCCGCATGATGAACGAGCTGTTCATCAACATCAAGGTGGATCGGGAGGAACGGCCGGATGTGGACACCGTGTACATGACCGCCGCGCAGGCGATCAACGGCAACGGCGGCTGGCCGCTCTCGGCCTGGCTGACACCCGAGCTGGAGCCGTACTACGTGGGAACGTATTTCCCACCGCGCGCGGCGTATGGGCGCCCAAGCTTCCGGGATGCGCTGAGATCGTTGCATGCTGCGTGGACCGATGAGCGCGAAAAGGTGGATCGTACGTCGCAGGCGATCATGCGGGCTGTGGAGAAACATGCCGTGCTTGCCGCGCCCCAGGGGCCAGGCGTGACTGCCGATGCGCTGGCCGCGTTGTGCTTTGAACAGCTTGAGCGGAGTTACGACCCACGGTTCGGTGGTTTCAGTGGCGCCCCCAAGTTCCCGCGGCCCTCGATTCTGGAATTCCTTCTGCGGTGGCATGCCTTCGGCGATGATGGCCGATCGCTTGACATGGTCCGGCACACCGAGCAGCGGATGGCCTTCGGCGGCATGTACGACCAACTTGGCGGCGGCTTTGCCCGGTACTCGGTGGATGCCGAGTGGCGCGTTCCGCATTTCGAGAAGATGCTGTACGACCAGGGGCAGCTTGTTGCGGTGTATGCCGACACGTACCGGATTACCGGTGATCCGATGCTTGCCGAGGTGATCGATCAGACCGTGACATACCTTGAACGGGATCTGATGAACCCCGACGGGCTGTTCTATTCGGCCGAGGATGCCGACAGCGAGGGCGTTGAAGGGAAGTTTTACGCGTGGCGGCTTCGCGAGTTGGCGGAGATTCTGGAGCCACGCCAGCTTGATGCGGTAACGCACTACTATGGGATTACCGCCGAGGGCAATTTCGAGCACGGCATGAACGTTCTTCACACCAGCGCAACAATGGCCGCGGTTGCCGGGCGCATGGGAACCAGCGAGGCGGATGTTGCCGATCTGCTTGCTTCGGTGCGATCCCTGCTGTTTCAGGTTCGTCAGGGTCGCGTTCGTCCGCATCGTGATGAAAAGATTCTGGCATCGTGGAACGGGCTGATGATCTCCGGATTGGCGCGTGCCGCGATGGCGCTTGGCCGTCCCCGGTATGCCGAATTGGCGTCGCGAGCGGCCGATACCATGTTGTCAACGATGATTGTCGGCAACCAGCTTATGCATCGCATGAAGGACGGCGAGGTTCGGTTTGCCGGATATCTGGATGACTATGCCTTTGTGGCCGCCGGGTTGCTGGATCTGTACGATGCCACATTTGATGTGCGATATCTCCGCAATGCCGAGCAGTTGGTACGATGGGCCGGCGATTTGCTGTGGGACGAGGAGCACGGCGGCTATTTCATGACTTCCGGCAACGATCCCAGTGTGCTTGTGCGCACCAAGGGCGATCACGACGGAGCCGAACCGGCCGGCAACTCGGTGATGGCGCTGAATCTTTTACGGCTTGGGCGGGTCCTGTACGATACCGATTTGCAGGAAAAGGCGCGGCGGACGATCGATCTGTTCTCGGCGCGGGTTGCGGAGTATCCAATCATGATGCCGTTGATG
>CBHYLN010000138.1:0-14400 GCA_966128725.1 uncultured bacterium | reverse complement strand
CTCCCTCTTCCTCCCCCCTCAACGCTTCAGGCGCCAAGGTTGGCAGGCCCCAATGGTGCCGATGCCACGACCGTGTATTCGGCTCCTTCCTGGCCAAGCCTGCTGCTCATGAGCGCTACCGAACCGATCGCCGCGAAGGCCGACCGGCATTCACCCGTTGTGATCTCATCGATCAACGGCCGAAGCGATCGCGCGCTGGCGCCCACACGGCCCAGCGTGATGTGCGGACGGAACCGACGATTCTCCGCCGGCAGGCCGGCATCACGCGCCCACTGCTCGCATAGCTGCGCCAGATGCACCATGCGATCGGTATCCGCCGGGGTTTCACCCTCCACACCGGCCCATAACACGCGAGGAGCCCTGAGCGAGGGGAAGGCACCCAGCCCGCTGGCCCGGATGCTGAACGTCATCACACGGCCGGCCCCCGCCATCATCGATTCGCGCAAGGCAACCAGCGTATGGCCGGGCACTTCGCCCAGAAACCGGAGCGTCAGGTGCAGCGTGCGCGATGTTGCCCACCGAACATCGGCCTCATGACCGGCGAACCCGCCGATGCGCTCCACCAGATACGCCACCACCGGATCCGGAAACAGCACGGCATAGAAACATCGATGCAGGTTTTCCGAGAGCGATCTCATCGTTCGTACGTACTTTGATGACTCCGACATGCGGATGGCGCTTCCTTGTTCGGAAATTCGCCGATGCAGAATGGGCACGCTGCGATTATGGAACCGACAACCCCCTCGAACAAAATACATCCGCCCCGCGAGTTCGCGGAGCGGGCCGAATCAGTCCTTCTCGAACGCATGTCCCCAGGTGATACCGCCCCTGCTGCAAACGCCTCGGGGGCGCAAAATCCAACAAAGCCGACAACAGGCACCTGCGCGATCTGTGGGCAGGCCTGCCGTGGCGGCCAGGCTATCACCGGGCTTGCGGACTATCAGACAGCGCAGCACGATCTGCTGGCCCTGTGGCTGGCAACCGAACACAGGGCCACCGGGCTGGATGTGACGCTGCACACAGCATGTCTCGAACAAGCCGAGCAACGCATGCAGGACGCGCAGATCGTGCGCGACGGCACGGCGATCTACTTCGTGGACCTGTGGCTTGGTCGCACGCCGATTCTCCCCACGCCGCTGCGCATGAACGCCGACCTGCGATTCACGGGCCAGGGTGTGACAATCGCGTTTGTTGACAGCGGGTTTTATCCGCATCAGGATTTCACGCACCCGGGCAATCGCATCCTGGCGATCTACGACGCGGTTCGCGGGTGCCTTGGCGGCGCGCCGGAGCGGCTTGTTTCGCGCGACCCCGCGGTTGCCGCCTGGCACGGTACAATGGCGGCCTGCACCGCCGCCGGCAGCGGCCACGCCTCGCACGGAGAGTATCGCGGCATCGCATCGGATGCACGGCTGGTGTTGGTGCGCACGATGACACGCCACTACCGCATTCGCACGCCACAGGTGGTGCGGGCGCTGGAGTGGATTCGCGAGAATCGTGTACGCCATGATATCCGCGTGGTAAACATGTCGGTAGGGGTTGACGAGACAACGGATTCGATGGAGCATCCGGTGATCGCGCTGGTTGAGGAGCTATCCGCGCTGGGCGTGGTGATGGTGGCGGCATCCGGCAACAACCCGTCGCGCCCCATCAAACCGCCGGGGGCGGCCCCGTCGGCGATCACGGTTGGCGGATACAACGACCACAACTCCACCGAGTGGATGCGGCGCGAGATGTGGCACAGCTCGTACGGCCACACGCCGGGCGGCGGTCACAAGCCGGACCTGTTGGCCCCGGCGATCTGGGTGGCCGCGCCCATCCTGCCGCGTACGGGGGTTAAGCGCGAGGCCGATGCCCTGTTCGCGATGGCTGCGGCCAACGACGACGCATTGATGGCGATGCGCGATACGCTTGCCGACACAACCGCCGTGGCGCGGGAATTGCGCCTTGCGGGCAATGCCCGGTATGCGCGATCGATCGTGCTGGCACGCATCGCCGCCGAGAAGATGATCACCCCGGATTATAAACATGTGGACGGCACGTCGTTCGCCGCGCCGATCGTGAGCTCGGTGGCTGCGCAGATACTGGAGGCGCGCCCGGCGCTGCGCCCCGATCAGGTGAAGGAGATCCTTTGCACCACCGCCGAGCTGCTGCCCGGGGTGGATCCGGCCGTGCAGGGCCACGGGGTGGTGAGCCCGGCGCGCGCGCTGCAGGCTACGCTTTCGATGCCCGCGGGCGATATGCTGGAGCCCGGCATGTTGGGCGCCAGCCGATAACACCGGCCACGCGTCGCGCGGCGCCTACCCCACGTCGGCATATTTCATCGCGCGGGTCACGGCTGCCGAGTACACTTCCAGCAAGCGCGCGTTCTGCGGTAACGAAAGGGTTGGATCGGCCCGTACCACCGCGAAGGCAGCCTCGCGGGCCTTGGTGATGATAGGCCCGTCGGTAACAAGGTTGGCATGCCGGAACTCCGGAACGCCGCTCTGGCGCGTGCCGACAACATCGCCAGGCCCCCGCAACTCCAGATCGATTTCGCTGATCCTGAAACCGTCGGTGGTTTCCTCCATCGCCTGCAACCGCCGGATCACCGCCTTGCGCTCCTGCCGCACATCGTTCTGCGACATACCCCGCGACATGGTGTAGCGATAGTGATCCTTGGTCATCAGCACGCAATACGATTGCGCGTTACCGCGCCCAACACGGCCTCGCAACTGGTGCAACTGCGAAAGGCCAAACCGTTCGGCATTCTCGATCACCATCACGCTTGCATTTGGCACATCGATGCCCACTTCGATCACCGTGGTCGCGATCAACACATCGATCTTCTTATCGAGAAACTCGCGCATGGTGTCCTCCTTCTCGTACCAGAACATCTGGCCATGCAGCAGACCCAGGCGGAGATCGGGGAACACTGAGGTTTTCAGGAACTCGAAGTGCTCCACGGCTGACTTCAGTTCCAGCTTATCGGACTTTTCAACCAGCGGATACACGATGTACGCCTGGTGCCCGGCCGCCACCTCGGAGCGCACGAACTCCCACACGGCGTCGATACGGCTTTCGAATCGCACGGCGGTGCGCACGGGCTTCCGGTTGGCCGGAAGTTCATCGATCACCGACACGTCCAGATCGCCGTACAACGTCATCGTAAGCGTGCGCGGGATGGGCGTTGCGGTCATGATAAGCGTATCCGGACGCCGCCCCTTGTTGCGCAACTGGGCACGCTGCTCCACACCAAATCGATGTTGCTCGTCGATCACCACAAGGCCCAGGTTGGCGTATTCAACGTCATCCTGGAACAGCGCATGTGTGCCCACCACCACCTTTGCCAGCCCCTGCCGGATCTGGTAGTGCAAGTCCTCGCGCATTCGTTTCTTCAAGCCGCCCACCAACTGCACCACGGGCACGTCCAGATCCTGGAACAACCGCCGCAGCGTTTGGGCATGCTGCTCGGCCAGGATTTCCGTGGGCACCATGAACGCACACTGATACCCGTTCTCCACCGCCACCAGCATCGCCAGCAACGCCACGATCGTCTTGCCGGACCCCACATCCCCCTGCAGCAGTCGGTTCATCGCAAGGGGGCGGGCCATGTCGTCGAGGATTTCGCGCAACGCGCGCTTCTGCGCCCCGGTGAGTTCAAAACCGACCGAGGCCAGCAGCTTGCGGGCCAGCGTGCTGTGGGTGTTGAAGGCGATGCCGGGTTCCTCGTGGAGCGTAATCTCCTTGCGCAGGGCAAGGCCAAGCTCGAAGAAGAAGAGCTCCTCGAACTTCATGCGCATCCGTGCGGACTCCAGCGCATCCTCGTTATCAGGGAAATGGATTTGCCGGACGGCGGCCGCGTACGGCATCAACTGGTACTGCTCGCGGATCGAATCCGGAAGCGTTTCGCGCAGCTCCTGATCGGCGTAATTGCTGAACAGATTCTCCATCACCCCCCGCATCGTGCGCGATGTAAGGCCGGCCGATTTCATGCGGGCCCCCTCGCGATACTGCGGAATGATACGCCCGCCATGGATCAGCGACTCCTCCTCGCGCTCCATGCGTTCCAACTCCGGATGCGTCCATTGCAGTGTTCCGCCAAACAGCTCCGGCGCGCCGCTCACCGCCAGAAGGTCGTTGGGTTGGTACGCCTTGATGAACCACTGCGCCCCCTGAAAGAACACCAGATTGGCCTCGCCGGTGGCGTCGGCAACACGCATCACCAGACGCTTGCGACCGCGCCCGGCTTCGAACAACTGCATGCGCTTCACCTCGACAAGCGTCGTAACCTGGTTCGGCAACCCATCCTCACCGGCCAGCATGATGCGCACCTGCCGCAGCGGGAGCACCGAGCGGCGATCCAGATACCCTCGCGGCGCGAATTGGAAAAGATCGTGGAGTGTAATCACGCCCAGCTCCGCCAACGCGGCAGCGCGCGCCGGGCCTATCCCCTTCACATACTGAAGCGGATACACGGGTGTGGTTCCGCTGGCGGGCGCATCGGAATCGGCTGCCCGTGACGCCGTTGATCGTGTTGCTCGTTTGGCCATTGTGCAAATCGGCGCCGCTCGGCTCCCGTTCAGAACTTCGGCCACCACGGCCGTGCGCAGCGTGGCCACTGCAACAGATGGAGACGAACTCGCACATGGCAAAATAGGTATGTTGGAACTGCAAGCCGCGATACCGGCAACCACGGGCCACACATTCGCCATGGCCCAGCCGGACGCCGGGACACATGCCGCGGCGTGATCCGTTGTACTCATTTCCGCATACGCCATGAACACCCAACCCCAGGCCGATTTCACGGGTTCGGCAACCGAACTCCCGCTACGCGATCGCATGGTCACTTATGTGTACGATCTCCAGAATCGCATCTGTGCTGCTCTGGAGAAGCTCGACGGCGCTGCTCGATTCAAGGAGGACACGTGGGAACGGCCCGGCGGTGGCGGCGGGCATACGCGTGTTATCGAAGGCGGTGCCGTGTTGGAGAAAGGCGGCGTGAACGTTTCGGTAGTGCATGGCGAGATGCCCCAAAAGCTTGCCGAGCGCATGAATGTGGCGGGGGCTTCCTTCTTCGCAACGGGTATCTCGCTGGTGATACACCCGCGTTCGCCGCGCGTGCCCACCGTGCATGCGAACTTCCGATACTTCGAGCAGGATAACGGCGACGCGTGGTTTGGTGGCGGCGCCGATCTTACGCCCTACATCGCCGACCCGGCCGACGGCGAACATTTCCACCGTACGATTCGCGCGGCGTGCGATCCGTTCGGGGAGGAGCTGTACCCGAAGTTCAAGCAATGGTGCGATGAGTACTTCCACATCCGCCACCGTGCCGAGGCTCGTGGCGTTGGCGGTGTGTTCTACGACTACCTGCGCGGAACTCCGGACGAAATGGAGCGCTGGTTTGCCTTCCAGCAATCGGTGGGCGATTCGTTTGTTGAAGCGTATGTGCCGGTTGCCGAACGCCATCGCGACGAGCCGTTCACCGAACGCGAGAAGAAGTTCCAACTGCTGCGGCGCGGGCGCTATGTGGAGTTCAACCTTGTGTACGATCGCGGAACGCTGTTCGGGCTGGAAACAAACGGGCGCACCGAGAGCATTCTGATGAGCCTGCCGGCCGAGGTCAACTTCGACTACTGCGCCAACATGGAGACCACCGAATCCGAACGAACGCTGATGAGCTGGTTGCGCTCGCCGCGCCAGTGGGCCTGACAGCCTGCTGAAGAGCTTCCAGGCTCCCCTGGATCCGCTCACCGGCAGTAGGCAATGCAGCAACCACACGGACGCAGGTGACGCGTTCGCAAACCTGTTGCTGTAAGCGAACGCGAAGGCCAGCGCCACCGATGGCGTTGGCCTTTGTTCTGCCAGGCGCCGCCACTGGCCGCCAGACCACAGGCTGGTGGGCAGTGCAAACGGGATGTTGCAAATCAACGCACGGCCGACTAGGTTTGTGGCGCGTTCAATCCGCGCGCAACCTCCGGCGGCCCTCCCGCGCAGGGCCACATTTGAAGGAGGCAAAGGGGATGCTTTCCTCGGATTGCTTCAACCGTGTTTTTCCTTTCGTTGCATCGGAAACGCGGAGCGCGGGTCCCTGGTTTCCGTTGCGCCATACGAAATGGAACAACACAATGGCAACTGGCAAGAACTTCAAGCGCCACGTGCGCGAGCGCGCCGCGAAAACCGGCGAGCGATACACCACCGCCCGCATGCATCTGCTGAACAAACAGGCGGGTGCCCCCAGCAACACCGAACAATCTCTTCTCGGCGGAACCAACCCCGACACCTCGGCATTGCGCACAACGCTGGCCGGGCACGGCATCCGGATTTCCGAGGCGATGCTCCTTGCCGCCGGCGGCGGGATCGGCGCGGGCTACCTGGCGATCACACATGGCCAAACCGGGTTCATGCTGGGCAGCCGTTCGCGGTGGTGGGAAGCCACGGCGCTGATCGCAACCGCGTGCGAAGGGCTGGGCCTTGAGCTGCACATCGCCGAGACATCCAGCGCAAAGGCAGGGCTGGCGAATCTCCAGAAGGCAATTCAAGATGGTGCCCCGGCAATGGTGTGGCTGGATCAGGCATGGCTCCCCTACTCCCCGCTGCCCCCGCAGTGGCGCAAGGGCGGATACCACGTGCTGGCTGTCACCGCGATCGACGCTGACGCGAACACCGCAACGCTGCACGACGTGTACGCCGCACCGTTCGTTGTATCGCTGGACGATTTGGCCATGGCCCGGGCTTCGATTACTTCGTACAAACATCGCGTGGCGGGGATACACCCCAACGGTGGCGGAGTTGATGAAGCGGCCCTTGCAAAAGCCGCGCTTGCCGGATTGCGCCGCTGCGCCGCCGGCCTTGTTGGCGAGCGCGCACGCACGTTCCGGCTGGATGGATTCGAGGCGTGGGGCAAGGCACTGAAGGCGGCTTCGGGCAAGGAGGCCTGGGGCACGCTGTTCACCCAACCAACGGATATCGCACGAGCCCTGAGTTCAACGTATCGATTCGTGGAGCATTGGGGTGGCCCGGCGCTGCTGCGCCCGTTGTTTGCCCAGGCGCTTCGCGAGTCATCCGAACTGCTGGATCGCCCGCACCTGGGCACCGCTGCCGAACTGTACGAGCAATGCGCCCGGTTGTGGCACGCGGTGGCGGATGCCGCGCTGCCGGATACAGTGAAACGGTTGGGCGAACTGCGGCGAACGCTGGCGAGGTGCCGGGCCGAACTCAACGGTGGCACGGCCGCCATCAAAACCGTGCAGGGGTTGGTGGCGGAGTCCGGGCGCATCAGCGCACAGGCGCGCGAATCTGGTGATCTGTCGCCGGAGAATGCACGCGCGATATTCAACGAAATGGCAACGCATGTGCTGGCCGCGCATGCCGCCGAAGTTGAGGCACACACAGCTCTGGAAGCCGCGCTGCAATAACATGCGGCAGGTTGACGGTGGCGCGCCGGGAATGGCCAATGGCACCCGGCGCGCACTGTGTTTCTGGGGTTGCCGACGATTATCACGCGCACGATACACGATGGCCCCGTTGGTAATCGTCACCGTACGCTCCCACAACACGCGCCCGCTGGGCGACTATCGAACATCGAATTGCAGGAGCAGGAATGTTGCAACGACCGTTGGGATCAACCGGCATCAATGTCTCGGCAATCGGATACGGCGCCATGCATCTATCGATCGACCGCCAGCTACGGCCAAGCGATCAGGAATCGATTGCGCTTATCAGGCAGATGGTGGACGATCTGGCAATCACGTTCATGGATACGGCCGACGCCTATTGCATCGACCACACCGAGACAGGCCATAACGAGCGCCTGATTGCCGCCGCGCTGGATGGTGAGCGCCGCCAGCGGGTACTGGTGGCAACCAAGGGCGGCTGCATACGCCCGGATGGGCGCTGGGAACGCAACGGCACGCCGGAGCACCTTCGCGCTGCCTGCGAGGCCAGCCTGCGCGCGCTTGCGGCCGAGCGGATCGAGCTGTACCAGCTTCACGCACCCGACCCCAATGTGCCGATCGCAGAAAGTGTGGGCGCGATGGCCGCGCTGCAATCCGAGGGAAAGATTCAGCACATCGGCGTGTCGAACGTTTCGCTGGCGCAGCTTCAAGCAGCGATGACCGAGGCCACGGTGGTGTCGGTACAGAACCAGTTCTCAGTGATCAACCAGCGTGAGGACGCCGAGCTGCTTCGGTTCTGCGAGGGCAACGGCATCACCTACATACCATGGAATCCCGTTGGCGGGCGAGGCAAGGCGCCGGAGCTTGCCACCCAGTCATCGGCGCTGGAACATGTTGCGCTGCGCCACGGCGTCTCGGCACACGAGATCGCGCTGGCATGGTTGCTGCGGCTGTCGCCGGCAATGCTGCCGATCCCGGGCACTCGTTCGCTGCAGCACATGGCGGCCAACGTTCGTGCATCACAGATCGAGCTCACACCCGACGACATGCAGGAGCTGAGCAGCCAGGCAGCGTAGCCACATGCGCTACAGCTTCCTGAGAAAGCCCAGCATCATGGCCCGGTAGCGCTCGAACACATCCCACTCCAACGTTGCGACGCGATCGGCGATGTTGTGGTAGGGCTGCAATCCGGTAAACGGGTAGATGTAGAATCCACGCGCCCCCTCCCGCACCAGAAAGAAATGGTCGCTGTTGGGGGCGTTCTCGCGCTTGCGGATATCGGCAACACCAACCTCGGATGCCGCCTGCGAAAGAAGCGCGAACTCCGCGGCGAACTCGACGCCGCCAACGGCCATCACCCCTTCCTTGCCTGAGGCCGTCATATCCATGTTGACCAGGAAGCGAACGCCGGGCAAATTCACCAGCGCATGTTCGCTGAAATATCGCGAGCCGATAAGCCCGGACTCCTCACCCGAGAATGCAATGAACACTACCGGATACCGAAGCGGATGTTCCTTCAGGTTGCGCGCGAGCGAGAGCAGCATCGCCGTGCCGCTGGCGTTGTCGTTGGCGCCCGGGAAATACACACTGTCGCCGATGCCGCCGAGATGGTCGTAATGAGCCGTGAGGACAACAGCCGAATCGGTGGTGCCGGTGCCCGGCAACATGGCGACAACGTTGTTGGACGTGGTGCTGATCACGCGGCTGCCCGCGGCGATCGTGGCCCTGCGCGAGCCCGCCTTGTAGGCCGAGCGCAGCATGCGCAACACCGGAATGCCGAGAGCGGTATCGCCCTTGCCGGGGGTGATGTCGTTGCCAAGCAGGATCACGGCACGCGCGCCGAAGATCTGCGCAACCTCGGTGCGCAACGCAACCGAAAGGAAGTCGCGATCGATGCTGGCATCCTTGGTGTACTTCTCGGCAACGGCTTCGTCGATCACCACCACCGCGCCATCGGGATCAAGCCCTTTATACTCGTTGATATCGGTTCTGGGCACAACAACGCCGCCGCCAACCTCCACGATTCTTCCCAGATCAATCGCGCCGCTTCCGCACATGTCCGCGGGCAGGAAGTCGCGGCCAAGCAGCGCCTGGTTGCCATCGATCACCAATCGTGGCTCGGCTGGGAACTCGTTGACACGAATCGGAAATGCCTGCATGTAGTTATCGCCCAGCGGCTTCAGGCCAAGGGCGGCAAACCGATCGCGTATGAACTGCGCTGCGCGCAGATGGCCGCCATGCAGATAGCCACGGCCGCGCATCGCCGGCGAGGTAAGCGTGTCCACGTCGGCACGCGGCTCGAGCATCGAGCCGGCAGGTTGCGCAAACGCCAGCACCGGCACAACAACGGCAACAAGCAGCGCCAACAGCACACGCGACCAATCGGGACGCACGGAACAGCGTTCAATCATCGAGATCATCGGGCAAGGGATTGTATGGGGTTGATAACGCGGGAACGTCGTTGGGGAAACGCGCGCCGGCCGATGTTATTCGGCGGCCTTCATCAGCCGATCAAGCAAACCGGCGTCCAGTTCCTCCGGAAGCGCGAAGATCACGATCTCGGCAATCCCACGCGCATCGGCCTCGCGGAACATCGCATAAAGCGATGCTGTAGTCAACGGCCGCACTTCCTCACCCGGGAACCGGTCCATATGCGCGCCGGTGGTAAGCACGATGCGGCCTAGGGGCTGCGGGGACAGCGGCGGCAGGGTATGCCCCAGATGCAGCAGGATACGGGCCGCGGGCGCATAATGCCGATACTTCATGCCGGGCGATCGCGGTGGCGCCCCCCCGCCAGGCATGCGCAGGGCAAGCGATTCTCCCAGAACGGCCTCGATGGCCTCGGCCGTGATCGCGCCGGGGCGCAGTATCATCGCCTGTGGGCCGCTCAGATCCACCACCGTGGACTCGATGCCCACGCGACAATCGCCGCCGTCGAGCACAGCCGCAATTACCCCGTCCAGATCCTGAAGCACGTGATGCGCCGTGGTAGGGCTTGGGCGCCCGGAACGATTTGCCGACGGAGCCACCAACGGCCCGGCCTGTTCGATCAGCGCACGCGCCACAGGGTGATCGGGCACACGCACGGCAACCGTGGGCAGCCCGGCACGGGCGATCGCCGGAACGGCATCGGTTGCCGGCAGCACCAGCGTTATCGGCCCCGGCATGAACGCCTCCGCCAATGCCCAGGCCCTATCATTCGGCACGGCGCATTGCGGTAACCACTCCGGCCCGGCCACATGAACGATCAATGGGTTATCGGCCGGGCGTCCCTTGGCCGCGAAAACGGCGGCGATGGCGTTGGCGTTCAACGCATCGGCGCCAAGCCCGTATACCGTCTCGGTTGGAAAGGCAACAACCAGGCCATCGCGCAGAAGCTGAGCGGCGCGCGCAACCGATTGATGGAACATGGAAGGATCAACGGCGTTCAGCCGTTCCGTTGTCATCGACACACAACCTCGGTTTCTATCTGTAATGATTTTGACCGGAATCGGGCCGGTATTGACGTTTTGCCCGATTGGCAACTTTCTCTATCTTGTGATTCTTTAAAAAGCTGAACACATAATACGTATAGAGCAGGAGAAAGAGCACAATGGCACGTCGCTGCGAACTTACCGGGCTGGGGCCGACCTATGGCGGCAGCATTTCCCACGCCCACAACGTCACCAATCGCCGCTTCCTTCCCAACCTTCAGTCCAAGCGGATCTGGTTGGAGGACGAGAAGCGCTGGGTGAAGGTGAAGGCTACCGCCAAGGCGTTGAAGACCCTGGACAAGAAGGGCTATCGCGCGATGATGGCGGACTTGGCCAAGCGCGCGAAGTAACTTCGCGATACAGTAAATAATGCCAGGCGCGCCCGGTTTCGTGCAACAACGAACCGGGCGTTTCCGTTGCCATGTGAAGCATCGGCTGCTGTGGCCGATGTTCATCAGCCTGCGAGCCTGCAATGCCCAACATCGAGGCAATCATCGAGTGGCTCCGAGGCCTCCCACCGGAAGGCCTTTACGCCTCGCTCTTCTTCGTCTCGTACATCGAGAACGTGTTCCCCCCGTCGCCCAGTGATGTGTTGATGCTCTTCATCGCAACACTGATCGGCATCGGCACCATCGGCCACATCCCCTCCATCGTCATAGCCACAGCCGGCAGCACACTCGGCTTCCTGACCGCATTCCTGCTTGGCCGCCGCTACGGCCGCCGATGGATAGCCACGGGCAAGGTGAAGTTCCTCTCGGCCGAATCCGTCAACAAGGTTGATGGCTGGTTCAGCAAGTACGGGTACTGGGTAATCGTGGCAAACCGCTTCATGGCCGGTACGCGCGCGGTAGTGAGCTTCTTCGCGGGGATGTCGAACCTGAACCTTGCGCGCACCACGATCTTCTGCGCGCTCAGCGCTCTGGTCTGGAACATTCTGGTGATTGAGTTGGGGGCATGGCTTGGCAACAACTGGCAGCAGGGTGAGATGATCCTGAGCCGGTACGGGCAGGTGGTAACCATTGTGATTGCCGCGATCGCACTCTTCTTTGGCATTCGCTGGTACGTGCGGCGCAGGAAGAACCGCACCGCAGCGCCGCCGCCCACGCCATGAATCGCCCGTGAACGCAAACAGGCCGGCCAATGTGTTCATGGCCGGCCCGTCATCAGCAAAGCGCGGCAGGGCATCCGGAAGACCTCAGGGGCCTAAAACGACTCGTCGGCGGTAGGACCGTAGATACCGGGCAGGGCAATGTTGTTCATGCGCAGATACACGGTAAGCTGCGCTCGATGATGCACCAGGTGGTTCATCACGAAGTACCGATAGGACATCATCCGCGGCATCGTGAAGAACACTTGATCGCCGGCTTTCAGCGTCCAGGGCGCCATCATCGCCTCATCATCGGTGGCCACAATCGCCGCGCGAGCGTTGGCCAGATTGGTGTCGAAGCGTTCAAGCAGCTTTTCGGTGGTCTCGAACTCGGCGCGCGGTACGGGGTCGGAGCCATCGGCCGGGCGCAGATCGATCTCCGGCTTCTCGAACGTCTGCTGGCCCCATACCAACAGGTCGGCCACATGCATGGCAAGCCGGCCAAGCGTCATGGATTTTTCGTGCGGCCGCCAGCCGGCTTCCGTCTCGGGCACGCGCGAAAGCAACGTACGCGTTACGGCCATCTCACGATCGAACTCCGGAAGAACCATATCGACATATGCCATTGTGTTGACTCGAACTAGGTGAATGGATCGAAGCGGAAAATTGCGGCCCGCGACAAGCAGGTCCGAACCGCGGCAAATATACACGCGCAATGGCAGGCCTGTGTACACTGGCGGCACCATGTGCGGACTGGAAATTGCACGCACACCAAGGCATCGCAATACGGAAATGAACCGAACCGACCAACCCCTTGGAACCTACGACGTGCTGCTGTTCGATGGCGACTGCGGCATCTGCACGAAATCGGCCGAGCTGGCACAGCGCATTGCCGCGCGCAGCGGTTACCAGGTGCGCCCGTATCAGGCCATTCCTGAATCGGAGCTTATACGCCTGGGCACCAGCTACGAACGTTGCGGGCACCGCATTCATTCGGTAACCAGGGATGGGCGGGTTTATCGCGGCGCGTTTTCGGTGAACCACTTTCTGTGGCGCCATATGCCGTGGCGGCTTATTCCACTGATGCTCTACATCCTGTTCCCGCTTGTGCTTCTGGAAGTTGGGCTGTATGCGTTGATTGCCGCCAACCGTTTGCGGATATCTCGCTGGTTTGGGCTGACAGCCTGCGCGATACCCAAACGATAGGCGCCCGCGCCGGTGTGTTGCGAAGGGGAAATTCCCACGTCTGGATGATGTACCATGGCATACACGGAGAAGCCGAACGGCACCTTTGCCTGCCTCTGATTTAATCGATTCGGTATATCTTCGCATGCCCAACACGAATCGGATTCGAAACGAGAGGAACTATCGATGATCTCGCTGTTGCTAACGCTACTGCTGGTAAACACGGAGGGCACGATGCCCTACGCAATCGGCAAATTCACACCGAACGCGGGCGCGGCTTTGTCCAGCAACGCCCTGCTCTGGCAGGCATCGCACACAGCCCTCCCCCAGCAACAGGCGGTAGACGATACAACCAAGCCACGATCGGAGCCGCCCCCGTACACCTCGCGCGATGGTCGTTTCTCGGTGCTGTTCCCCCCGGGATACCCTGCCCCGAAAGTAACCATCAACTCGATTGCGTCGGACAACGGCACCATCAAGCTGTATATGCACTCGTCGTCCAACGTGGCCGAAGGGATGTGCCTTGTCAGCTATTGCGACTTCAAGGGAGCGGTGATCGACGAGGAATTGAAGCAGCGAATTCTTGACGGCGCCAAGGAAGGGGCGCTGGCCGATATGCTGGCCACGCTGGAATCCGAAACCCCGATGACGCTGGGCAACTATCCGGGCCGGTCGGTTCGCTTCTCAGCCGTTAACAACAGCGACACCGTGCATGGCCGGTTCGACTTCTATCTGGTAGGGATTCGCCTGTACCAGGTTGGCTTCATCGGGATCGATTCGCTTGCACTTGGGCACGACTCGATAACGCGTTACTTCGATTCGTTCACGCTGCGTGCCGAAAGCCCTCAGCCGAAACCGCGCGGCAAAAGCAAACGACGCTAACAGGGCCAACCCGCACATGGAACCAAAGGTGTTTCTCAGCGCCGAGTGGCGCCATCTGGCGATGCTGAACTACGCAGTTGAGCCGGCATTGCTTGCGCCGCTTGTACCATCCGGAACCGAGCTGGACACATGGAACGGTCGCCACTATGTCAGCATGGTGGGTTTCATGTTCCTGAACACACGCGTACGCGGCATCCCCATTCCTTTCCACCGCAACTTCGAGGAGGTCAATCTCCGGTTCTACGTTCGCAGTCGCGGCCCCGAAGGCTGGCGCCGCGGTGTGGTGTTCGTGAAGGAAATTGTTCCCAGGTTCGCAATCGCGGCGATCGCACGGTGGGTGTATAACGAGAACTATGTGGCCTTCCCCATGGCCAACCAACGCGAGCTGGATCCA
>CBHYLN010000137.1:0-14494 GCA_966128725.1 uncultured bacterium | reverse complement strand
AATTGCTTCTTACGTAAGCCGATGCTTACATTTGCGCCATGATCGACAAGCTTAAAGCGCTCGCCGAACCACATCGCCTGGAGATTGTCCGCTTAATCGGCAAGGGCGAGATGGCGGCCGGTGAGATTGCCCAACATTTCAACGCCACCCGGCCCGCGATCTCACAACATCTGCATGTGCTGCTTGATGCAGGCCTGATAAGCGAACGGCGTGATGGCACGCGCCGCCTGTACAGCCTGCGTCCTGATGCAATGGACGACGTGCGTGCCATGCTGAGCCAGCTTTGGGACGACGGGCTGCACGCGCTGAAGAATGCCGTGGAACACAACGAACGCAACAAACGGAGGCGTAATGGACGCAAGTAATTCGATTCGTCGAGAAATATTCATCAACGCATCGGCCGCGGCAATTTTCCCCTATCTGGTGGATGCATCGCGCATGACAACGTGGATGGGGCAGGCGGCCGAGTTGGATGCAACTCCCGGCGGCCTGTTCCGGCTCGACATGAACGGGGCCTACATCGCGCGTGGGAAGTTCGTGGAGGTGGAGCCCGGCAAGCGTGTGGTGTTTACCTGGGGATGGGAGGGAAGCGACGAACATCCGCCCGGAATGTCGACCGTGGCGATTACGCTTACCGAACGCGCCGGCGGCACGCTGCTGGAGTTGGTGCACAGCAATCTGCCGGCTGCCGATCGTGAGACGCACGGCGCCAACTGGGAGCACTTTCTTGGCCAACTGGCCACAACAGTTCAGGGCGCCCAGCCTTCATAACGTGCCGGGCTCGCCCTTAAAAGCAATCCCCGAAATGATGATTCGCGAAGCGTGAGCCTTGGTTGAGCCAGGGCCGGGGCGTTCCCATTGGGTAATGCGGCGGCGCGCATGGGCCGCGCTGATTACCGATCCTCCGCGAACAGCCGATTGACAAGCGCATCGAAGGTTACGATGCCCTGCATGGAATGTGTTTCGCACGAACCGTCGACAATGGATTCCGCGATCGGGGCTGTGCCGTGCCTGTTCCACGCGATACGGATCATATCACGGGTTGTGCAGTGGTCGTCCGGCTTTGCGCGGTAGAACGCCAGCAGGCGATCCAGGCCTTTGATATCCTTTGCGTCGAGCACAACCACGCCAACACGTTCCCGTTTTTCCGTACCGGGTGTGTCGTCGGCGTTCCAGGTTGCCTGCACGCGGTATATCGTGGCGGTTACGGCGTCGCCTTTGGTGAACACAAGGTCGAACATGATCGAGTGAAAACATCCCTGCGATGCATACCGCACGGCCACGGTATCACCCGCGGCAAGGTTGGCGAACGTGTTGGCCCTGGCGGTCGGATGGCCGCTGCTGTGTTTGCGGGTTTGCGCCAGCCCCGGCAGCCCGATTGCAACCAGCAGCGCGAAGGTGATCGCGGCCTTGAGAGTGAGTGCTTTCAGCTTTCTGATATCCATGGTGTATATGCATCCGCGACGTGACCCCCGACGCAAGCGTGTGTATCCGCCTGTGCCCAGGCTTGGGTACGCGGCGAATCTAGCACAGCCCGCCACAGCGGCAAATGGATTTCCGCGCGCGACGCCGTGTATCATTGACGCGCAGGCGCCGCAATGTCACGCGCATATTCCGCCGGCGTTGCGCCCACCACTGCCTTGAAATCCTTGATGAAGTGCGCCTGGTCGAAGTAGCCCAGATCGGCCGCAAGCTGCGCCCAATCCGTGCCCGGTTGCGCTGCCAGTTGCTCGGCTGCTTCGTGCAATCGATAGCGCTGTATTACCCACTTGGGGCTTACCCCCACGTAGTTGCCGAACAGGCGTTGAAGTGCGCGTATGCTGAGGCCCGAACGTCTGGCCAGATCCTCAACGCGCAGGATGTTGCGTTCCTCGCGGGCATGGGCCACAATCTCGCGTGCCTGCAGGGCCGGTGGGTGGGGTGGGGGAATCAGTTGCAAAAGGAAGGCATCGGCAGCCCGGGCGTGCTGTTCGGGGGAAATATCGTCCCACGATGTACGCGACTGTGTGATGGCCCCGGTGCCAAACAGATCGCCAAACGGGATAACACGGTCCGTGATGTCGGAAACCGGTGTGGTGATAAGCGGGCGAAACATTCCGGGATGAAATTTGATGCCGAACGCGCTGCCGCTGCCGTGCAACACACGTGTGAATCGGCCGGTGACCACACCAAACACTCTTGCCTCAGCGGCTTCGAACACGATGTGCACGCTTGGGTGTGACAATACCCGCTGTGTATACGTCGTATGGTCGGGAAGGCTCCACCGAACGCTCCAATAGTGCTCCACATAGTCCGCCAGCAGCGCCGAGGGAGCCAGGCGCGTAAGGCCCGCGATCGCCGTGGCAACCGATGGGTGAAGGACGCCACGTGGCGGACGTAAAGCGTGTTGTGACATGTGATTGCGGGAAGTTTGAAGCCGTCCACCGCTTGGAAAGCCCTTTGTTGATTGTTTCGTTGGCCGCAGGGCCAGGCGCAACGGTACATACCATTGTTCGCCGAAAAATATCACGCCCGTGATAACAAATGCCCGGGCGGTGTGTTATTGCCTGTATGACGCGCTTCGGGCGGACACCAACTCCCTCGTCTCCGTTTCGATGCGCGCTACGGATTCCCCAACCTTCTCTCCGGCACTTCACGGCACCGGCGCCCGGCGTACTCCAGGCGGCCGGCGGCGCACCCATATCTTTTGTGGAGTATTGTTATGAACCATGTTCGACATCATCACCGGCGCGTGTTCTTCCCATTGCGATTGATGTACTGTTCCATTGCGCTGCTTGTACTGGCAGCGCCGTTTGCAATGGCGCAGAGAAACGACAGCGCACAGTGTACGCCCCCACCCGCAGGGATGGTGGCATGGTGGTCGCTGGATGAAGCCGGCCTGGCCCCGGGCCGCACGATTGCCGACCTGACCGGCAACTCCGCGACCTATTCGCCTGCCAATACCGCCAACAACGGAACCGTGTATGGTGGCCTGGCCGCGGTGACCGGGATGGTTGCCGGTGGATTCCACTTCCCGAACGACCGAAGCCAGTACGTCAGCGTGCCGCATCACGCGGACCTGGACATGGGCCGCGGTGATTTCACGATCGATGCCTGGGTGCGCATCGACCGTCAACAGACCAACGGTGTGATTGTCGACAAGCGCGATCAACGCGGCAACGTGGGCGATCAAGTTCGTGGTTATTCGTTCTTCATCTACGGCGATCATCCCGGCATTCAGCTTGCGGACGACTCCAGCGGCTGGTACAACTGGGTGGCCTACAACACGGTGCTCCAGCCCGGCCGCTGGTACCTGCTGGCGGTGACGATCGATCGCGACAGCCCAACCGGCGGCCGCCTGCTGGTGGACGGGAACGTTGTGTTGACCTTCGATCCCCGCGTTCGCATGGGGTCGCTGAACAACAGCGGCAACCTTTACATCGGCAAGTCGGACATCTACGCCAGCGCGCCGTTCGTGGGTGATATCGACGAAGTGGAACTGTTCAAGCGCGCGCTGGATCCATCGGAACTCCAGCGGATCTATGCCGCCGGGGGCGCCGGCAAGTGCAAGCGTGCAACGCCTCCGCCACCGCCGGTGGATTCCTCGCGCTGCACGCCGCCGCCAACCGGCATGATCGCATGGTGGTCGCTGGATGAAACCGGCCTGGCTGCCGGCCGCATGATTGCCGACCTGACCGGCAACCCCACAACCTATTCGCCTGCCAATACCGCCAACAACGGAACCGTGTACGGCAATCTGGTTGCCGTGCCGGGCAAGGTTGCCGGTGGATTCCATTTCCCGAACGACCGAAGCCAGTACGTCAGCGTGCCGCACCACGCGGACCTGGACATGGGCCGTGGTGATTTCACGATTGATGCCTGGGTGCGCATCGATCGCCAACAGACCAACGGTGTGATTGTCGACAAGCGCGATCAACGCGGCAACGTGGGCGATCAAGTTCGTGGTTATTCGTTCTTCATCTACGGCGATCATCCCGGCATTCAGCTTGCGGACGACTCCAGCGGCTGGTACAACTGGGTGGCCTACAACACGGTGCTCCAGCCCGGCCGCTGGTACCTGCTGGCGGTGACGATCGATCGCGACAGCCCAACCGGCGGCCGCCTGCTGGTGGACGGGAACGTTGTGTTGACCTTCGATCCCCGCGTTCGCATGGGGTCGCTGAACAACAGCGGCAACCTTTACATCGGCAAGTCGGACATCTACGCCAGCGCGCCGTTCGTGGGTGATATCGACGAAGTGGAGCTGTTCAAGCGCGCGCTGGACCCATCGGAACTGCAGCGGATCTACGCCGCCGGGGGCGCCGGCAAGTGCAAGCGCGCAACGCCTCCGCCGCCGGTGGATTCCTCGCGCTGCACGCCGCCGCCGGCATCGTTGGTGGGGTGGTGGAGCAACGACGAACAGCGCGCCGCCGCAGGGTCGAGCATCGCCGATCTTACGGGCAACCCCGCGATGTACTCCTCGGCGAACGCAGCCAACAACGGCATCGTCAACGGCAACGTAACCTCGGCAACGGGCAAGGTTGCCGGTGCCCTTCGTTTTGGTGGTACACGGAATGATTTCGTACGGGTGCCCCATCACGCCGAGCTTTCGATTGATACCACCGATCTCTCGATGGATGCATGGATCTGGGTGGATGGCTCGGCCAACACCAATGCCGCCTACATGACCATCGTCGACAAGCGGCAGCAGATTGGCAACTACGTGCGCGGCTACAGCATGTACGTGTGGGGCAATGGCAACCTTGGTTTCAGCATGTGCGACAACCTGATCGGATTTGCCACCTACGGTTCGTCCACGGGGCTCATTACGCCAAATCGCTGGCACTTCGTTGCCGTTTCGGTGGATCGCGATCGTGCCGATGGCGGCAGGATGTATATCGACGGGCGACTGGTTACCGTGTTCGACCCCCGCACCCGTCGTGGTTCGCTGGCCAATACCACCGACCTGTTGATCGGCAAGTCGGACCTGATGATCGGCAACTCCGGTGTGTATGCCACAGTGCCGTTCAAGGGGATGATCGATGAACTGGAGATCTTCCGCCGCGCGCTTGATTCGTCGGAGTTCAACCGGATCTATAATGCCGGTGCCGACGGCAAGTGCAAAGGTGCCGTGCCACCGCCGCCAGGCGTTACGTGCGACAGCATCTGGGGAAGCCCGCGCCAGGGTGAGTGCTGTACCAGCACCATCCAGCTTGCGACCCTTCCGGGCCGCATCGCATACGTAACGTATCGGATACTTCCGTCGCAGGGTGGAAACCAGCCAAGCGGCACCATCCGAAGCATAACGGCGGCGCCGTGCGCGATTGCGCGCAACTACGCCGGCACGCAGGCGGGCTCCATCTACTTTGACTCCTGCAACCGCCCAACCGAACTGACGATCGCGGCCAACGCGGCCGGGGCCGGTGGTGACGTTTGCGTGGAGCTGATCGCGTATGTGAATGTGCGGCCAGGCATGATTACGCAGTGCCGTACGGTGGTGTGTATCCATTGCGTGCCGGTTGGCGAAAGCCGTTGCGACCGCATGCAGGTTGTGCCTCATCTTTCGGAGAACACACGCCAGCGCGTGCGCCTGTTCACGATCACAAACGAGAAGGCGCCTGCTTCGCCCATTTGCAGTGTCGCGGTTGCGGTATCCCCGCGTGCGACCGGCTTTGCCGGCGGTGCCCTGGTGGTGGATGGTGTGGCTCGGTCGTGGCCGGCGGCCAGCTCCAACGGCTATACCATGATTACCTCGGCGCACGGCCTGCCCGCGACTTCCAGCGTGCAGTTCGGCCTTGCCGCCGATGCAATGTTGTGGCGGGGTGGGTCGGTTACCGTTACAGCCTATCACTGCGACGGGCAGAGCTGTACCATGACCTACTACTGGGATTCCTCCTCCGGCGGGCGGCTTGGGTTGCTGGGTGATGTTGCCGGCCCCGGTGAGAACCTCTGCGCGTCGCGTCTGATCTTTACTCACGTGCGTTCACCGTGGTCGCGGGTGCGTACGATTGGCCTGCGCGTGAATCGCCAGGGCGCCAGGTTCCTGGCGATCACGCCTGGCACACGTCCGTGTGCGCCAGGTGCGGCCGATTGCGACGACCGGTTGGAGAACGTTGTGGCCGATGGCCAGGTTGCGATGCTGACATTGCGTCGCGGGCTGGATTCGGTTGCACCGAACGGACGGGATACCGCCGTGCAGTACGGCCGCGATCTGGGCGTGCTGCTGGTGATCTCCTCACCCGATGGCGCGGCAACGCCCGTCGAGATCGTGTACTTCGACCAGCAGGGGCGCGAGCTGGGAACCGATTTCGCCATCCTCTGCGGCAACGAGCCCAGCGGCGTTACGGTCCCGATCGTGCCGGGCGGGAGCGATGCAACCCTGCGCGTTACGCCGAACCCGGCCCGCGATGCCTTCACCGTGGCCTTCACCGCCCCGGGTGGCACGCCAATCACCGTTGAAGTGTACGATGTACTGGGGCGGCGCCTGATGACACATCAGGCCGGCCTGCTTACCGCCGGCGCCCAGCAGGTGAAGCTGAACGCGTCGGAACTGCCCGGCGGCAGCTACTTCGTGCGGATTCCCGGCCTTGCCGGCACTGCCCGCGTGGAGATCGGGCGGTAAGCCATCGGGTTGATGTCGTGGTGCGGATACTGAAAAGCCGGGGGACAGGCCTGCCTGTTCCCCGGCTTCTTTTTTGTTGAGACTATACTGTTCATACGTACGAAGGCAGCCGGCATCATCTCGTAAATCCCGCCCGGCGCAGATCGCTTGGCAGGCAGGGCTCGCGCTGCGGGATGAACTCGCGCATCTCGCGCAGGCGTGCCAGCCGGTGGCCTTCCGGCGGCCAGGCGGTGGCCACGGGTGTCTCGGTCGGTGCCAGCAGAAACGCATCAAGCCGCGCCAGCAGCTCGTGCTCCTGCTGGCTGCCGCTTACCACGGGGACCGCGTCGGCGGGGCGCTGGTCGGCGCGATACTCGAACAGCCATTGATGGCGAGGCCGCGATTGCGTGCGCGCGGCGAACGCCTGCAGCCATACCGTATAGGGCTCGCCATCATCCGTTTGGAATCGCGCCTCGTACGAGCCGCCGTCGCGGTAGATCTCCGCATCAATCAATGCCGTAAGCTTCATTGTGGTTCTTCAACCAGGTTGTTCGATGTTCCAATTGTTCGGCGCGCAAGCGTAAACGCGCATGCTACGCATCCAGATACCCTTCGACCTGCGCGGTGTGAAGCGCATCCAATAGCTGCGGTCGTCGATACTTTTGCGTACTGCCTCAACCCAGCCGTAACACATCGCCGCGAACGTTGAAGGGGTATGTCGTTGCCCTGTTGTTCGGCGGGCTGCCCGCCATGCCCGGCAGTATCGCAAAAACGTTACGCCAGCAATTCCCACGGCAGCCCGGTTTCGGTCCGAAGCATGGCAAGTTGATCGGCCGTCATGCAGCCCAGCAGGCAATCCTGCCCGCCGAAGTCGAGCAGTGCAAATCGGGCATGGGCATCACGCGATTCAAGCAGGGCGGCAAAGCGCCCAAGGATTTCGGGATCAACCCAATCGCCGTCAACCGTTGCGTCCCAGTGAACGTCAACGCCATCCAGCCGGAACTCCAGCCAGGCCTCGCCGGCATCGAGATCCACGTAGTCGGTGATTGCTTCCATCGGCAGCGCTCCGCCGGCAAGTGCCGCCATCCTGTGGGCGATAACAGCATACGAGCCCGGGCCTTCGATGCACTCCGTGTCGAAATGCCACAGCCGATCGGAGAACTGGAGATAGGGCGGGGTTTCCAGCTCGCCGCCAAGCGTTATCAGCAGCGGAAGGTAGGGCTCCTCCTCGTACGACTCCCGATCCAGCACCGACAGCAGATGCCCCACGGTGATGCCCTGGGCTGGCGAAATGCCGCATCGAGCAAGCGTTGCAAGTTGCTCCTCCAACGAAACAGGCACGGGTATCTCCATATTGATGATGGGCCGGGCGGGAACCCGGCGGTTGACGCAGGTTCCCGCGAACATACCGTTCGGTACCGGTTTGGGCAACGGGCGGCAGGGCGGCATCGCGCGCGCTCGGTTTGTTCGGTTCGCCGGGCACACCTAGATTCCTCGTCGGCGGCACGTTCCGGGGTCGCCAGTTCCACGCGCTTCGGCGCAATCCGTTCTCCACAAGCCCGAACCGAACATGACCAAAGGCAGGCTTGAAGCCTTCAGCGACGGCGTTATCGCCATCATCATCACGATCATGGTTCTGGAACTCAAGGTGCCGCACGGCGCCGATTTCGAGGCCCTGCGCCCGCTGCTTCCGGAGTTCCTGAGCTACGTGCTCAGCTTTGTGTACGTGGGCATCTACTGGAACAACCATCACCACCTGCTGCACGCCGCGCAGCACGTTGACGGGCGTATTCTCTGGGCCAACATGCACCTGTTGTTCTGGCTGTCGCTGTTCCCGTTCGTGACCGCATGGGTCGGGGAAAATCATGCAGCCCCGTTGCCCGTGGCAACCTACGGCGTGGTGCTAATGCTTGCCGGAACCGCGTACTTTATTCTGACCAAGGCATTGCTCCGGCGCCATGGCCACGGCTCGAAACTGGCCGAGGCCGTTGGAAAGGATTTCAAGGGGAAAATCTCCGTGGTGATCTATGCCATTTCGATACCCTTTGCATTTGTTGAACCATGGCTGGCGCTGGTTGCCTATCTATCGGTGGCAATCATCTGGCTGGTGCCCGATCGCCGCATCGAGCGTGTGCTGGCGCAGTAGGCGGAGTATGGATTATTCGCCGGTGTGGCAAACCGAATCCGGCATTCCGACCGCGGGATGCCGGAATATGGCATAGGGGGCGGAGCCTGGCCGCGCGGTTTGCATGTTGAATTCCTGAGCGCGATATGGGGAAATGGGGCCGGTTAATGGATACATGATCCATCCCGAAATGGCGTGTGGATCAGGAGCATGAGGTTTGGAGGGGGTACCCTAAACTTTTTTGGTGGAACGCGAAAATGTTCTGGCCTTCGCCCGGTTGAGCATCGTATATTTGTCCACGAACATCACACAACGCCAATCAATCAATGAAGTACGAATCCGGGCGTACAACGGCTGCTGACAAGCACGTCAACGCAAGCCAGCTACCGTAAATCAGGCGCGGAACGTCAATTCCGGAATGCAGATAATATTCCGTGAAACGTTATGCTATCAGATGATGGCGCCTGCGTGAAAAGCGTTGTTTCATCACAACATCCAAATTCGTTCCATGACCGAACGTTCGGGTTCTGGTTCACGATGAATACATCGTTCCCGGCACAACTCCTGCCCTAGCGCGGGATGGCGCAACCTCTCCGTTGTTGCCAGGGATTACATCGAATGTTTCCGGCTGACTAGCAGGCTGTTGAGCAGCGTCATCCGTGGCGCTGGCCCGTACGTCCGCTCGCTGCGACGTTCAAACGAACGCCTCATCCGCGTCCGTATGGCCAGTCCTGCTTCCGACTGTTGTTGAACAGCCTGAGGGCCTGTAGGTATTTCAACAGGCTGCCACGCAGCGCCTTGGGCCGCCCATGAGCTTCTCATGTGGCGATCACCCGGTGCATGCACCAATTATCGCAACTGTTTCACCTGACGGCATCCGTAAACGATGCCGCCAAGCCACACCATTGCCCATGCTGGATATTGCGCTTGGATTCCTCAGAGATGAGCTGAGTTCCTACCTCATCGCACGAACCGGGTCCACATTGACCGAGGTTAAACTGACGCGGGTGGTAAACGACACCGGCGGCTATGTCATTCCCGATCCGGGTATCGGCATCACGGTGATCAACATCGAGGAGGAACGTACCGTTAAGGAACACCTCCCGAAATACACCTACAATGGCACGCAGCAGGTGAAGCTGGAGCCCGAAATTCGGTTGAATGTATTCATTCTGGTAACCCCGAATTTCGCGCAGTACACGGAATGCCTGAAATATCTCTCGCATGTCATCACGTTCTTTCAGTCGCATTCGGCGTTCACGGCCGTGCGATACCCGGCGCTCGACTCACGGATCGACAAGCTGCTGGTTGAGCTCATGTCGATGAATTACGACCAGTTGAATCAGATCTGGGGGTATGTGGGTGGCAAGTTGCAGCCCAGCGTTGTGTATCGTGTGCGCATGGTCATCATGCAGGATACCGAGCCAACGGCCGTACAGCCGCCAATCACCGCCATTTCGTCGACTCTGGGAGGAATGTCATGACGCAGTATCGCGAATTGTTCAGGCTGAGCACCACGCACGAGTATTACGATGGAATTTGTGGCGATCTGGAATTTGTTATTCCAGAGGACACAGCCCGGCTGATAGCGCGTGGAAAAATGAAGGCGAAGGTGATCGATAACACCCTGTACGTGGTGTACGAAACAAATGGCGCTACGGACCCGATGGTCGACATCGCCGGATTCAAGCTGCGGTTCGGCCTACGCGTGGTTAACCCGTACTTCGAGAATTTCACGACGGTCGGGGCCAATTATCACACCAAGATGGCGTCCTATGCCGTTAACGGCTTTGGTGTGCTGGCGTTCCAGGCCCAATATCCGCTGGTCGAAAATCAATTCCGCCATGTCATCACCACGGCCACGCGACCGGTGACGATCACGGCCACCGATCCGCTTGGGGCGGTTGTGCAGACCGAGACCGTGACCGCCGCCAATGCCAAGACCGAGACCGTCGTGGATGCGCGGGCCGCCATCAGTGGTCTGTACAGCGTAACCGAGACGTTCACCGGCGGCCCAAGCACCACCAGCTATTACGTGGACTCCGAACTGCTTCACGCCGATGCCGTCTGTGTGTTCAACGTTGAGATCGTTGACACGTATTATACCGATCCGGGCGTGTTTGAGCTCAACATGCCGGCCCGCCAGGAAACCCTGCGCTATTACGTGGTGGCCTCCGGATACAGCGATACAGACATGGATGCGCTGTCGGTGAGCGATGGCGGGTTTGCCGGCGACGGCCGCCCGAAGGTAACGTTCCTGACGATCGAGTCCGAGTCGTTCACGCCCGACGAGCTCCCGGCGGATATGCTGGCGACAGGCGACCAGAAAGTGGTGGTGTTCAAGTCGACATCGGCCATACCTCGTCGCAGCGCCGGGCGCAGGGGGATTCAGTTGCTGAGCGGTTCGGATGTCATAGTTGACAATCTGCCGCAGCCTTCACCCGACAAGGCCGACGCGCATATGATTGTCCACATCGCGAAGCCGTAGCATCGCCGTCGGCATTACCGATGCATGGCCGACGTTCAGTACCACCACGGCGACAACCGAAGCAGAAGCCGCGACAATTTTGGATTTCCTAGCAGGCGCCGGTGATGGCGGATAGCCGTGCCCGTGCGCCGGGAAACGCCACGGTACCGCGCTGTGGCCAACGGATACGACAATGGGGACATGCCCGCGCTGGCGGTGGATGTAATCGGTTTGGCCGACGACGGACGGTCCGCGAGCCGGCATTCACCAGGATCGAGTCGGATGCGTTCACGCCCGACAAACTGCCCGTCTCGCTGGTGGCGAGCGGGCGAGAGAAGCTCGTGTTATTCAAGTCGGATACAAGTGTGCCAGGCCGATGTGCCGGGCCAAGGGGATACAGTTGTTGAGGGGCGCCTACGTCCTGATCGCGAATTCGCCGCAACCCGGCCTTGAGCAGGCCGACGCGCACATGATCATCCACATCTCAAAACCATAGGGATCATTCTATGCCAACGTACAAGACACCGGACGTGTACATCGAGGAACTCTCGGTATTTCCTCCGTCCGTCGCAGAGGTCGAAACCGCCATCCCGGCGTTCATCGGGTACACGGAAATCGCCAAGAAGCAGGTAGCGGGCGACCTGATCAACAAGCCGACGAAGATCTACTCGCTGAAGGAGTACGAAACCTACTTCGGGTATCCGGACAACGACACGATCACCGTAAGCGTGACCACCACCACAGGCGTTGTTACCGTCACGCCGCCAACGGTAAAGTACATCATGTATTATGCCGTGAAGATGTTCTTCGACAACGGCGGTGGCCAGTGCTACATCGTGTCGGCCGAAGTATATCAGACGCCGGCGGCGCACGTCGTCGGGAAGTTCACCACGGCGTTGGCGGCCTTGGCGCTCGAGGACGAGCCCACGCTGATCGTGATCCCGGAAGCGGTGAAGCTGCTTGCAGCCGAATACACAACGGTGATCACCGCCGCGCTTGACCAGGCCGGCACGCTGAAGGATCGCTTCGTGATCGCCGACGTGTTCGACGGCACCACCGATCTTACCTCCGGCGGCAACCTGGCAACCAACCGTGGATACGTCACCAGCACCAGCCTGAAGTACGGCGCGCTGTATTATCCGTTCGTCAAGACCTCGATGAACTATTATGTGACCGCCGCCGAGGACAACGTGAACGTTTCGATCAACGGTGGCGCCGCGGTTACGCTTGCTGCGGCGGCAACGTCGAACACCACGGCGTACAACATGGTGAAGCAGGAGCTGAAGAACAATTATCTGGTTATGCCGCCAAGCGGTGCTGTTGCCGGCGTGTACGCCGCTGTGGATACGGCGCGTGGCGTGTGGAAGGCACCGGCGAACGTAGCCCTTGCCGACACCATCGAGCCGGTTATCAAGCTCGACAATACCAAGCAGGATCAGCTGAACATTGACACCACGGGCGGCAAGTCCATCAACGCGATCCGTTCGTTCGCGGGCAAGGGCACGCTGGTATGGGGTGCGCGCACGCTGGCCGGCAACGACAACGAGTGGCGCTATGTTTCGGTGCGCCGGTTCTTCAACATGGTCGAGGAGTCGGTGAAGAAGTCCACGTACTGGGCGGTGTTCGAGCCGAACGACGCCAACACCTGGGTGAAGGTGCGCGGCATGATCGAGAATTACCTGACGCAGAAGTGGCGCGAGGGCGCGCTGGCCGGTGCCACCACCAAGGATGCGTTCTTCGTGCGCTGCGGCCTGGGGGTAACGATGACCTCGCAGGACATTCTCGAGGGTCGGATGAATGTGGAAATCGGTATGGCGGTGGTTCGCCCGGCCGAGTTCATCATCCTGAAGTTCTCGCACCTGTTGCAGACGTCGTAACAAACGCCGTTGCATGGGCCGCCCCGCCAACCATTCGCGCGGGCACCAGGCGGCCACACGGCGGATATCGCGCGGCCTGTGTGCGTTTCATGCACGGCCGTCACAAGGAATAGACCACCATCTAGGAACATAGAAACATGCCAGCACAATATCCTCTTCCGGTATTTCATTTCTCTGTCGAGTGGGGCGGCACACGTGTCGGCTTCACGGAGATCTCCGGTTTGACGCAGGAGAACCAGGCCATCGAATATCGCGATGGTTCCTTCCCGGAGTATTCGAGCATCAAGATGCCGGGCCTCCGCAAGTTCAGCAACATCACGCTGAAGCGCGGCATTATCAAGGCCGACAACGACTTCGCCAACTGGCTGAGCACCGTGAAGCTGAACACCGTTGAGCGTCGTGACCTGGTGATCAGCCTGCTCAACGAGGAGCACGCACCGGTGATGACGTGGAAGGTGCAGAATGCCTTCCCGGTGAAGGTGGAAGGGCCGGGCCTGAAGGCCACCGGTAACGAAGTCGCGATCGAGTCGATCGAAATCGCCCATGAGGGCCTCGAACTTCAGAATGACTGATGGCCAGCTATTATCCACCGGTCGGCTTTCACTTCAAGATCGAGATACTGGGATTCTCCGACGACAGTGAGATGCGCTTCAGCGAAGCGAGCGGGCTGTCGGTGGAGATCGGCGCCGAGGAGGTTGCCGAGGGTGGGGAAAACCGTTTCATCCAGAAATACCCAACCCGTGCCAAATATCCCGAACTGGTGCTGAAGAGAGGGCTGCTCGTGGGCTCGGAGATCCAGAACTGGATTTCCGAGTGCATCGAGGACAAGAGCATCACGTTGCATGATATCGACGTGAAGCTGCTCAACGATGCTCACGAGCCGCTCATGACCTGGCACCTGGTGAACGCCTATCCCACTAAGTGGGGAGTGAGCGATCTCAACTCGCAGACCAGCGCGTTGGTGATCGAGAACCTCCAGTTCTACTATCAGTATTTCACACTCGGGGGGTCGTAATCATGCCAATCATTGTTGATGAAGTCGTGATCTCCGTGGAAGTGGGCAAGCGTCCGGGAGGGGCTTCGTCCCCTCCGGACGCCGACGCCACCCAGGCGATCGTGGCCGAATGTGTTGAGCGTGTGCTCGATCTGCTTGAACTGAAAAAGGAGCGCTGAGCGATGGGAATACTGGATTCCTTGGGAACGCTGGAGAAGCTGCGGATCGACGCGTACGAAAAACCCGATTACTCGGGAGTTGCGTTCGGAACGTTTGAGGCATATGTCAACCCGACCGACATCACGTTCGGCTACGAGGTTGAGTACAATAATTCGCAGGGCTCGGGCACAACCAACAGCCCCATGCACTTCAATCATCAGAAGCCGGCGGACCTTACCATCTCGTTGTTTCTCGACGGGACCGGCGCCAACGGCAAGGTGATCAACGTGCA
>CBHYLN010000136.1:0-14545 GCA_966128725.1 uncultured bacterium | reverse complement strand
AAAGTTTCGCGAAATAATTTAGGAACGTCGCGAAATAATTTAGGAACATACAGTATCGCCGTGCGCGAATCGTATGCCGAACGCCTTGGCGATGGTGCTGCCGGCCACGAAGTTTTTATAGGTGAGATATCCCTGGTTGTTCTCGGCGAACGCGCCTATCTGCGTGGTGTACGGGAAGTACGCGTTCAACTGCGCCAGCGTAAGTCCGGTGCGCACGATGGTGGTATCGGCGGGGTTGGTCTCCAGGGTCTGCTGGTGATACATCGATACCTTCTTCACCTTGTCCGCCCCGCTGCATTCGGAGGCCCACAGCCTGGAGCGTACCGTGTGCGCGGCCAGCACGCCGTGCAGGTCGATCTGCCCCGAGGCCGAGTAATACGTGTTCGTACCGCGCCGGAATCCCTCCACCAGCGTGTCCATCCCGCCGCCAATGCTGATCAGATCGCCAATCCAGTAATTATCCAGATAGTTCACCGTATCGAACCGTGCAGCCATCATGGAATCGATCAGCGCCGCGTATCCCGCCGGCTGCGAGGTGTAGTGGCGGTATATGTAGTTGGTTGAATCGCACTGCGTGTTGTAGCCCAGCGCGGTATCGATGTGATATCCCCACAACGAATCCAGGTACGCGTTCAGGTGTGTCACCATGCGATGCGGGTTGGTGGGCGTGCCGTTGATGGTAAGCGTTGTACTGAACCGACCGCGGGTCAGCACCAGCCGCCCGTCGCGGCGGGCAAGCCAGATGGTATCGGCAAGAGCGCCGCACGAGTCACCCAGGCTGCCGGCCACGCGGATGATGGCGCCCAGACCGCTTACGGTGGCCGGGAACACAAAACCACCGCCGCGCGCCACAACGGCGTTCAACGTATCGGCCAGCGCCTGCCGCGCCGTGAAGGAGCTTGGATTTGCCGTGGCGAAGTTCGCGGCACTCAGCACGGCGCTTTCGGTTTCGCCGTAGGTGACGATGCCGCCGGCCGCGCCGCCAATCTGATTGGCCAGCCCGCTTTCAACCACCAGCAATGCCACGGCGCCGGCGGTGGTGTTGCTTGGCGCATAGTTCGCCGAAACCTTGTGCAGGTTCACCGTGGTGCCGCTTTTGGAGGCAACGTGATAGAACCCGGCCTCGGCGCCGCTGCTCTGTGTTGTAAGGTGCAGAAGGTCGCCGGGGTTCAGCCTGGCCAGCGCCGCGTAGGTTGCGGCATTCGTGGCCGGCGTGATATCCAGGCGCGCGTTGCCGCTTCCCAGATGTGTCTTGGTGATGGTGATGCCGCCGGCGCTGTCGATCACGGCGCGCTGATTGGCCGCCTTCTGGCCCAGCAGCGGGTACTCGTTCCCGGCCCGGAACCCGTACGACGTATACGCCCCGTTATGCCCCAGCGGCGATTTCTCAAGCGCCAATCGGTCGTAGGAATCATTGGTTCGCGTGATGATCGGCGAGCCGGTTGTGGGGTCGAACGCCACATTCTCGGCAACGTGATAGATGCCGTCGCCGTAGGTAAGCACGCGCTTCACGGTGGCTGGGTAGCTGATCACCTTGGTTGTGACGTGTGTGCGCAGATCATTATCGGCCGTGGAGAGCACCGCCGAGGAGGTAATCTGGGGATCGGTGATGCTGCCGGCGGCGAACGTTACGTCGCCGTTCACCTGCACGTCGATCGTGTGGTCCTCGATCGATCGCGCGTCCATCGTAACCTCCATCTCCTTGCCGATGTTGTCGTAGCGCACCGTGTCGCCCACCGCATCCAGCACCGGCAGCTTCTCGCCGGGCTTGAAATATTCATACTGCGAAAGCGAGGTCAGCGTCCAGGTGGCGGGGTCCTCCAGCCGGCCGCCGTAGGCCGCGCTGCTTTTGGCCGCGCCGTTCATCTCGTTCAGCACAAAGCGATATCCCTGAGCCAGGCGCAGATCGTTGACACGCCGCGAGAACCCAAGCCCCACGCCGATCGATCCGCCGGCCGCGTCCAGCGGGAACTTGGCGCCGGGCATGGCCCCGGCAAGCGCGCCCCACAGCGGGCTGGTGCCGTGTTTTGGCCCGCTGATGCCCGTGGCCGCAACGGTGTAGCCGGCCAGGGCCGTATCGTAGCGCTGCATCGGGAAATCGCGCGCGGTGAAGAACTCCTGCACGCCGAACCCGGCGGCCGTTTTGCCGGTGTGGATGTTGCGTGTCACCACGCGTGCGTACCCCACCGATGCGCCGGGCAACAGCGACTCGCCCAGCGGCCCTTCGTACTGGTCCAGATGATCGCCCGCGATAATTTTGGTATCCGCGATCCTGCCGTGTGCCAGCTCCACGTTCACCAGCGCGTTCTCCTCGCGCGCGGCCGTTGGCTCGTTGGCGGCAACACCGCTGGAAATGTATTCGCCGCGGGCGGGGTCGTAGGTCTGATAGATATACTCGCCGCCGTACAGCATCGAGTCGGCCTCAACACCGGGGTCCAGCGTCAGCAGACGCCGCACGCGAACGCCGCCGCCGCGCTTGGCCGCAACCATGGGCAGCCGCAGGTAGGAGTGCGCGTAATCCACCGCGCGGCAATGCTCGGATTCCTCGTAGCCGGCAGTGAAGTAATGCCCGATAACATCGAATATCGCCGAGGTGCCGCCACCGCCTGCACCGCCACCGGCCACACCACGCGGATCCACCGGATGCCCGGGCTGCAACCGCCCGCGCTTGCGCCACTGCACAAGGTCGTGGCAAACACGCTTTGGCACCGTGGAATCCCCACCCATCCCAAGCTTCACGCACAGCGCGTAACGCATGGTCCCGCTTATCACCGCGCTGTCCACGCGCAGCTCGTTCACGCGCGCATAGGCCGTGATGTACTCCGAGTTGTATTCCGGATCGTCGAACTTGGCGGAGTCACCCACCAGCGCGTACAGGAACTTCAGGTACAGGCGTTCGTTGGTATCAACAAACTGTCGCTTGGCCAACGAGTAATACCGCTGCACGGCGGCGCGGTCCGTATCGGCCACGCCAAGGTCCGCCAGGTTCACGTAGTAACGACCGCTGTTATCGCCATCGTTCGAGAGGCTGTCGCCGAACGTCGCGCGCAGGCTTGCCATCGCCATCGCGGGCCTGTCCTGCACGTAGCAATAATCGTTGGCCTCGTACTGCACGTGCATCTCGGCGCCTGTTGGGCTTTTCACATACTTCAACTGCCAGGCCGCCGGGTCGAACGCGTTGGTGTCGGGATGCTGGTCAACCCACGGGCGCATGGCGGCCGAACGCGCCGCGCCGTTGTACGCGTGGCCGCCCCAGCCGTCGGCATCGTACGGCGTGTATGGTGGGTTCTGCTCCGCGCTGGAAAGCGAATCGGCAAAGCCGGTGATCGCCGGGTACTTCGTTCGCATTGCCGCCGGGTAATCGGCCGTGCGCCGGTATTCGTAGCCGAACTCGTACGGGCTTATCCTTGCGTTGTACACGCGCTGCGCCTGCGACCACACCCGCTTCAGCGTCAGCATGCCCAGGCGGGCCGTGCTGTCCGGGTGCGGCGTTACCGAGTTCGGCATCCCGCGCCGCAGCGAGTAGTCGTACTCAAGAAATGTGGTGGAAAGGAGACTGTCGGCCTCGCCTGCGGCATTCTTGGCGTACAGCTCCACCCGCTCCAGCCGGCGCGAAAGGTTCGGGGCCGGAACCTGCTGGCTGGATTCGTCGGTATACCAATGCGCGTACGTGGCGGTGCTGTCGCCGTTGGCCTGGCGCAGATAGTCCGCCCGCACCAGCGTATCGAATACAAACGGCGCCTGATACGCGTCCATGCGCTGCTCGAACGAGCCGGTGCTCCTACCGCCGTTGCTGAGCGCCACATCGGACATGTTGGTGATGAAATACGCGATGTGGGTTTTGGTTTCGATCGACGCCAGATAATACTGCTCGCGTTCGCCCATGCTCACCGCGCCCTGATCGTCGTCCGGGTCCGACATCTCGCCCCGCGCATACGCCAGCCCGTTGTACGGTGTGCGCCAGTGGAACGCGGTGCCGTTGATATCGTGCCCGGCCCGGCCAAGGAACGCCGCGGCCGGCTGGTAGCGGAATCGCACCCATGCGCCAAGGTCGTCGGCGCTGGGCCCGTCGCCGGTGATATCCTGGTAGTCCGGCGACGTGATCGAAGTCAGCAGATACGCCGTGGCTGTGGGGGCGTCCAGCTCCTGCCCCTGCAGCGTCAACGCGTTGGTGGTGTCCACGTCGGCGTACACAAGGCGTTCGCCGCGCAGGTTGGTGGTGGTGTCGGTAACGGCGCGATGCACCCCAAATCCCAGCCGGCGTTCGCTGCGCGAATACACCGGCAGCGAATAGTTGCTGCGCCACCCTCCGGCGTCCGTCACGGAAATCTCGCCGATCTGATCGCGCACGGTCGCCAGCGTCCGGTCGCGGTTCGGCACGTTGCCGGCATCGGCGGTTTTATCGTACGCCAGGTACGGCACGCCCGCGCCGGTGGCGCTGGCCATCTCCTTGTTCAGATTGTAGCCCACGTACAGGTTCCGGCCAACCCGCTCGCCGCCGTTCAGCATGGGGTAGATCGATGACGGTACCCGCAGGTGGTTGCTGTCGCTCACGGTTGCCGACTCCGCATCGTCGGATGCCGCAGCCAGCAGATTGCCGCCCATGTCGCCGCGGTACCGCATGAAAGTGCGATCGTCGGCAACAAGCGAATCGAAGCTATGCGGGGTGCTGGACGTATCGGCCTGCCATTGGCTCACCGTCAACGAATTGCGCCCAACGCCCAGCGCCGCGCCCACGCCCCATCGCGCCCCCACGGTGCCTTCGGGATCGATGTTCGGGATCAGGAACACGTTGTGGACGTAGTCCGGACGGAACGTGCCGGTGCTGCGCGCATACAGGCGTATCGAGCCAACCGGCGCCCCGCCGGTCACGTTGAACCGGTCGGCATTGGTGAAGGGGATCGGCAGAAAGTTGTCGGTCGTGCGATACTCCTTGGCGCGCTCGAAGGAGTAATCCATGAACTCGCTGGCGCCGGCCTGTTGGCTGTACATATATCCCACGCCGCGCACGGCGTATTTCTCCACCGGTGTGCGGATGGTCACGTTGCCGTTCACGCCGCCATCGGCGCCGCTTACAAAGCCGGCGTTCAGCGTTGCGGTAAGCCCCAGCCCGGCGTTGAACGATCGCGTATCGAATCGCGCGCTGCGCCAGGGCATGGTCAGTTCGGGAGTGTTATCTCTGGCTGCTGAGTTGCTGAACTCAGTCACCGCCCTGCCAAGCGAATGGGCCAACAACTCGCCGGCTAAGGACAACTTGCTCAGCGCCTGCCGCAATGGAAATACCAACGTCGTAGCATTAAACAACAACCCCGGATTGGCCCTGGCGGACCAGCTCCCATCGCCATCCTTGATATCGTAGTCCAGGCTGCCTACACCCTTCCACTCCAGCCCGTAGCTGTTGGCGCGCCGGAACCCCGAAACGCTGCTGTACACCGTGGTATAACCCAGCGACAGTCGGGCTTTCAGCACGGAGTCACCGCCGGCCAGCTTGCGCACCGGGTTCGCGGTATCGCCCAGCTCGGCGCTGGAAATCTCCGTGCCCACACGCACCGCGCCGGACACGGTCCATTGCTGCGGCCCCTTGTTCCACACCGTCACGGTATCCTTCCAGTCGTCTGGATAGCCGCGGACATCGCGCACGATTGCGCCGGCATTCAGCGACCAGCCATACCCCACCCACGAGACCTCGCCATCGGGATTGGTCCCGGCACGATAGGAAAGCGATACGGAGTAACCGCTGCCATCCGGCCCGGGCACGGTCATCACCGGCAGCCCAAAGGTGAAGCCGCCGGTAAACGGGCTTACGCCCGGCCCGGAGCCAACCGCAGGCACGGAAAAATCCGGCTGCACCGGCCCGCTTGTCTGCGCTCGCATATCCGTGAGCGGGATTGCAAGAAGCATCAGCAACGCGGCCGCCGCGGCCAACACGGTTTTTTGTGGATGGTAGTTCATCGGTCTGGATTCGGTATGAACAACAACAATCGTTGTATCGATGGATCGGGCGTTTCTCATTTCAATGGAGCGTGGGCCAACGGGCATTCCTCATTCTCTTGTCACCGGCGCGGTTCGGGTATCAATCCACGTCTTCCCTTTGCGTTCTTCGCGCTCTTCGCGGTAAAGGAATTCACCGCAAAGGAAGGCCACGTTCGCATCCCTCATTTCTAATTTTCAATTTCTAATTTCTAATTCTTCAACAGCAGCGCAGGCTGAAGACCTGCGCCTACGAGACCTGCGCCCACGAGACCTGCCCCAACGAGACCTGCGCCCACGAGACCTGCCCCAACGGGCTCTTCGTCATCACAATTCGCATTTCGCAATTCGCGATTCATCATTCGTCGTCATCGGCGTAACTGTGCCTTGCCGATGGCCTCGCCATGTGTCGTGGTCAGCCGGTACAGATACGTTCCCTGTGGCAGCGGCCGCCCGGCAGCATCGCGTGCGGTGAAGCGCTGGGTGTGTTCGCCGGCATCCAGCGTCGCATCGAGCAACGTTGCCACCAACTCGCCCGATGCCGCGAAGATCTCCAGCCGCACGGCCGACCGTTCGGGCAGCGTAAACCGGATAGTAAGCGCCTCGGAGAATGGATTGGGAAACGCGTTGGCGGTAACCGTGATGGCGCCGGCGGCCGATGCCGCTGCCTTCAACTGAAACACGCGATCGACCTGAAGGCCGGTGTAGCTCTGGCCTGCCGTCTCGCCTGGCCAACGGACCACCACGGAGTCGATCGCCGTGGCCGTGCCCAGACCGAAGTGCAGCCGCGGAGGATCCTGAACGCCAAGTCCCCGCCCGCTGGCCAGAACCTGCGTACTGGCCCGCCCACCGGCGTAGACCGTCACGGCTGTACCGATGGAGGTGCGGCCGGCACTGCGATTGGCGAGATCGAACGCGACGTAGTGGTTATTGGTGCGCGACTCGTTGCGCAACACCACCGGCCGGCCGTCGGCGAAGAATGCCAGATCCAGCCGTCCATCGTTATTTGCATCAGCCCATGTGAGATCGGGACCACCGCTTACACGACGCAGCCCGAACGCCGCCGTGGCACGCTGGAACGCTCCGGCATCGATCTGCCGGTATAGATCGATGTACGTACAGGCGCATGATGCGCCAAGCACGTAGTCCAGCCGTCCATCGTTATCGGCATCGCCCCACGCGCCGCCCGAACGCTCGTTGATCACCGGGATATCGTTGATGGCTGAAGCACCCGGGGCCGCCGCATTCAGACTGTTGGCGCGTTCGCCGCAACGATTGGGCCACACCGGCCGCCACCGTTCGGGCATCGCCAGCACTTCCCGCTGCGAGTTCGCCGTCCACGGCAGCAGCAGGTCCTGATCGCCATCGTTATCGTAGTCGGCAAAGTGGCAGCCAACGCCACGTCCGTCGGCAAGCGGCGCCACAGCACCAAGCGGGCCGGCCGCCGATTCCGCAGGCACAAGACGCCCGCCTGTGTTGTGAAGAGTGGCCGTACGGCCGTCCGCGAAGACAGTAAACAGGTCCGGACTTCCCCTGCCATCCAGATCCACGAATGCCGCGGCAACAATGCTGCCTTTGCGACTGGGGCCGGCGGTCCGATGCAGCAGCACCGTATCGCGAATGAAACCTTCGCCATGCTGGTTCCGCAGCAGTATCCCGATATCGGACTCTTCCATCAGTTTTTGCCCGATAAAAACATCGGCAAAACCGTCGGCGTCGATATCAGCGATTGCAATGCAGGATGGATCCGTAACGCCCGCAATCGCCGCCGGCCCACGCGCGAAACCGCCCGTGCCGTCGTTGATATACAGGAACGATCCGTTGGCCGAGTCACGATCGCACAACCAGAGAATATCCTGATTGCCATCGTTATCGGCGTCGATAAATGCCTGCAGGCGCGGGCGCCCCGCCAGCCCCGCACTCCGCGTGGCATCCTGAAATTTCCCATCGCCACGATTAACAAGCAGCCGCCCGCCGGCCAGCAGATCCAGAAGGCCGTCGTTATTGGCATCGGCCCAGGCCATCGCGGTATTGGCCGCTGGCATCGAGTCCTGGATATCCAGCACCGCCGGTGAAAAATGCCCGGAGCCGGCCGCCACCGCGGGCACAACAAGCATGGAAATCATGAACTGATAATCGCCCATGTCCCAAGCGCCGTCATCCCGCTGCAACAATTGATATCCGTATCGCTCACCATTGGCCGTGCAGACAGGTGGTCGCCGCGTTGCATCGGAAAGCAGGTACACACCCCGCGACGGCTGATCGATCACCACAAATACCTGATCGCCGTCCACGGCAACGGGTTGGGGCAATTCAACCGACACCGAGCGCACACCCGCACCTTTTTTCGCAACAACAATGGGCCGCACCAGATCACGACCAGGCAGCGGCGCCTGTAGGCCGGCCTCCTGCCCAAGCAGGCGCAGGCGCACATTGCCGGTTGCGGCCGTCCCGCCAAGCAACAGCGTAATCGATCGGATATACCCCGGCCCTGGCAGATCAATCCGGGCTGCCTGAGCGGTTATCGTCTTGTCGCGGTAGTAGATATATGGCCCCTGTGCCCGCACATTGCCTACACGAACGGTATCGCTCGCGGATGCAACAGTGCACAGCACAAACCAGGCCACAACACAGACTGCTGTGTGGCGCTGCATAACCGGAAACGGTTACTGAAATGTTAAGTCACGGGATGCGGCCGGGAGCCACAACGATCGTGGTATGTCTTTGGAAGCGTAGCGTTACTATGGCTGGCGTTTTCGAACGGTGCAATTTTACATCGCTCATTTCTGAAAAACAAGAACCCTGGAAGATTTATTTTGCGGGCGCAATTACGTGTTCAAACGCGCGCCGACGAATAGTACATCCACCACAACAAAACGAGCGACCCTGATTACAGGACCGCTCGTAATTGAGTTGTGCATTTGGCTATACACGGCTGCGGGAATCGCCGACACGCATCGGCCCCCTGACCAGGTTAATTCCCGACCGCCGTCACCGTGACCGATGCGCCGGACAGCGTAAAGGCCACCACACCCGGATGCGCGGCATCCTCGAAATCGGTGGTGCCAACCTGTGAGTACACGGCATTATTGTGCGGCCATTGCGTCAATTGGCTGCTGATCACGATTTCGTTGATCGAGCGGTACAACACACCGGGGCGTGAGGCGACCGTCACGACCGCATTAAAGCGCAGATTGGAGGATGCCGGAAACGCAGCGCCCTCGTTCACTGCCTCGATACGCGAGTTCGCGGCTGGCGCGGCGGCATTAAGGTCCAACGTAACCGGACCATATGCCGGACTGTTACCATTGTGGCTTACCGCTCGCGGCTGGAGCTCCGCCCAAGGGCGCAGTTCGCCCGGCTGCGATGTAGCTACCCACTCGAACGTAGCCAGGCCGTTCACCACAATCGGCCCGGTTAGGCCGCCCGTAAGATTGGCGGTGACAGCCGCGTTGCAATTACCGCGCGTGCCGATCGGCAGAACGTAGGGTGCGTCGACCTGTGCCGACGCAGCAACCGAGGCCAGAATGAAGAGACCTGTGGCAAGAATGAGCCGGCCACATCCGCGAATGCTTGCTCGAATGTCGTTCATGTTTGTACTCCAAATGAAAATGAATGCGAAAGACGGGCGACGGAAGCCCGCCCTGATATGTATTCAGGATAGAAGCCGAAACCAAGACACCGACAGATGTTACCACGACAATCGGTACAGCCGCGGCTCGCATGCATCGCTTACAATGCGAGCCGCGGAGCAACAAGTGTGCATGTGTCGGGAACGGGAGATTATTGGGGGGGGATGTGCACGGAACTTACAACAGCCTGAGGAGCAACACTTCTTCCGGATTGCGGTTTATACCGCCCTGAAACGGCCGGGCTACGCCATGGCTCCTTTACAACCGGAACAAAGAACCGCCGATGCTTCCATTCAGATGAACTTGTATTCCGTCATTCAGCAACGCGTCCGAGCCGACACGTGCGTTGCCCCACCACCACGAATCGTTCCCAATCGACACCCGAATTCCTGGCCGTTACTTCTCAATGCCCAACTTCTTCGCCGCTTCCGCTTCTCGTTCCCGCAGGACCTCGGCGAACGGCACGTTGCGAATTTTGCTTTCCAGCCAGGAAAGGAGATCAAAGCGCTCAAGGAGCATCGAGCCGTCGGTACGGGATCGAAACTCTTCCAGCACGCCATGCAGCTCACGAAAGGCGGCGACCAGTTCGCGCCGGCTGGTCATTGCCGCAAGCCGACGTAGAAATAACGCAACCGTGGATTCCACACTATGAATGTCGCCCTTGCTCTGAAGCTGGCGGTACAGCGCACGTATCGACGACTCCAAAGTCCGTTCGTCGCCCAGCTCGAAATTGACGATAACGCCAAGCAGCCGTGTGATATCCATGTATCGGCCATAGGCATGAAATCCACGATCGTTCATAAGAACGCTCAGCCAATTCCGTGCATCGGCAAAGCGAGCGGTTTTTACGCAGAGCATGAGGAATTTTATACGGAATTCATGCACGCTGGATAACTCGATTTCACGAGCATGGCTTTCTAGGAAGTTTTCGATTGATGGGATCATCGCCAGTGCCTCGTCGAATTTGCAGCGCTGCACCAGGCAGCCGAACACGGAATAATATTCCACAAGCATTCTGTCCACTTCGTGCGCTTCGGCCTTTACCTCAAACGCACGCAGCTTGGCAATACTCTCGTCGAACTCGCGATAATTCCGGAACCGCGCACAGTAGAACAACACGGTGCCCATGGCATAGATGTATTCGTACTGATGAGTCGCCATCAGCGCGGCGTTCTGCTCCAGGCATGCCACTTTCTGCCGTGCGTTATCGAACTCGCCCTGGACGTCACCCAGGATCTGGCAACACCTGCCGCGAATTTCATAGTACTGCATGCGAGCAAACGATGTACGCGGCACGCGATCGCTGGCAAGCAACGGCGAGGCAAGGATCGCGCGCACACGATCCCGGTCGGCATCACTCCTTGGCACCAGCATGCTCATCTGCAGGTAATAGGTCCTCATGAAGAGATTGTAGTACTCGATATTCTCGGTAAGCCTGCCGAGCACTTCCAACTGGCGCTCATGAATTTCCTGATGGCGCTCGAGAGTATTGGTCCGCGGGCTGCGGACTTTCAGCGAAGCCTCGGCAAACAGGATCTCCAACTCCTTTACCAGGTGCGAACCCCTGCGCGCATGCTCCCCCGCCCGTGCCAGCAGCCGCGCGGCCTGGGCATACAGGCCGCGCTGCATAAGGATGTCGGCCTTGTCGATCTGATACTGCACCTGCGCCACGGTATTACGTTCTCGGCCGGCCTCGCGCAGGCTGCGGAGGATCATATCGTACAGATATGCCTTCATGCCGGGCAGGTCGGCGGCGCGCAACCACGTGTTGGCCGCCACCAGCTTCGCTTCGTCGTAGTCATGCTGCCGATCGATTGCGTCGAACAATCGCACGTACTTGTTTCTTCCACCGATGGCATGGCGCGCTGCATGCACCTTGAACAATCGCTTTTCCTGCTTGCTCAGCGTTCGAATAAGTTCGAACAGATCGGTTGATGGTGTTCTGGACATCCAACAAATCCCCGCGGTAAGAATGCCGATATAGCCGGTGTGGCCTGACGTTGACAGCGTGCGTGACTGGCGCGAAATGCTTTTTGGACTTGCCAGAAATGCCGCCACAATGGTTTCGGGCGGCAGGCGGATGCGGCTATATTCGCCACCGCAAAGCACGCCAGAGTGTCCCCCTTCAAATCGCACTTGGGACGGCACGGGATTTCTTTCCCGGACCGTACCCTCCGTAACCGTGCGACGGCCGATCATACCCTCGCGGCACCGGACTTTGCCTCCCGGTCTCGCCGATCGCCTCGCACGCCCAGGCATCACGATCATCGGTGCGCGCCACTGCGGAGCCAGCACCGGCACTGCCGTCCAGGCAGCGTGATGCCTTCCGTTCCCGGTCCACCCGGCATGGGCCATCATTGGGCACGGAAATTCCGGCACATACCCAACAACGGCACACGTACGTCCGCGCGAAGATCCATGGTCCCGATGGTTGGGTCCAATGTCGGTTATTGAGGGAAGTTGTGAATGAGGGGTCTACGACCGGATTACCCGCAACGTACGAAGCAAAACCACTTTCATCAACATCAGCGGCGTCGTGTGGCGCCATTAACACTCGCTGTACCACGGCACGCGGCCGGCCTGTAAAACCTGCGTTCGGCACGCCCGTGGCCTATGCCGGTACCTGCGTGGCATCGCCGGCACCGATGCACCAATGCAATGCAAGTGCCTACTCCGCGCCAGGCAGCGCGCATGCAGGTGCCAGGGCATACACGGCGTTTGGGCATCGTGGCTCGCGCTGATACGCCGCTGAACCACATCGCAATTCGGTCAGACAACTCGGAGAACGTTCATGAGAGAATACGTACAACACATCGTGCTGGGCACGCTGCTTACGATTGCAGCGAGCTGCATGCTGGCCCCGGGCACGTTGCAGGCACAGCGATTCCAGACTGTGGCGGGCGGCAACAACTGCCGCGAGGAAGGTTTGAACGGTGCCGCCCAGCTTGCAAACAGCGGGTACATCGCCTGCGGTTCAACGTTTTCCACCGGCACGCCGATGGCGCCATGCGGCCCTGTGCATGCCTACGTGGTAAAGCTGGATGCAACCGGCGCTCTGGTATGGTCCAACTATTATCCTGTCGGCGTGATGGACAGCGCAACCGACATAGTGGAATGCGCCAACGGCGACTTTGTTGTGTGCGGCACCACCAATGGCGTTGGCGCCATGCGCGATATGTTCGTGATGCGGCTTGATTCCAACGGCAACGTGCTGCTGGCGGTTACCATCGATCTTGGCGCCGACGAAGAGGTATGGGATGTGCTGGAAACCACCACCGGGAACTTCGTTGTCACCAACCCCGGCGACATCGTGCTGGCCGGCTCAACCACGGCCGGCGCCGGCACGGGATACGACGCGGTGATCATCCGCCTTAACGCCAATCTGGGCCTTATCTGGGAATCGCAGTGGGGTGGCCCCGGAAGCGGCAATGACTTCCTGAAGGCGGCCACCGAGGCCACTGTGGGCGCCCTGCCGGGAATCGCAGCCGACATTGTGGCCGTTGGCGGCACGAACTCCTCGATCCCAACCCTGCGTGGGCTGAACAATGGCGATATCCTGGTTCTGCGGGTTAGCGGCAACACGGGCCTGATTGGCCCGGCGCCGCAGGGACAGGCGGCATGGGGATTTGATCAGCCGGAGGAAGCGCTTACGGTTACCGAACTGCGCGGCGTTCCCATCCCCGGCGACATCGTTGTGGGCGGCCGCACGCTTACGCCGATGTTCCCTTCCATCAACTACGAGGGGTTCCTGCTTCAGCTTCAGCCCGACCCGACGCTTCCGCAACGGGCGGATATCATGTTCGGGGATAACGGCATAGGGTACGACGCGGTGAACTGCGTGCGCGAGGATCCGTTCTCGCCCGCCGGCATCATGGCGGCGGGGCAGACGGCCAATGGTGGCCCCCCTTCGCTCTTCTTCCAGAATGTGTTCCTGCATCGCTTTAATGCGTTCACGCTGTTGCCAGCCGGTGTAGGGACGATTTACGGCGGCACCAATCACGATTGGGGCATGTCGATGGGCATATGCACGCGCATAAGCGCAAACGAAACGCAGGGATACTTCGTGGCCGGCACCACGCAAAGCCCGGGATTGATGATCAACCCCGACCCCGCGCAGCTCTACATGCTCAAGACCGATCTGGGCGTGCCATTGCTTTCCAGCAACTGCAACGAGAACAACTTCGGGTGGGCGAACACACAAAGCGGATTTGTATCGCAGACGCTGGCATTCCCGATCACGCTGTTGACGATCCCGCCACGGCCGCAACAGATCACACCGGTAAGCCTCACAACGTACAATCAGTTGTGTTATTCAAATCCGGCCGCGCGTGGCCGCGACAACGGCGGCAACGATGGTGTTTCCGGCGTGGACGACGCAGCCGATGCGGCCTCGGTGCTGGCATTGCAGGCCGCGCCAAACCCGGCCGCACGCGGCGCCGCGCTTGATATCGCGTTCACGATGCCTGCCGATGGCAAGGCCGTGATTACCGTAAGCGACATGATGGGTCGCGAGGTGTATCGCACCGAATCGGCGCACGCGGCAGGCAGCGCGCGCGCGCAGGTTGCTACCGCCTCATGGCCGGCCGGCAACTATGTGGTGCGCGTGGCGGTTGGCAATCGCCGGGCAGCAACACGCGTTGTTGTGCAATAACAGGCTGCTGAACAACGCAACCGTGGTGCCTGAAGAAGTCCACGGTTGGCACTTCCCCGGCAGACCGGCAACAGGCCGGATACACGCGGCGCCGTTCCGAATATTTCGGGACGGCGCCGTTTGGCGACGGGGGGCAGCGCAGCGATGGGCGGCCACGTAGGGCCGCCCCAACAAGGACGGTAGGCGGCACCACGGCGGGGGGGCCCCTCGGGCCGCCCCCCCAGCGCCCCACCGCCGGGGGCCCCACAACGCCGCCCCCCCACCCCCCCCCCGCCCGCCGGCCCCCAAGGGC
>CBHYLN010000135.1:0-14722 GCA_966128725.1 uncultured bacterium | reverse complement strand
CATCGCCGAACGCCTCGCCGCGCCGCAGATAGTGCTCGGCGCCCGGCGTGCGCAGCTCCAGGAACTCGTCTGCGCCGGTGCGGATCTCCCCAACGCGGCAATCGCGGTAGACGGCGCGGCCGGTGCTCTGCTCCAGATCGTCGCCGTCCTGCACCGTTCGCTCGGTGCGCCGCACGCCCGAGGCGGTCTGCACGTCCAGCTCCAGGCATGCGGTGATAGCCCCGCGCTTGCGTTCGGTCCGCACCAGCCGCACATAGGGCTTGTTGTGCGCGCCCTCCACGGTGGCGCCGGCCACCTCGATCTGCTTCACCAACCGGCGCTCGTAGGCGTCCACGGCGTCCAGCCGGTACACCATGTGGTGCTTCTGCGCGTGGGTTGCGGAATAGCGGAGTGTGCAGAGCGGGTTCATCTCGGCCAACGCTCCGCGCCCGGCGCCGGAAAGGCCGCCATCCACGCTCTGCGGTTCGTCCACCACCAGCACGGGGCGCACCGCGCGGATCAGGTCGATCGGCCGCTCGCCGCCGGTGCGCTCGCTCTCCTTGTACAGGTTGTTTATGTCCTTCTTGTTGATGGCGCCCACCGTGGCCACCATGATCTGCACGGCCGAACTGGTGGCGAAGTTCCGCACCTGCCCCAGCCGGCCGGAGTCGTAGAGGAAATAATCGAACGCCACGCCCGCGTACAGCCCCTTGAAATGGTCCTCCGTGATTTCCAGCGCCTTGTACACGCCCTCCTTGATGGCAACCGAGGGCACCACGATCACGAACTTCGTGAAGCCGTAGCGGCGGTTCAGCTCCAGGATGGTGCGCAGGTACACGTACGTCTTGCCCGTGCCGGTCTCCATTTCCACGGTGAAGTCGCCGGATTCCAGGGCGGGGGAAAGCGGCAGGCCGTTGCGGAGCTGCACCGCCTGCAGGTTGGCGAGGATCTCCTCGTCCAGCAGGGTCAGGCGATTGCCCACGCCAAGATCGCTCTCCATGCCCGGCAGCAGCACCCCGCCGGCGGCATCGGCCGTGACCGTGAATTCCGTGCGGCAGATTTCCTGCCCACGAAACAGGTCGCAGACCGATTCGATGGCCTCCAGCTGGTAATCCAGGTTCGGTTCGAAGTGCAGTTTCATGGGCGCGTGTATGCGTTATGCGTTCAGCGTGAAGCGTTATGCGTGCAGTTCATTCGGCGACATCGGCGTATGGGTAGGCGCACGCCGGTCGGGTATCGGAAACCATCGCGCCAAAGGGCGATATCGGCGTATGGGTAGGCGCACGCCGGTCGGGTATCGGAAACCATCGCGCCAAAGGGCGATATCGGCGTATGGGTAGGCGCACGCCGGTCGGGTATCGGAAACCATCGCGCCAAACAGCGATATCGGCGTATGCGTAGGCGCACGTCTTCAGCGTGCGCTTGTTGATCGTGTTTGCCGGCGTGCACATGTCATCAGCGTGCGCGTTGGTTGTATACGCGAATATACAGGCCGGCGCGAGTTGGGAATTAGAAATTAGGAACGGAGAATTGCATCACAGGCTGCGCACGGTGGCCAGGCCGTGCTGGGTCAGGATGGCCGCGATATTGGTTTTTGCCACATCGTCGGCGAAGGCGCTGTCGCGGAAGACCACCGTGGCGTCGCCGGCGGGGGCCAGGGCGGCGTGCCGTTCGGCGATGGCCAGGGCCAGGGGCTCGGCATCCTCGCGGGCGATGCGCTCGGAGAGGCAGACGATCAACATGCCGCCGCCGATGACGTGCACGGTGTGGCTGTCGCCGCCGGTCTGGGCGGAGCGGCGGGCCTTGCCATCGGAGCGAGGGGGCTTACCGCCTGCGGTTGCGCCTGCAGCCGGCACCGCGAAGCGCTCGATGGGCACGCAGAGATCCAGCCCCAGCTTCAGGAGCAGTTCGTACAGGATATCCGCCTCGGTGCGGCCGGGGAGGATGTGCTCGGTGTGTTCCAGCAACGTGCCGGCCAGGTCGTCCGCGTCCGGCGCCCAGGCGCGGATGTTGGAGCGGTCCAGCCGGAAAACCCGGAAGCCGGTGTCCGGCGGGGTGGGTGCGGCAGCATCAGCGGCGGCGGCGCCGCTCGCGTCGAAGAGCTCGGCGGCCTTCTTCGCCTGCTCCTCCGCCCACGCGGCGCGGGCCTTCGCGCCCGCGCGGCGGAGGCGTTCCTTGGTCAGCTCGGCGATGGTACGGGGCTTGCCGAGCGCGTCGCAGAATTCGGCCGCTACCTTCTGATCCTTGTGCGCGGGGTCCAGCGGCTCCGGGATCTGCACAAGGATGTATCGGCGATTCCCGCCGTCAACGGCGTTCTGCGCCATCACCGCGTGCCCTGTGGTGCCGGAGCCTGCGAAGAAGTCGAGGACGCAGTCGTTTGACTGTAGTACGAATTCGAAAATACTCTTAAGTAACAGTGTTGGCTTGGGGTTTGAGAATAACTTCTGGACTCCAAAAAGAGCGTTCATTTCATTTGATCCAGTGCGGCTATCTAAATGGATGACGCTGGATAATTTTCCTTGAAAATCAGAAAGATATTCTTTGATTTGAATAATTTGCTGATGATCGTCTCCAAATAGCACTCTGCCATTCGCAATGAGTTCATCCATACGATCCTTTGGATAGCGATAGCCATTAATTGGCGGGACGCAGGTCTCCCCTGTCCTAGGGTGTATGATGTCGTAGATGTAGCCTCCGGGCTTTGGGTTGTGTACTTTGCGGCTTCCAGTGTATAAGCCGTTGCTATCAACCCGATCGTAGTGCGTTATTGCCGCAAGTGAGTCGCGATTCTTTCGAATGAAAGAGCGAATCGCATTCTGAATCTCGTCGCTCGATAAATTCGTGTCGTTTGCGAGCCGATTGTATTCAGATATAAGCAGGGATTTTGCGTCGTTCAATAAATTTTTCCAAGTTGGGCTGACTGCGTCCTTGGACCGACAGAAGCACAAAATATACTCGTGTTCTATTGCTATTCTGCTCGGGTTATTATCTGTCGCCCCTTTCCAAACTAGCGATCCAATGAAATTCTCCTCGCCGAACACTTCGTCGAAGAGCATGCGTAAGTGCGCAACCTCACGATCATCGATACTGGCGAATATCACCCCGTCCTCCTTCAACAACTCCCTCGCAACCTTCAACCGCGGGTACATCATGTTCAGCCAGTCGGTGTGGAAGCGCCCGCTGGTTTCGGGGTTGCTGGTCAGGCGGCCGCCGGCCTCACTCTGGCCGGTGAGCTCCAGGTAGTTGCCGATGGTGTCCTGGAACTTGTCCGGGTACACGAAGTCCTTGCCGGTGTTGTAGGGGGGGTCGATGTAGATCAGCTTCACTTTCCCGGCGTAGCTCTTTTGCAGGAGCTTCAGGGCCTCCAGGTTGTCGCCCTCGATCATCAGGTTGCCCGTGGTGTCCCAGTCCACGCTCTCCTCGGGGGCGGGGCGCAGGGTGGCGGCGCTGGGCGTAAGGGCCCGGCGCCCCGCGGCGCGTTTGCCGAGCCAGTTCATGCCGTATTTCTCCTCGCGCTCGTCCACGGCCGCGCCCAGCAGTTGCCGCAGGACGTCGAAATCGATCCTCCCCTCGGTGAACGCCTCCGGGAAGAGCGTCTGCAGGTGGGCGATGTTCTCCGCCACGATGTCGGCGGAGCGGGTTTCGGGGTCGTTCGCGGTCAGCTTCTTCATATGTGCGGGATTCGAGAGAGAGAGAAAGAAAGAGAAACGGCCGGCGGGGAGCGTGCCGGGCATTGGCGCGCGGCCCATTCCGGGAGCAGCCGATGCCTCCGGGGTCCGGGATAAAACTCGCGGACAACGTGGGCCGCGAAGGCGCGAATGACGCGAGGGTGTATACTTGGATGTACAGGTTCGCGCGTGCCGTGCGGCGTACCGTTCGTAGCCTCGGGCCCCGGGCGAATGTGGGGTGCACCCCCGCGGCCACGAAGGCACATGCCGGATGGCTGTATACTCGGGTGTACAGGTTCGGGTGCCCCGTGGGGCGTGCCGTCCGTGGCCTCGGGCGTACGCCCGGAGCGGGGCGGACCCACGCGGGGCGGACCTACGAGGGGTGTGTCCACCTCGTGTTGGCGGGTACCAACGCCCCGTGGGTGCGGCGCATTGTGGGCCGGCATCCCCCGGCCAATTGCTCATTGTCGGCGCGCAAAGATACGCCGGCGGCGGGGTTGGGGGGCGGAGCGCGCGGGCCTCAGAGATCGGCGGCGGCACGCTTCAGTTCCGTGCGCGCGGCGGCCAGTTGGGCGTTGAGTTCCACGCGGCGGGCCATCTGGCGCTCGCGCGCGGCAGCCTTCTGCAGCCGGGTGATGCGCGCGGTGCATTCGGCGTGGCGTTGCAGGGCCTCGCGCCGCGCGGCCGCCCGCTGGGGCCCGGTGGGCATTGCGAATGCGCCGGTGATGCGCGCGGCGTCCAGCGCGTGCACGGCATCGATCCACCACTCGTAGAGCGCGAGCAGCGATGCGCGCGGTGCGCGCTCCAGGGCCAGCGCCTCCAGGAACGCGCGTTCGATCGTTGTGCCGGGATCGCCCGTCTCGTCCGGGCCGGCCACGCCGTCGGGATCAACCATTCCTTCCCGATCGTCCCGCCCGCGTTCGGCCGGGGGCGCCGCATCCCCCGGCCCCTCAGCAGCCCCCACGCCCAGGCGGGCGGTTACGATGGGGCCGTCGAGCACGGCGGCGCCCGGTGTGCCCGCCGCATTGCCGCGGTCGCGGCGTTTGTGGCACAGCGTAAGCAGGGGGCCGGACGGGGTCTCGGCCAGCAGCAGGAGCGGGTAGGGGATGGCACGATGGATCCGCTCGGCCAGGTGTGCCAGCGCCCCGGCGGCGGCACCGGCCGCCGGCGTGAGCACGAGTAGTTGGATCTCGCCGACCTCGCGTTCGTCGTCGCGGTGCTCGGCTATGCCGATGGTGGCGGGTTTCAGCACGGCGGCCCAGCGCAGGGCGGCAACGCCGTCGCGGATCAGGCGGCGGTCCGCGGCGGTGGCCGCGGCATTCTCCAGCAGGAGCGCTTTGGCCACGCGCACGTCGATGCGGGCAGCCTCCGGCAGCCGGAGCGCGGCGATGACGTCGTGGGTGGTCATTGAGGTGCCGGTTCGGTCGCTGCGGCTGCCAGTTTGCAGAAGAGGTTGATGAGGGTCATTTCCTCCAGCGAGCCGGCCGTTGCGCCGGCGATTCGCGGATCGGCGACCACCACGGCAAGGCATTGCGCGCGCGATATGGCGACGTTCACCCGGTTGCGGTTGAGAATGAACCCGAGGCCGCGCGAGCCATATTCACCATAACTGGAACAGAAGGAGAGAATGCACACCGGCGCCTCCTGTCCCTGGAATCGATCCACGCTCCCAACGCGTGCACCGGCCGGGAGCCTGCTCTGAAGCGCGCGTACCTGAGCATTGTATGGGGCGATGAAGAGTATGTCCTGCAACTCGAGGCGTCTGACGGTTCCCGCCTTGTCCGTGAACCGGCGGCCGATCAGCTCGTTGCAGATCTCCACTACGCGATCGACTTCTTCGGGGCTCTGTTGCACGTTGCCGTCGTGCTCGACGCCGCTGAAGACGATGCCGCTTTCGACGGCGATCAAACCGTTCGTGTGTGCCGGAACGGCGATGCGCTGATGTGCGCAATCCGGGTGTGCCGTGAGGCGCCTTTCGTAGATGCTCTCGGAAATAAACGCGCAGACCGACGGATGCATCCTGCGCGACTCGCCGAGGAATAGGCCGTAGTCTGATGGAACAACGGCGTGCAAAACCGGCGAGTCCGGCACGCTGGCGGTGATATCCTTGAGAGCGTACTGAAGCGCGGAAAGGCCTGAGTCGCCGGGATGCGAGCCCTGAATCGGCTGTTCGAGCTGCATCTGGTCGCCGAGCAGCACGAGATTGTTCGCGCATCGAGACATCGCCACGGTGTTTGCCAGCGATACCTGCCCGGCTTCGTCGATGAACAAGAAGTCGAGCTGTCCGATCCATTCCGGGCGACAGAAGAGCCAGGCGGTGCCGCCGACAACGCCGCCGCTGTACTGCCCAAATCCCTCGGCGTTCTTCGCAACCTGGATGATGTGCGGATTGGAGGCGGTAAGTGCAGCGTCGGGCTCCGCGCCGACCATGAGGCATTGAATGCCTGTGCCTGCTTCGGTCGCGGCCGTATCACATGCCGCGAGGAGGTTCGCCACGGCCTTGCGGCTGTTGGATGAAACACCGACGCGTTTGCCCGTGGCGACAAGGGCGTTGATCACGCGAGAGGCGGTGTAGGTTTTTCCGGTGCCGGGGGGCCCCTGGATCACGAGGCATCCGCTGGACATGGCGGTCGTGATGCGAATCGCCGCATCGGTGGTCGATTCGTTCGGGTTCCGAATCGTTGACGCCGGCGCCGTGCGATTCAACAACGCGGCAACGGGCGGGTGGAGAGTGCCGGTGAGGCTCTGGATGATAACCTCGGTCAAGGCAGTCTGAATTGCCGTTGCTGGGACATGTTCGTCGGGGAGGAGCGATCCACGTTGCGGAAAACTGCCTTCGAACTTATCGTTCAGTCCTTTCTTGCCGATTTTCACGCTCAAACTGCCTGCTGCAGTGTCCAGCGTTGTAAGGGTCACCTTGGCATCCAACCTGCCTTTGAACCATACACCTGCTCCATCGCGGGCGCTCAGTTTGCATTCCTGGTTTGGATCGAACGTGTACACCTGCACCAGCGATTGTTTCTCGGGCGTGGGCTCGCTAGTGGCAATAACTCCCGCAATACATCCGGGATCGTCGCGAAGTTCGTCGTCGGTCAAGTTGTCGTTCCTGTCGAACAAGCGCCACCAGATAGGTTTTTCTTCCCTGCGATGAAAGTCGATGATGTCCGCCAGCACGGTCGATACCGGGTCGTTCTTTGCGCGGAGATGCTCTGCCGTTTCGAGTCGCGTAACGGCGTCCGGCGGAGGCTCTCTCGTCTCCGTAGGCTCCGTGGCCATTGTCTGCACGGGCGCGATCCCGTGCTCCTTCGCAACATCGCGCATCCAGGCCAGCAATTCGGCCGTCGAGGCGCAATCGTCGCGGTTGTAGTCGCGGATGGCGGTGAGGATCGTGCTCCGCTCCATATCGCGCGGTTCACCGGAGGCCATCCAATTGGCATATTGGACGATCGAGTCGACGGCACTGGCGACGCTGGTACCGCGTTGGTTGCGATAAAGGCGCTCCACCTTCTTGATGGAATAGCTGTCCTCACCGATGCGGAGGCCGTGCCGGACGATCTGGTACAGATCGACGAATACCCCATTCCGCAGCAGATCGTCCACTTCCTGCTGCCGGGTATCGTGTCGTGTACTCAGGCGCCTGATCGCGCTGACTTCGTAGGGCGCGTAGTGATAGATGTGCATGCCGGGGTTCTTCCGCCAGCGATCGAACACCCAGTCGATGAAGCCTTCGAATGCCGCTTTCTCTTCATTGCGGTCGTGTGCCCACCAGGCATGGAAGGGATATGCTGCGTCCGACCCATCGGATCTCGTGCAGACGCCGAACAGGTACTCCAAGCCACCTGGAACCAGAGGGTACCCCTCCATATCGAAAAAAACATCGGCGTCACGATCCGCGGGAAGTGCAGCCAGACCTGCCGCTGCGCCGTCGGCAGATGGTAGGACCTCGTAATGCGCCTTGGCGTCGGGATTGTTCTTCCGATCCGCGAGTGTTTTACGCTGAAGGTCGGCCTGGGCCGCCAACTTCTTCCGTGTATCGGCCGCGAGCTTCGGAACGGGTGTTGCGGATGCGCCGGCCAGCGCCGTCATCGTCGTTATACCGGCTGCCCTCAGTTTCTTGATCTGGCCAACCGTGATGCCCGCAACGCGCACGAGATGATCCGTCTCCTCGAAATAGTCTTGAGCGGCGCCCGACCAGTGACCATGATCCGCATGGGCAAGCGGTTCGGGGCGGTCCTCCGGCGTGCCGGAAAAGCCGTTCTGCATGGCAAGGAAACGTGCCTTGATGTGCCGGTAGTAGTGAATGAAATCCTCAATCCGGAATTCAATCCGGTCCTGCGTTCCAAGGATGATCCCGAATTTCTCCGGCATTACGGTTCCGGTCATTGCCGATAACATCTCCGAATAGCAGCATAACTGGATGGCATACTGCGGTTTTGGTGACCGGGCGAGCTTGGTATCCCACACCTGATAGCGGTTCGAGTTCGACAACATGAGGAAATCCGCCACTCCCGCGAAACTCCCGCTATTCAGGACGGCCTGGTAGATAGCGTGACAATTCTCGCTGATCGCAGCCCTTGTTGCTGCTTCGGCATCGACTGCATTCGACGAGATCTCCGCCAAGGACTCCGTGGACGTCCTCATCTTCTCGAGCACTGAACGCTCGTGCTCGTTGGCGATTCGAACGATTAGTTTGGCGTCCTCGGAATCCTCATCCGGCTGTACGATGCCGGGGCTTTCGAGATAATACCGTTCCATCCACGATGCGAACGGTGAAGCCGCGAATTGAATGAGATCGGTTGGACTGAACGTAAGAGTTCCATCTTCATTCTTCTTCATTTTTCAATCCTCGATTCAAGAACAATGTGTATAAATGAGTTCGGAGGCAATCGCCTCCACGTTCTGATAATCTATTGTATAGATCCGGGCGGCACGGGCTCCCAAGGCGGAACGCGGTTCGCAAGGTGAACCGTACCTGTGTCGCCACATCACCCCTTCTCCGGCAGCACCACCAGATAGGCAAGGGTTTCGAAATCGTTGGTCCCGGCGAACTCGCCGCGGGCGGCGTGGGTGCCGCCGGGCGAGAAGAGGCTTGCGGCGGCGCGCTCCTCCTGTTTGCCGGAAACGGATCCGGCGGCGGCGGCAAGCAGGCGCTGTACGGCGGCCATGTTCTCGCCGTTGCGGGTGGCGCGGTCGTTGCGGGCACAGGCGCCGGGGTCCGGGGTGGCGCGGCCGGCCGCCACGCGCTTCAGGCGCTCCAGAATCTGCCGCGCCGCGGTATGCGGCAGCAGCACGGCCCCGTCCTCGCCGACATGCACCAGATAGTGCGGGGCAAGCGGATAGCTTGTTTCGGGCGTGTGGGCGGCGGCGCCCTCGGCGCGCAGGCAGAAGACGATGCCGGGGGGGACCTCCTCAACCTCCGTGGCCACGGCGCAGGCGCCCAGCGGCTCGGCGGCGAGCGCGCCGGGGTGTTCGCGGTTGTATTCGGCCAGGTCGATGCGGAAGTCGTTCAGCGTGAGGTCCGCGATCGAGAGCCCGGCGGAGAGATCCTCCAGATCCACCACGGCCTCCTGCAGCTTCAGCAACTGTGCGCGCCGATACTCGAGATCGTTCATCTGATTGCCGGGCTGCGGCTCGATCAGGTTCTCCTCGCCGGTGGCCGAGACATCCAGCAGCACCATGCGGCCGGCCACGCGCTGCTCCAGGTTGATGTATTCCTCCAGTTCCAGGTTGGGCCAGAAGTTGGCGAGCTGGATGCGCCGGTTGGGCGAGCCCAGGCGGTCGATGCGGCCGAAACGCTGGATGATCCGCACGGGGTTCCAGTGAATATCGTAGTTCACCAGCCAGTCGCAGTCCTGCAGGTTTTGCCCCTCGGAGATACAATCGGTGGCGATCAGCAGGTCCAGCTCGCCCTCGGCGGCGAATTCGGCCGGGCGCTCCTTGGCGCGCGGTGCGAAGGCGGCCAGCACGGAGCCCAGATCGCGCGCGCCGCGTTTGCCGTCGTTCGGCAACGTGGTACGGTTGCCTCGCACACCAGTGACCACGGCAGTATGCAGCCCCAGCGTCTTGCGCGCCCAGCCTGAGAGCTCGGCGTAGAGGTAGTCGGCCGTATCGGCGAAGGCCGTGAAGATGATCATCTTCCGGTTTCCCTCGTTGATCGGCTTCCGGCACTTCTCTGCGATCATCTCGCGCAGGCGGGCCAGCTTGGCGTCGCGCGCGGCGGTAACCGCTCGCGCGGCCGAAAGCAGCGCCCGGAGGCGCTTGCGGTCTTCGGCCAGATCCTGTTGCCACCGCACAACGTCCACATCCTTCAGCAGCACCTTCACCTTGCGGCCGGCCAGCAGGCTCTCGAACGTGGGATCGTCGATGTCGATATCGGCGATGTCCAGCTCCTCGATCGACTCGTCGTGATCGGCGATCCGCCCGAGGATCCGCTCCACATCCTTCAACTGGCGTTCGATGGTGAGCGCGAAGGAGGTGACTGCGCTCTCCATGCGTTTCAGCACGTTGACGCGCATCAGCCCGATCAGGCTCTCCTCGCGATCCGCCTGGCGGAACACGCTTTCGCCGTCGCGCAGCTCGGTGTTGTATTTCTTGTCGTAGGCGGCCTGCCTGGCCGGCAGCACGTAGCGCAGCGGGGCGTAGGCCGCCAGGTTCAGGCGGCGGATCTCCTGATTGATCTCGCGGATGGATTGGAAGCTGCCCGCGCTGTCCACGTCGGCCTTGACGTTGATCGGCGGCAGGCGCTCCGGGAACGTGCCGGTTTCGGCGGTGCCGTAATAACGCTCGATATGCCGGCGCGAGCGCGCGATCGTAAGCAGATCGAGCAGCGTGAAATAATCGAACCCGAGCATCTCCACCAGCGCAGCGGGCGTGCGCTCCTCGGCGTCGAGCACCAGCCACGCGTTGAACCGCCGTTGGGCCCGCTCGGTGGTGCTTTTCACGCTGGCGATGCCGTGCGCGGCCAGCGCTGTATCGTTGCCCTCGGTGGCGAACGCGATCTGGTTGCGGAGATCGGCCAGGCGGTTGTTCACCGGCGTGGCCGAAAGCATCAGCACGCGCGTGCGCACCCCCTCGCGGATGATGCGGCGCATCAGGCGGTCGTAGCGGGTTTCGCTTCCCTGCTTCGGCGATTTCTTGTTGCGGAAGTTGTGCGATTCGTCGATCACCACCAGGTCGTAGTTGCCCCAGTTCACGTTGGCCAGATCGATGTCGCCGGAGACACCGCGATCGCGCGAGAGATCGGTGTGGTTCAGCACATCGTAGCGGAAGCGGTCGGCGGCCAGCACGTTGCGGCGGTCGTTGGTTGCGTACAGCGTCCAGTTGTCGCGCAGGCGTTTTGGGCAAAGCACCAGCACGCGATTGTTGCGCAGCTCGAAGTACTTGATCACCGCCAGCGCTTCGAACGTCTTGCCCAGACCCACGCTGTCGGCGATGATGCAGCCGCCATAGCGGTTCAGCTTGTCGATTGCGCCGATCACGCCGTCGCGCTGGAACTTGTAGAGCTTGTTCCAGATCACGGTGTCGCGGATGCCCGTGGCGGCGTTCACCACGCGGTCCACATCCAGCTCCTCCTCGCGGCCGGCCAGCAGGTGGTGCAGCATCAGCGCGTAGGCGCTTAGCGGCGAACGATAGGCGGCCAGCGCGCGCAGCTCGGCGGCAAGTTCGGCCGCGTCCTGCGATGCCGAGCCGTGTCGCGTGGTCTGGTTCCCCCACAACGTCGCGAACCACGCGCTGTATTGCGCCGCCTCATCATGGGATTCCGCCGCCTGCACGATGCTCATGGGGTCGCCCGGTGTAGTACCGAGCCCGGCCGTGCCGAACGTGGAGGCCCCAAGCACGGCGCGCGTGCCGCCGCTGCCATCGCGCACAAGTGTCAGGCCCTGCTGAACCGGGGCCGTCGCCCGGCGCACCTCGGTGCGGCGCTCGATCCACTCCGCCAGCCCCACGGCCAGCCATCGCCCGCGTAGGCCGTTGCGTGCCGCGCGGTCCGCTTCGCGCCCCAGGAAGGCGAGGTCGGTTCCGGCCGGCGGCAGCAGCAGCCGGGCGTGGCCCACGTTCGTCAGGGCGTCGCGAAGTGCTTCGAAGGCGAACACCGAAAGCTCGGCCGTGACGGCGTCCAGGCCGTGGCCCGCATGGTGCTCGCCGGCCGCGAGCCACGCGCGCAGCAGATCCGCCACGCGGTCGGCCCCGGTATTGGCGACAAGCCTCACGCTGCCTCCGTCGCGCGGAGAGCGTGCGCCATCATTCGGTTGGAATCATCGGGGGAGCGTTGCGTCATCAGGCGTACGCCGGGAAGGAATACAATGGAACGATCGTGGAACAATGAGCGAACGAAGGCGCGCACGTATGGCATGCGCACGCCGGCATGAGCGGATAGCAAGCGCCGGCGGCCGATGCACCGACTTGATGGTGGGCGCATCGGGCGCGAAGATACGCAGGGGCAAACGTTGGGGGCAACAGGGCCGGCGTTATCGGCCGGCGTCATCAAGCGCCAGATGCTGGTTCCAACCCAACTCTCTTAGGAACTTCTGACGAAAGACCGTGCTCACCGCGTTCATCATCCCGCTATCGGGCAGCGTTTGCCCCAGGCCAACTGATGTAATCAGGTTCGCGACGGTTTGTTCGTTGCTACTGACACATACCGAATGATAGTTCGTTGCCAGGAAGAACATCGAGGGGACAAGGGAGCGCTCGCGTACGGATGCGTGTGAAGAATCGATGGGGTGTGAACCGTCGCCAGTGAAAGCGTATCCGTTCTCGTATTCGCTCATTGTGATATATCTGCCATTGCCCGGCGTGTTCGGGTCGTTGTACCAGGCGGCCACGGCTTCGGTCGTGCCGGCTGCGCCATTGTCGAAGAATGGGCTCATCCGGTCGTTGACCAACAGCACGAAATCCTCGGTCATGGTTGGGGTTGTATGAACGATGGCGGATCGCACGCGGACCTCGCGATTGCCGATGAGCCAATATTCAGCGCCCAGATGAAGTAGTCGTGCGGGCGCCTGGTGCGGGCCGTTGCACCACCGCAGGTGCCCCTCGAAGTCACGTTTGGCCAGGCATTCCATCATCCGCTCGATGTCTTTCGGGCTGGTGACGTTCATCCATCCGTCTCGGTGGCGCGGAAACGCCTGCGCCAGCGCGTCGCGGAACGTGTGCAGGTAATCGATGGGGCGCTTTCGTTGCGCCGCTGCCACATAGTCCCGGATCTCCTGCGCGGACTTGAAGCGCTCTTCTGCGTTGTTCGCCAGGCACCGCTCCACAACTTCATCGATGATCGTTGCCTTTGGTATGCTGTCGGTCAGCCGCTTGCGCCCTGTACCGCGATGGATGTTGCCCATGACATACCATTGGCAGATCTGGCCCAATGCATAGACATCCATCGTTTCATGGGGGGCAATGCCCTTCTTGACCTGCTCCGGCGCCGAGAACTCGAAGTTCGCTACGCGTTCGTCGGTATGGGTGCGTGCTCGCAGCTCGAACAGTTCCGGATGGTAGGCGGCGATGCCGAAGTCGGCCAGGACATACGAGTCGCCGTTGACGAGGATGTTGTCCGGTTTCAAATCCCGATGGATCACACCGTTCGTATGGATGAAATGCAGCGCGTCCACGAGAAACCGAAACAGGCGATCAAGATCGTCGAAGGTTGGCCCCGCACCGCCTGGGCGCTTGAGCGAGCTGGCGTAGCGCCGCATCACGATCATCGGAAACGTACGCCTCCCAATTTTCAGTTCGCCAAAATGCAAAGCCGCCGCGACGAACGAGTTCGGCGGAAGGACTACGGTATTCCAGTACTCGGCGGTGAATCGTTTGATTCGTTCCACATCCCAATCCACTACCAGAAATTTTATGGCCACCGGTGTGCCGTGCAAGGTGGCGGCATAAACAGCGCCGTTGCCGCCTTTGCCCAAGGATTTGCCTAACGGCTTGTCAAATACGATTGTTCCGAGTGGGCATTCGATGGTCTCGTGCTGGGCAAGAAATGCCTCGAGTGTTTCCGTTGGGGGCATGATTGCTTTCTAAATCTGGTGTGCCGTATTCCATGTTACTGCAATGGCTCGACGACTCATCCAGCATCTTCTCCAACCGGTCGTTGGGTGGAGATGCTGCGGCAGTGCCGGACGGTGCAAGCATGCTGGCTCCGTTGCTCATCGTTCAAGAGTACAACAAACCAAGGGAGGGGGCGGGGAATGGGCGAACATAGCTGCTGTGATTGAAAGGAGCAAACGCGTTGGGTGTGTGGCTTCCCGCCATTTCAATTTCTGGTTCACCGTACCAGCCTCCTTCCCTGAAACCCAAGGCCGACGGCGTCATCCACGTGCATCACATCAAGCCGCGATCAACCAGGCGCGCGCGCCACACGATTGATCCCGTGAAGGATCTGATCCCGCTGTGCCCCAACTGCCACACCGTTCTTCACCTGCGCACGCCGCCCTACACCGTGGCGGAAGTAAAGGCGATGATGCGGCGGCGGGGCGGTAGGAAGGGGCGGCGGAAGTAGCGGAGTATTAATCGGCCTTTCATCATCGAGGGAATGGATGCCCCCGATGGGGGCATGGGCTAATAACCCGTGGATGGTTCTACAGACGGAAGCCCCCTGACGGGGGCGGGAGCACCGGGAACATATCGTCGTCGATTGGGGCACATGGCTTGTGATGATGGTCGATGGTGGCCACGCAACGACTGCGATGACTGCACGGCCTGCAATGATACGCAGCCGGTGGCCTTCATAGTGCCCGCGTTGAGCGGCTCCCATCGGGAGCACCTATCTGTAGCCGGCCATCCCGACACCAATGCCATTGGCCCCCGTAGGGTGGCCTCCGTTCATCGAGGGAATGGAAGCCCCCGATGGGGGCAAGGGCTAATAACTCGTGGATCGTTCTACAGACGGAAGCCCCCTGACGGGGGCGATCATAGCGGGACTATTCACAGTCGGTGATATCGGCGCGTACGCGCATCCCCCAAGATGCTGAGTCGTAGCGCGATAACGGCGCATCCGTCGGTATCCGTGGTACCACGCAACGCCCGCGTTGAGCGGCTCCCATCGGGAGCACCTATCTGTAGCCGGCCATCCCGAC
>CBHYLN010000134.1:0-15138 GCA_966128725.1 uncultured bacterium | reverse complement strand
GGGGGGGAGTGCTGGGGGGCATCATTCACAATAGATCGGGCGAACCAATGGAACTGGAATATCTGGCGGCCGTGACTGCCGTGTTCGGATCGGTGAGCGCCGCCGCGGAGCGATTCGTGGCGGTAGCGAAACTGGTGTTCAAATCGTTGCGCGACGACCCTTCAACATTGCCGCCGGATGGACCGGATTGGCGGGGGATTCGCGTGTACCTCGTCGCCTATCTCGGAGGGTTGCTCGCGGCGGCCTTCTGGGGCAAGGGGGGTGCATGGGGCGTCGACGGCTGCGTCACGTTCGCGGTTGGGGCCGAAGCACACAAACTCCCGGTAGCGGTTGTGGCGCTGTTCGGCATGGCCGGTTCCGCGTTCTGGTCCGGCGTGCTGGGATTCGTCTCGGCGGCAAAGGACATCCGGGGAGCAACGTTGAAGGGTATGCAGGGCGGTACGGCGCGGTAGGCTGCGCCGAATCATGGTTCGTAAGCGGATCATTCACGAATCAATTACATGAATCAATCATCGGAGCACAATCATGGCAACATCACTCACGCTGGCAGCAACGCTCGCCGGCACATCGTTCCGGCCCTTCCTGGCGATCGAGGGGCAGGAAGTGACCATGCGATTCGATAACGGCGACGCCTCGTGGGCCTGGGCCGACACCGTTCCGGTGGAAGGAACGCTGGACGTGAAGATGATGGCGAAGGGATGGAACGGCGCGCAGGTCACTCTGACGATCACCAACGACGGCACGGAGCTTCTGAAGAAGACGCTGACGATCGAGAAGGGGCTCGTGGTGTTCGAGACCGGCATCCCGGTGGAACCGGTAGCATGACCGGGGTACGATAACCAACAGGAGAATTACGATGAGCAATATTCTACGATCGGTTGTGGCGATCACCGCCTGGGCCGTGATCGCCGCTGCCCAGGCGATGGCGCAAAGTCCGCTGGGTGACTACAGCGGCGAGGGTGCGTTGCTGGCGAACAGCAATGGGCTCCTGCGCACGAACATCACAAAAGGCAGCCTCGGGCTTTCGTACGTTCTGATGAACAGCTCCGACGCGTTCTATCTTGGCACCGATGCCTCGGTGGAAGTTGCAAACGGCCTGCTCTCCGCGCTCAGGAGCGGCAGCGCGCAGCTCGGGGGGAAGGGTTCGGTATCGGTGGGAATGTTCGTGACGAGCACTCAGGATACGGGCGAGGCATGGCTGGCGTTGCGCGCAGGGGTGGGGCGGCACGGGGTATCGTTGTACGATCCGGCCCGCCCGGCCGGCAACCGTGTGTTCGATACATCGTTCACCGATGCGAGCCTCGATCTTCACTACAACAACTTCTCCTCCAAGAGATCGATGTTCTGGGCGGTGTCGGTGGGATATGCGCGCACCGACAACAGCGGAACCGTCGACAAGGTGACCGTGACAAGCACCACAAGCTCGACGGATACCACTACGGGGACGAATGAGGTGGTGACGTCGACGTCCGACGATGCCGTCCCCGTGAGCGCCTACAGGAAGCAGGAAACGTGGCGGCTGAACGGCGATGTCGTGAGCGTGATCGTACCGGCGAAGTTCGCGTTGCATGGCTTTGTGCACTACGAGTATAGTGCCGGCGCGGACGAGCTGCACGTTGGCGCAGGCCTGTATGCGCTCACGGGGGGCGATCCGTTCGCGAGCAATGCGGGCGGCCTGGTCGTGGAGTTGGTGAATGCCGACGGGATGAAGTCCGCGAAGCTCGCCGACCATGTGCGAATCAGCCTGGTCGGTTCGTTGAAGATCCCATAACACCGAACCGGGAGCCGTGCGCGGCTCCCGGTTTCATGTTCTTCCACCATACAGCAACGTTTTTGTTCCCGTGTCGTGCATCCCGTCGGGGTCCGGCAATTGCTGGCATCCTGGATGGGATGCGCGCGAATCCCACCACCTCCTGCGGAGCGACGGTCATGGACGAACGGATCAACACGGAGATCGAGCTTTCCGGTGTGGCCAGCGTTCTGGTGGTGCCGCGGCACGCACCGGATGGTGGCGTGCGCGCCGCCGATGTCGCGGAGCTTGCCGGGCATTTTGTGCGACGTGAGACAAGCAGGGCGTCGGCGCTGGCGCGCCAACACGGAAGCCCACCGCGCAGCGAGCGGCCCGTGCGATGCTATGAACATCTGGGCCTGTTGTACGGCACGGTCGATCGTGCCGGATATCGCGCGCTGCGCGCTCGTCGCGGCGTCATTGTGGTCTCGGCGCCGCGACTCAGCCCGATACGGCCGTTGTACGTCGCCGCCGGCGAGCGCCCGCCAGGGCCGTGGACATGGGGGCTGGAGGCCATGCGGATTGCCGACCTGCACTCGCGGGGCATCACGGGGCGGGGCGTTCTCGTCGGCCATCTGGATACCGGCGCCGACGCCGGCCATGCGGCGCTGAGGGGCGTGGTGCGGCATTTCGCGATGTTCGACGACTTCGGCGATGCTCTCGCGCCGGCTCCGAAGCCGTTCGATACCGAGTTCCACGGTACACACACGGCCGCGACGATCGCTGGGCGCGCCGTCCGGGGTAGGCATATCGGCGTTGCGCCGGGCGCGCGGCTGGCGGTCGCGGTGGTGGCCGACGGCGGCGACACCGTGGCGCGGGTGCTGGGCGGTCTGGATTGGAGCATCGCGCTGGGTGTACGGGTGCTCACGATGCCGCTCGGCGTTCGTGATTTTCACGACGGGTTCACACCCATCGTACGAACGCTGCGCGGGCGGAATATTCTGCCGGTCTTCGCCGCGGGCAACGAGGGGGCCGGCAGCAGTCGCTCGCCGGGGAATTATCCGGATGCATTGTCCGTGGGCGCGATGGATGCGAACGCGTCGGTGGCAGCGTTTTCATCATCGCAGTTGTTCGTACGCGAACGCGATCCGGTGGTGCCGGATGTGGTCGCGCCCGGTGCGGGGGTAGTTTCGGCCGCGCCGGGCGGCGGCTATCAGGTCATGAGCGGCACGTCCGTGGCCGCCGCGCACGTCGCCGGGCTTGCGGCGTTATTGTTCTCGGCCGTTCCAAGCGCCACGGCTCGCATGGTGGAACTGGCCCTGCTCCGGTCGTGCCGCGTAGGCCCGTGTATGTCGGAGGAGCGTGCGGGGCATGGGATGCCGGATGCCCCGGCCGCGCTCGCGGCGCTGCACGATCTGGCCGGGTAGTCCGTAGTTTTGCGGCCGGCGGATTCGGCGTGGAATTTCGACGCGAGCCTGTGGCTCACCGCTCGCATTCCCGCCGACAATTGCCCGGGAGTCGGTGTAGCATTCATACTGGGCACCACGCTCCCCCCCCCCAACGCGCGCGCGTCCCCGTTTCCGTCTCCCGCCACACCATCACTATTTCGGAGATATCATGATGCGTACCACAAAACTCGGAACACTGCTCGCCCTGCTGCTCTCGAGCATGATGGCACTGGCCGCATGGGGCGGTGCTCCGGCCGCGCATGCTCAGGTGCCGGAGCCGATCCAGATCGCGAATATCAACCGGCCCACGATCAAACTGGCCGAGGGGCACATGTGGCTGCTCAAGGGAGCGGATGTAATCTCGGCCGCACTTGACATCGACAGCGTGTTGTTGAATGCGAACGGGACGCTGCTGACGATTGTATTCAACCACTCCGGCTTCGAACTCGGAGTGCCCACCGTCAGGGATGCATGTGGGCCAACAACGAAAGGTCCCGGTGGCGGACAATACATCGAGATCATCATCGGGGATAATCGCACCATCACCGACACGCGCATCACAACGGTGCCGCGCGTTACGGTGCCGATCAAGCCCGGGAAGAACATCGTGCGTGCCTACCTCTGCTACGACGACGGCGAGTGTGTCAAGGACGACGATGCGTTCGTGGCGATCGAGTACGACCCCGCGAAACCAACGGTATGGGATGATCTCAAGAAGCGGCAGCCGCGGCCGATGATCCTCACGTTCAACCTGCCGCGCCGGAGCGATCGCCTGCGGATGACGCAGGTGGACTTTTTCGCGTCGGGGTTCAACCCTGACAGCAATCACGTCCGTGTCGGCGTGTACAACGTTGGCGACGCCGACAGCATATACCGGACGGCGGGCACGATCGATGCGTGGGCGCCGTACGATCTGTACCTGCTGGAGCCGCGCGGTACGTACTACGTGGTGCGGCTGGAGGTTCTGGGCAAGGACGGGGAGACGGTCATCAACACCCCGTTGACGACGGTGGAGAGGATTGTCTGCGTGGCGCGGGAATAGCCGGCCGAGAGTCGAGCGCCCATGCGTCCACGGATTTATCGGCCGCCGTGATCGTGCATCGCGGCGGCCGATGCGTTGGGCTCCGATACACCACCACATTTCCCGCAACGCTCCCCGGCGCGCAGCGCAGCCCGCGCGCGCCGATCTACATAGTTCCTACAGATCGGATTGTGATGAGCAACGCGCCACGTTTGCCGTGTTCACGAACCGAGCGTCGGCGTGGATGCACACGCCGACGTATGCCGGTCGCAAGATTCCGCGAGGGATGTTCACAACACACATGCTCAGGAGGACAGGATGCCCGATCTCGAGAATCGCTATCGCCAGCAATACCAGTGCCGGGATCTGTGGTGCTGGGCGGCGGTGGCGGTGAGCCTGGTGCGCTACTACCACCCAGGGGCGACGCTGACACAGTGTGCCTTTGCACACGAAGTCTTCAAGCGGAGCGACCCCCCCGGGCCTGGCGACTGCTGCGGCGGCGCCTGCAATAACAATTGCGGAGCCGTGATCGATTGCAGCGATCCACATCGGCCGTATCCCGGCCGGTGCTACGAACCCGAGGAATGTGATCGCCGTGCCGTGCCCGAAGTGGTCCTGAAGGTGATGGCCGAGAAGTACCAATTGCGATACACCGCGATCGGCGTCGGAGAAATGCAACGTGACCGCATCCTGGCGGAGCTGCAAAACGAACGGCCGGTCGTTCTCCGACGCGAGGACGGCGACAGCAACGGACACCTCATCGTGCCGGCGAGCCTGCGGAACGAGACCATCGTGGTGCTGGATCCCGAAGGGGATTGCAAGGACTATAGCCTTGACCTTGTCGAGAACCTGCTGTTGACCAGACGCAATGGAAACCGTGCTGTGTACACGTGGATCGACACATATGTGCGCGAATAACAGGGAGAATTTTTCATGCCGATACAACAACCACAACCCCCACTGTTGGCGCTCGACGCCGTGCGAGCGCGGCTGAGCCCCGACTCCGAACCCCCATTAGGGAAGGCATTTATGTCCGGCACCGGTGGCGCGGATCCTCGCCTATCTGACCGTGCCTGGCTGAGCTACCCGCATGCGTTCCTCTGGATGGATGAGGAGGGTGCTTCCTACACGATCGAACCGTATGCGTGGCAGTTCATCCATGGCTCGCCGGAGCAGCCGGTTTCGTATGAAGCCCCGGACCAATTCGGTGACGGCGAGGGTAGTGAGAATCCTGGCCGGGCGGTCGCCACGGTTCATGGCGCACGCCTGCGGCAGACTGTGGAGGCTGTCATGCGCGCAATGGTGGAGTACACACATCACGAAACAACGTACACGCTGATGGTGCTGCACCTGCGGACGATCGCTTTTCGTGCCGTGATCCTCCGCGCGGACGACGACGAGGCGTCGATCGCGATCCCGATCGAGCCTGTTCCGCCGGAGTTCCAGGGCCAGGCGGCGTGGCCCCTGCCGGAATTCGTGGCAGTGCTGCGGCGCAAGCTGTCGAAGCGTGGCGGCGGCGCCCTGGGGGGCGGGCCGCGTTTATGAATGCGGATGCCGGGGACACACCGGCGAACGAAGAATCAGTAACGGAAACAACAACGATCAACGCCAAATCAGGAACAGCCATGAGCATCACGTTCGAGCCACTTCCCTACATCACGTTCGATCTCGGCGGCGGCCTGAGCCCGCTGTACATCGGCCCGGCGCCCGACGCGAACGGCATCACCAAGTCCGGGACGATCTTCATCAACGCCAACCTGCCGAATCTGGGGCTGCCCCCGAAACCGGGCGTCGGCGGGCCGGGCGGGGGCCAGTACGTCGAGATCATCATCGACGATTCGCCGACCTTGAGCCGCATCACGACGTCCGTTCCGCACGCGATCAAGCTCGCCGAGGGCACGCACATGCTGCACTTCATACTCAGCGCGGGCGACGGCGAGTGCATCAAGAACGACGGCAACTGCATCAGCCGTGTGGTGCATATCGAGAACATCTCGCAGCCGTACCTTCCCGATCCCGGCAGCCCGAACGCCCCGCCGGTCATCATGTACAACCTGCCGCGCGCGGTGCATCGGAGCGACGATGTGATCCTGGACTTCGGCCTGATGAACGTCGGGATTGACGACACGGATCCCACAATACCCGCGACGCGACAATTGATGCGCGACGTTCAGGTGAAGGTTTTCATCGACGGTCAGTTGGCGGATATCCTGGATTACTGGAACGCGTACAAGATCAAGGGCCTGTCGCTGGGCACACACACCATCGAGCTCCGCCTGCGCGACCGCAACGGGGGGGCGGAGCTGACGGCCCCGTACACGCGCACGGCTCCGCGAACGTTCACGGTGCGTTCGTCGACGTAATCTATCGTGCGGCCACGCCGCCGTCCCGCGAAACGGGGCGGCGGCGCATGGGCAACGGGGGCGGGGCGGCATGGGATCACTCGTCATCGTCACTATCATCGGTGCCGCGTTGCCCGTCGGTGTCGAGGCCGTCGAACGGATCGGCAAGCGATTGAAGAAAGACCACCAGATCATCGCCGCGCTCGAGGCCGAGACGTTTGCGGATATCGTTGACGTGCTGATCGATATTCTTCTCATTGGTAATAAGATACCCGGCGATCTGTGAGTGCGATTTTCCCTGCAGCGCGAGCGCACAGATGTTCGTCTGGGTCGGTGTCAGTGTATACTCCCTTCGGAGGCTTCGCATCGCGCCCGGGTGAATCCTGTCCGACTGCTGCTCGAACACGGACCAGTGCTCGATGGCACGCAGCGTCTGCACCATGAGATCCATCGCATCCACTGTCTTCTCACGCGGTTTCGGCGTCTTCGTGCGCGCTGTCTTTGCCCGCGCTGCCTTTGCCCGCGCTGTCTTCGTGCCCTGCTTGCGTTCCGCCTCCATGTTCTGCTTGACGGTTCGTATGCACTCGCCCTGCTGCACAATCTGCGCCCCCAGGCCCAGGAGCTTCATGTCCCGATCCAGCACGGCCTGCTGTGTCGAGCGCAATTGCTGCCTGTCACGTCGTGCCTGGTCGGGGTCGAACCTGCCCTGCAGCAGCTTGACCGCTCGGTGCTGCTCCAGCTCCACGAGCTCCCGCTCCAGCGTGCGTATGGCCTCCAGGCATTTGCAGGCCCTCTGCCAATGTTCCTTTCGTTTGTAGACATCGAGCAATCCGTTGTTGGCGTCGAGTTGAAGGCGAATGTCGGTGAGCTTCTCTCCGATCCGCTGGGCACGGTCGAAATCGCCGATGGCGCCATTGTACTGTTTCTCGGCAAGAACCAGGTTCCGCGCGAGCGCAAGATGCCCGAGCTTGTTGTGGATGTGGCCAATTGTCCGTTGGTCGTCGGATTTTTCGCACGCTTCGTATGCCGTGCAATACTGTTCATAGGCCTGATCCCACTCGTTGCTCGCGGCCAGGATATCGCCCTTCAGGATCGCGATGCGAATGCTGCCGCAGATGTCGCCGAGCGCGGTGTAGATTTCGCCGGCACGTTTCGTATGGTCCAGTGCCTGCCTGTATTTCGCGCGGGCCAGCCGTGCGCTCGCCAGGTGTTCGTATGCCTCGGCAACCGGCAAGGACACTTCCTCCTTCTTCGCGACGGCGCGTGCGGCCCTCAACGCATCACGGTAGGCTGCATCGGCCTCGCTGTTGCCGAGCAGGGCATGCACGTGGGCGATCGCGGCCAGCGACCGGACCTCCAGTCCCAGATGCTCCATCGTCTGTCCGTTCAACCGTCCGCGCAGCCTGTATGCCTCCAGATATGCGGCCAACGCGTCCGGATAACTCCTGGTCGCCAGGCGGCAGTTGCCGATGCCGTGCCGCGCGTCGCTCTCCAGACGCCACCGTTCCGGTTGCGTCGATGTGTCGTCGGCTTCGGACTGCCTGCGGCTGGGTCCCATGGAATCGGGCTCTGCCGCGGCGTTCGCGGCCTCGGTGTAGAGCGCCGCGGCCGTGTCAACAAGGCCCGCGTGTTCGGCCTCCTGTGCCATCGCCAACAGCCCTTCGATGCCGTCGAGCCTGAGCCGGACACGGCCGCTGCGTTCGGCGGAATCGCGACTCAGTTTTTTCGAGACGCCCACCAACTCGCCGGCGTCCCAGGGGCGTGCCACGCGGCGGAACGCATCGGCCGCGGCGTCGCGTTCACCAAGCACGCGCATCTCGCGAGCGACTTCAGCGAGCAGGCGGGCAGCTCCGGCCGTGACTGCCTGGCCGCAATTTCGTGCCGCGTGATGCAGGTGGTCGTCGGCGTTGCGTGGTTTGTCGACCATCGCGCGCCGGTACAACCGCGACACTTCGAGATGAAGATTCCCGAACAGGAGATGGAAGTCGCTCTCCTGCTTGCCATGGACGGCCATTCGAATGCGCTGGTGGGTACGCAGGATCTTGGCAGCGTCATCGGCCACATCGCATTGCCATTTGACGGCATGGTCATCACGGAGACGAATGAACTCGAGGGCCTGCTCGAGGCCGCCGATCGGATTTGATAGTCTAAGCGCCGCACGCATGTGCCGGCTGGTCTGTGCGTAGTCCTTGCCTGTCGCCATGGAAGGAAGCCCTGTGCTGTATGGAAATGTCTCGCAACGCCGCGTGCGTGGCCGATGGAACTCAATGGAATTCAATCGGCGCTGCCGAGCCCGAGTTGCTTCCGCAGCCGATCGATCCTGCCTCGAAGGTCGTTCGCGCGTGGATTGTCGGGTCCGTTGTGTGCCTCGTGGAGCTCGAGCGCCCGCGTGTAGCTGTCGAGTGCCGCCTCGAGCTTTCCCAAGCGCTCCTGGATCTCGCCCAGTAGTACGAGTGTGGCAGTCTCCAACTTGGCTTTGCGGACAGCGGTCGCCCGCCAGGCATCGAGAGCTTCGGCGGCATATCGTTCCGCGCGCTCCAGGTCGGGGATGTCCGGCTCCGCCGGGGCTCGATTCTCGATGGCGATGAGGCGCGCCAGATTGTGCAGGCAGTGCGCTGTGATGCGGTGATGTGCCGGCAGCACGCGCCGGCATGCTCCCAGCGTCGTCAGCAACAGCTTCCGTGCCTTGTCGTACCCGTCGAACTCCTGCAGGAGCTGGGCCAGATTGACGGTGATGATCAGATAATCGGGATGGTCCCGGTTCAGGACCCTCTCGGCCTCCTTATCGGCCTGAATTGTCAGGTCGTATGCTGTGTTTCGATCGCCGTCGGTCCCCCGATCCTTGCCGGCGTTGTAATACCACACGGCGAGGTTGACGCGCGTGATAGCCGTGCGGTGATGCGCGGCGCCGAGCATGCGTTCGCGCATATCCAGCACGTGCTTCAGGAGCTTCCTTGCCTCCTCCCGTTCGTTACATCCGTTGAGGGCACTGGCGAGGTTGTGCAGGCACGACGCAAGCAGCGGGCTCTCGTACTCGAACGCATCGTCCGGACCAGCCGGGTTCAGCAACGCGCGCGCCTTGTCGAGCAGGCTGCGTGCGGCCGGGTGCTGCCCTTCAAGGAGGTTGACGTGCGCGATATCGCACAGCGTTTCGATCGTTGATGGATGGGCCGGGCCGAGATGTCGCCGTTTCAGCTTGTGCGCGCACCGCAATAAGTCCAGCGCGCCGGGGCGATTGGCTTCACCTTTGGCGAGGCCGAGATCGTTGGCGATCTGGGCCTCGGCGACCGGATCGCTTTGGGGCAGACTCCGAACATCCTGAAGCGCCTGCTCGAGGGCGGCGATGGCTTCGTCGTACAACCCGAGGATGCGGAGCGTTTCTCCGCGCATGGCGGTGATGGCGATCAGTCCTGAGCGGTCGTCCGGTCGATGATCGCGCTGGAGTTTCGCGGCGTGGTTCAGGCATAACTCCGATGCTCGGTACTGGCTGCAGGCGTTGAACAGTCGGGCACGGCCGAGCTGGCGTTGGATCATATCGCCGACGTTGGCCGCATGAACGTCCGTTCGCGCGATCCACTCGTCCACGGCATCGCGGCAGGCCTCGGTCATGGTTGTCGTGCTGCCCGTGAGGTGCCAGTACTCGAGGATCTCGTACTCGCGTCCGAAGGCGATCATCTCGTCGATCGTCTCCAGATCCTCGATGTACGCGCGCAGTTTTCCCCTGGCACGATCACCGGCGTGGGCCAATTGCCATGGGGCTTCCTCGATGCGGCGCTCCGGCAGCGCATGCTTCCGGAAATAGTCGCCCATCATCTCGTGCGTGCTCTCGACAACCTCCTGGCTTGTGCGCTCCGGGTCGGCAAACGCGAACGCCTGTGCGTCGCATCGCGTCGCGGGATGATCGAGGGTGATGAGCGTTCCGATGCGTTTGGTCAGGGGGTGCAACCCTTTCGTGAACTCGTCGCATTCCTCGCAGGTCGAACCGCTCAGCTCACGCATTTCGATCGGCGACAGCCCCCGACGCGAGCAGCACACCATGCGGAGCATGTGGAGTGTTCGGAGCATGCCTCCCTCACCGTGCCGTTGCCTGGCGTTCTTCAACACCCGTTCCAGCACAAGCCGTGTCACGGCGTCGGATCCCGGTTGCAGCATCGCTTCGGTGATCGCGTGCAGCGTGTCCGGATCGGCGTCCGCCGTTGTGGTGCCGATGAGCGACGCATCGGCGCCCTCTCGTATTCTCCGCAGCATCGCGGCATCGACCTCCGGTGGCAGGTGATCGATGGGGAACACGCGCCAGCCACGATCCCGTGCAACACTCTCCGCTTTCGATTGTGTTGCCGAAACGACCAGCGAAATGCCGGGCGGAAGCCGCGATGGCAACCAGCGGAGATCCTGGCTGGACGCACACAACTGGTCCACCGCGTCGATGATGATAATGACGCGCCGATTTCGCAGCGACTGGACCATGTCAAGAAAGCGCTCCTGTTTGCCGCTCAACGAAGCGGGCCGTGTCGGCGCTTCATCAGGGTCGGCCAATTCCGAAAGAAGGTGATCCAGAAGCATGCCGTGATCGGGAGTGTCGCCGGCCGCTTCGACGAAGTGACGGATCACAAGCGCGTGGGGAAAGCGCCGTGCGCACGCGGGGCCTAATTCCGCCAACAACGTGCTCTTACCAACGCGAGGCGGGCCATGGACAAGAATCGGCGCGCCGCGGGACGCCAGCATTTCAAGCATGCCATCCATGAGCGCTGGCGTCGGAATCGCGGTTGCCGCGTACCCGGCCGCGATTTCATCATTCCGAGCACGGAGCGACGTCGCGCCGTCATCAGTCCACGCGTCGGCCAATGCAGCCGCGAGCACATGCGGGGCGTCGTCGCGGACCACGTCGGCAAGCGCCTCGTTATCGCCGGGAATGTGCCACATTGTGACGCGCGAAGGTTCGCACTGATCGATTGCCCGGCGTAGCGCGGCCGGCAGGGGCATCGTGCCATTGCTCCCGACCATGAGGACGAGAACGTGGCGAGCGAAGGGCGCATAGGTCCCCAGATGTTGCGCGCATTCCTCGATACGGTGAGCCTCGTGAATACCGGACAAAATGCCGGGGCGGTTGGTCGAGAATCCACCAACCGCGCAGAGGATCACGCCACGCGAATCGTGCAGTACGTTGCCGGTTTCCGGCTTCAGCTCCGCGACACGAACATCGATCTTCGCAAGACCCCGATCATCATTACGCCCCATCAGAAGATGATCATGAAGTTGTTCGTAGATCGCAAGAAAATCGGGCGACGCTCCGGTAATCAGAACAGTAATCGTTGGCTTCATTTGTAAAACGTATAAATGCGGCTGCTGGCCGTGATATCGCCGGCATTCCTGGGCAATCGGACACAGCGCCAGTTACCGGAAGCAAGTATTACGTCAGAGCTGGAAGTAGTCGCTCGGTACACGCGGGGGAATCGTATCGTGCAGAACGATATGGGATGTCGAGGGTGATGTGACTGCGGACAGGAGATGAACGGAAACAATATGCGCGTGCTTGCCTGCAACACAGATATGGAGCGGACCGTGCTCGCCCCTTGCCATAGTGCCGGTCCCAAACATCAGGAAATTGACGTGGTTGGGCAAGGGGTGGTATCTATGCTACTGCCTCCTGTACATTATTCGCCGGGACTCCTCATGGTTCCGCCGAGAGTGAGCTATTGCGTGTGCATGTTGCACACGGAGTTATTCCTACTGCAGTGAATACAACATGAGGCATGGTACGCCTCCGTGCGGGCCAATATCCGGCACTCAGCGGCCATCCCTCCGTCCGTATCGAGCCGGTGATTACCTCCGTCGAAACAGCGGCCATGTTGGAGCGGGGCAATCGCCCTCACGCTCTATCCGTACTCCTCATTCTTTTTTCGCTCACATCTCCTATTTCGAGAGAAGTGATCGGGCTGGAATGGGCCTGGTTATCAGGGTGGAGGGATGCGAGCAACAAGAGATACCGTGGTGGTCCGGCTCTTCTGCTGCCGATTCACCCATGTTTCCCGCGAATAACATCACCGCCATTACACCGCACGTTCATCGTTGTTCCGTGGCGGCAAGGCCGTAGTCTGGAGGCTTATAGCTGGTTGCTACAGTATCTCACAAGTAACATCCGCGCCGGGATCTCGAATCCCCCGCCATGAATATCTTTGGCTCCGGTTATGCGCTGGTCAGTCACATGGCGGACAGGATTGGTGCAACGCCGCAGACTCCTATTACCCACTCATCCTCAAAGGGAGAACGATGCCGCAACCCAACAGCGATGGATTTCCCGTTACCACATCCGGGCTTGGTGCCTTCGACGATCCAACCGACACCCCGACGCTCCCCGATCCCGAGACGCCCGTCCCCGAGCCGCTGTGGCCGAAGGTGAGCGGGCTGTACGTGCAGCGGTGGCGTGGCCACGGGCCGCCGGTGGTCAACACCCTGCGTCTGGATGTGGACCGGTCGTATCGGCAGATGGCCGCAAGCGGCTTTCTGATGGTGGATGCGTGGAATCAGGTGAACTGGATCGCGCACGTCAGCCTGGTTGCGCCCGGCGTGTACACCGGCAGCATCTGGTATGTGGATCCGGCCGGGTTCTTCCCGCTGCGCAACGTCCGCATCGAGCTTACCAACGCGCCCGACGTTTACCGCCTTGCGACCGTGACATTCAGCGCGCCCGGCTATCAGCCCAAGACGGTGCGGTATCGGTTCGAGTCGATATACTTCCATCAGGTACAGCTCGAGTACGACTGGGTGGCCGGTGCGCACCCGGTGCTGAGTTATCAAACCCATGCGCATCCCAACCGTCCGCAGGGCCTTGTCGGCGAGCAGCTTACCATCGACACAGTGTTCCGGCGCGCAGGCTTCGACGTGATTCGCACGGGACGTGACGGCACGGTGCCGATAACATCGGCCGGCACGGACGTGGTCTGGAGCGTCACGGAATTGCACGACGCAATGGTGACGTACTGGAGCCGCTACTCCACGGCGCCGCAGTGGGCGCTGTGGACGCTGTTCGCGGGCGTGTCCGATCAGGGGCTTGGCGGGATCATGTTCGATGTGGCCGCGGGATCGCCGCAGCGGCGCGGGTGCGCGATCTTTACCGACTCCTTCATCAGCCAGCCGCCCGCCGGCGATCCGGCGCCGGCCGCCTGGGCCGAGCGCATGCGGTTCTGGGCTGCGTGCCACGAGATGGGGCATGCGTTCAACCTGGCGCACTCCTTCCAGAAGGCCGATGTCCCGGGGCAGTTCGGGGCGTCGTGGATTCCGCTGGTCAGCACCGTTACGTCGCACAGCTTCATGAACTATCCGCAGTATTTCGTGGGCGGCGCCACGGCGTATTTCCACACGTTCTCCTATCGATTCGATGACGATGAGCTTCTGTTCATGCGCCACGCGCCGGAGCGCTTCGTGCAGATGGGCGCATTGGCGTTTGGTGTGAACCACGGATTTCAGAACGTGGCGTCCTCGCCGGAGCCCGCGCTGCGCATGGAGCTGCGGGTTGATCGCGCCGTGCCGACGTACGAGTTCCTGGAGCCGGTGGTGGTAGAGCTCCGCATCACGAACGTGACCGACGAGCCTATCCTCGTTGACGAGAATATCCTGAAGGATACACACCACCTTACGCTGCTGATCGCGCGCCGGGGACAGGCGGCGCACGTATGGCGTCCGTACACGGCGGGCTGCTTCAAGCCGACGCGCCGTGTGCTTGCGCCGGGCGAGTGGCTGGCGGAGTCGTACTTCATATCCGCCGATACGGTCGGCTGGGCCATCACGGAACCCGGCTTCTACACGGTACAGGCCGGGCTGCCGGATGGCGAGGACTACGTTGTCTCCAATGAACTCCAGATTCGTGTTGCGCCCGCGCGCGGCTACGATGACGAGTACTTCGCCCAGGACCTGTGGGCCGACAACGTGGCGCGCACGCTGGCGTTTGATGGCAGCCGTGTGATGGCCGAAGCGAACGCGCTGCTCCACGATGCCGTGAAGCGCTTTGCCGACCGCCGCCTGGCTGTGCACGCTGCTGTGGCGCTTGCGATGCCGATGCGCCGCGAGGGTCGCGTGCTGGCCTTCAACGGCGACGAACGGAGGTTCGACCTGGTGAAGGCTGATACCAAGCAGGCCATCCGGCTGCTCACGGCCGCTCTGTTGAAGGATCCGGCCGCCGCCGCCGAAACGCTTGGGTTTATCGACTACCGATATTACATGGGCGAGCTTGTTGCGCTGCTCAAGGATGCGGGGCAGGAACGCCGGGCGACCGAGGCGCTGGCGACGCTGAAGAAAACGGTGGGCTCCGCGCCGACTTCGGGCGCCAAGCCCTGACGCACGATGCCGGGGAATTTGGTGCGTGCATGCATCGGGGTGGGCGGCGCTTTTGCTGCTCACCCTGGATCATCGGGGCGAAGCGTGAAAGAATTTCTAATTCTTAATTTCTAATTTGTAATTGCAACACCAGATCGTTCGTCAATTAAAAATTAGAAATTGAAAATGAGAAATGAGAAATGAGAAATGAGTGATCATTGTGGCTGGCTATGGTTGGTTCGCTCTGTGTAACTTCGAGTCGTGCGCTCTCTCCCTCTTTGCATT
>CBHYLN010000133.1:0-15141 GCA_966128725.1 uncultured bacterium | reverse complement strand
TACGATCGACATCCGATTCGCTTCGCGGGTCATATTCCTGCACGCCCGGCCGGCACAAACGCATCACATCGGTTTCCGCCCACCGCAGCGCATGCGTAGCTTTCGGGGCCGGCACGATACCGTGCCGTCGTGTGCCCATCCAATCCGCGCAGGCCAACCATGCACACCCAAACGCTTCGCGACGCAATCACCGGGATATCACCGATGCCGGCCCACGAGCTGGACCGCATGGAGCTGGGCCTTACCGAGCGAACCCTTGGCAAGGGCGAGCCCTTCGTGCAAATCGGCCAGGTATGCACCACAATCGGGTTTGTGACCGATGGCTCGATGCGGGCCTACTACCTGCACAAGGGTGAGGAGATCCATCTGGAATTCTTTCTGCGGCATCAGTTCGTCACCTCCTACCGCAGCTTCATTACCGCGGCACCGTCGCGCCTGTGCGTGGAAGCCGTGCAGGAAACCACGCTTCTGGTGCTCGGATACGACACCGTGCAGGCAGGATATCTGCGCTCGCCGCACTGGGAGCGTTTTGGTCGTCTGATATGCGAACGGATCTACACCGATGCCCAGGATCGGATCGAGCGCCTGTTGCTGGATTCGGCCGAGGAACGGTATCTGAACCTGATCGCCGCCCAGCCAACCATCTTCAACCATGTCCCCCTGTACCAAATCGCGTCCTACCTCGGGATCAGGCCCCCGTCGCTGAGCCGCATCCGACGGCGCGTTGCGCAGCGCGCCGCCCATGAAGGCAGGGGCCGACACGGCGATCACGGGGGCCGATAGTTTCGCGACGCCACTTCTTAACCATGGTTAATGCCGGCGCGGTCGGTCGCGGCTAGTTTGCACGCACGTTCTTCAACGGGCATGCTGGTGCAGGCTGAACGTCCGCCGGCGCGTACGGGCCTGGCGCGCACCGCACTGCCACCAACAACTCACTTCACGGGAATCGTCCCATGGCACGCGACACACTTCTGATGTGCGGCATCATTCTCCTTACGGTCCCCACGATCCAGTACGGCGGTTTTTTCCTGCTTCGCCTGCTGGGCGGGGCCTACGCTCGGCTGGAGCTGACACCGTTTCAACGTTCGATGTTCCGCGCCGGGCATGCGCACGCCGGCGTGCTGGTATTGCTTGCGCTGATCTGCCAGCCGCTGGTGGAACACGCCAGCCTTGGCATCGGCGTCGCGTGGGCGGTTCGTGTCGCGTTCCCGTTGGCGGCCGTGCTGATCAGCGGCGGGTTCTTTGCCGCTGCCGCCGGGCGCGGGCGCACAAGCTCCGGCCCCGGAATCTGGTTGCTGTACGCGGGCATCGGGGTGCTGGCGTCGGCGCTGATCGCGCTTGGGATTGCCCTGGTAATCCCGGCATAACGGCACACCACGGCAACGCGACACCGTTGGTTGCGGCGCCGTGACCCGGCACGCCGATATTGAACGCCGTTGTTGAACACGGCACCAACATGCGGCCCAATCCTGCCCGGGCACGGTGCCCGGACATCTGCAACAAATGGCAATCGCGCCCACGGGCATACCGGCACAGGCCCGGAAAACACCGGCTCGTGACAACACGGCTGTCCGCGCCGGACTGTCGTGTCCGGATACGGCGAGCAGCATTGCCGGGCACGCTGTACTTTTGCCGCATGTCAACCGCCAACGCTGCCCGTCTGTTGCTCCTCTCGGTTGTGTGGGGAGGCTCGTTCATCCTGATCCGCATCATCGCCCCGGCACTTGGCCCGGTAACCACCGTTGCCGCGCGCGTGCTTATCGCAGGGCTTGCACTGCTGGTGTTCGCGCTGGCCACACGGCGCTCGCTGGAGTTCCGGCGCAACTGGAAACACTACGCGGTGATAGGCGGCCTTAACTGCGCGCTGCCATTTGCGTTGATCACGTTCGCCGAGCTTACCGTGAACGCCTCAACCGCGGCGATCGTTAACGCCACAAGCCCGCTGTTCGGCGCATTGTTCGCGGCACTGTGGCTGCGCGAACCGATCACCGGCGCGAAGCTGGTGGGCATCGTTCTGGGGATTGGTGGTGTGGTGGCGTTGGTGGGCTGGAGCCCCATCACCCTTACGCCTGACGTGCTGATTGCAATCGGTTCGCTGCTGGGCGCGTCGGCCTGCTACGGGCTTTCCGGCACGTACATGCGCGCGCGCGTACACGGCGCGCCGCTTATGGGGATGGCGGCCGGCAGCCTGCTGTGCGCCGCCGCGTGGATGCTGCCGTTGGTGCCGGTACTGCCACCACGGGCCATGCCCGGCGGGGGCGTGATTGCCGCCGTTGCGGCCCTGGCGCTGCTCTGCACGGCGTTCGCCTACATGATCTACTTCCGTCTGATCATCGAGATAGGGCCAACACGCGCGCTGACGGTCACGTTTCTGGTGCCGGCGTTCGGGGTGATGTGGGGCGCGCTGTTCCTGCACGAGGCCGTCACCGTTGGCACGGTGGTTGGCTGCGCGATTACCCTCACCGGCACAGCCTTCGTAACCGGCTGGCGGCCGGCGGCCTTCGCCAGGGCACAATCCGGCACGGCTTGAAATCCCAATCCGCCATCTCTCATCACCAGCACCATCTGGTAATCCGTGCTCGGCGCGCGATACGGACGCCCCCTGCACCACTTGGAGCTCGGTTCCCGCATCGTGCAATCATCATTTCTGCCGCATCGCGCCGATTGCCTCCATGGCACGCCGCAGCAGCAATCCGTACAGCGCGGCAGGGCCTTCGTTGAATTCCTCCAGCTTGGCGACCAACTCCGCAGGCAACGGGGTCATGGTGTTGTGCGCGGCAATACGATCCATCAACAGCTTGAACAACCACGGATAGTACCGCGAACTCGCCAGCGTGAATCCCTTCGAGCGCAGATAACGGATGTTGCGCGCGGCCAGATGATCGGCGAAATCCAGATCACCGATCATGATGAAGTACAATGTTTCCAGGATCCGGAGCTCGATCTCGTACTGCACGTACGTGTTCTTGTTGTTACGCTGCACCCCAAGATCGATATACGGTTTCGCCTCGGCCGCACGCCCGGATGCAAGCAGCAGCTTGGCCCAGGTGATCGCGCCCATCGTGCCTATCGATTCGTGCTCGGCCATCACATGCCGGCCAAACCACGCGCGCAGCAGTTGCTCGGCGCGCCGTTCGTGCCCAAGGATGATGGCAAGCTGGACAAACTTCACCGTGTGATAATACTCGCGCGCCAGCACGCCGGCATGCGCCCGGTACAGCGTTGCATACAGCCTGTACGCGCGGCGGAAGTCCCTGCCGTTGAAGTAGTACGATTCGGCGATCCGGCATCGCAGCAGAACGTCCTCCTCTTCGCTCACCGTGCCGGGATGTTTTCGGCTTACCGCGGCCGCCAATTCCAGATATCGCAACCGTTCGGCCGGGATCTCATCAATCTGCGCATGGAACAGGGCCATGGCGTGATAATGGCGATACAGCGCAAGCGGCCCGGTTGTCGGCGTAAGCCGTTCGGCGTTCACGCGCAGCCGTTCGGCCAGGGCCATCCGCTTCTCGGTGTTCTCACCGCGCGCGGCGGCGCTCCAGATAGCCGCGCCTATTGTATAGGCCTCGAAGACGATGGCATTGTCGGGCGACGGCCGAAGCGCATCGTACTTGGCGGCGAACTTGGCCATCAATGCCTCGTTGAAATCCTTCCGCGATACGCGCGCCAACAGGCCGATACTGTCCATATAGAACTGGCATCGCTCCGAAATCGAGGCCGCCTGCACCGCCTTTTCCTGGCGTCGAAGCTCGTGCAGGAAGTTGGCCTGCAGGCTGCGACGGTTCAGGTCATACAACAAGGCCATCCCCCCCTGGGGCACAACCGCCGCATACACCTGGCGCAACAGCAGCGAGCAGATCTTGTCGAAATGCGCCGAGGAGATCCCAATGCGGTCAACGGCTTCACCACGCTCGGGCTCGACACGCGTCCGAAGGTTGATCAACGTATCCAGCACCTGCCGTTCGCGCGGGGCAAGCGCGATGCCGGACAAACGATCGAGCTCGCCGGGGGTAAGCAACTGCAGATAACGGAAGAGATAATTCATCGCCGCGAACCGAATGGGATGATGTACCGGGGAAGCAGAGTACTGCGCGCCGCAACGGCGGCCGCGTGCCGACGGTAAGAATTTCGCCAATCGCGGTTTGCCCACGGCCACGCGCGCGGCCGAAATTCGGGCATGTGGTTCAACGCGCCATCGGGCGCACAAGGCGTAATCAACATCGACATACCAATACCAATGGCACCAACACGAATACGGCACGGGGCGGTTGCGCTGGCACTTGTTGCCCTTGGCGCGATTGCCGGCTGCTCGGACGACTCCACCGCGCCAACTTCCTCCCGCGGAAGCGTTGCAGCAACGATCAGCGGCTCAACATGGAGCGCCTCCGACGTTCAATCAACCTGGCAGAGCGGAGTGCTCGGCATCGGGGGAGCACAGATCTCGGGCGGCAACAATCGCCAGATCAATATCACCGGACTGGTTTCGGCCCCAACAACCGTGCAGCTTGGCCTGTTCAGCGGCATCACCGCCACCTACACGGAGGCCGTTGGCGGCGCGGTAAAGATATTCGTGGCCCAAAGCGGAACGTTGACGGTGACAACCCTTACCAGCAGCGGCGCAACCGGCAGCTTCGCGTTCGAGGCACGGCAGCAGCAGTCCGGTGGCGGCAGTGGAACCGAAACCCGATCGATCACCAGCGGAACGTTCGACGTGAAATTCTGAGTGCCCCGGCATATCGCCCGCCGTTGCCGCACGGCCCTCGCGGTAACGGCGGCGGTGTGTTACCACACGCTTTTCACCACGCTTCGTCGATAACAATAAATCCTCCGCACCCCGAAACTTACAGCATCAATTGCCGTTACTGACCCCGCGCGCGACAGCAATGATATTCATTCACGAAGATTCCGAAACGATGAGCACACCTACGCGCAGGGCCGACCTGTTCGGCCGGATCCACAAGGCGATCCGCAAATCGATGTTTGATACGGCGCTTGCCGCCGGCCGGGCCAACTTCAACAATCCCGGGGATGTTGCCGGGCTGAATTCGCGCCTGACCGAGATGATCTCCTTCCTGGAAGGGCACGCCCAGGTGGAGGATATGCTGTTGCTGCCGGCATTGGAAGCAAAGCTGCCCGGTGCCACCGCGCACACAACCGAGGCCCATCACGGCATCGAGGATACGCTTGTTGACCTTCGCGCCGCGTTCGATACGGCGGTGGCGGCCGAACGCTCCGAGGCCGAGCGCGTGGAGCTTGGTGAGGCGTTCTATCTGGCGCTGAATAATTTTGTTGGCATGTATCTCGGGCACATGCACATGGAGGAAACCGTGCTTGCCCCGGTCTTCCGGCAGCACCTGACCAACGAGGAAATCGAGGAGGCAACCGCACGGATCGCGTCGGTAATCCCGATGGAGAAGATGAAGCTGGCGATGCGATACATGTTCGCGGCAACGAACTCCGCCGAGCACGAGGAGATGTTCGCGATGATCGAACATGCGCCCGATGAGATCCGCGAGATTGCCATGCATGCAATCGAGTCCGCCGAGCCGGTATAACCGGTTCGAGGGACAATCGAGTTGATACGGCGGACCCACGGGGGCGCGCACTGCCCGCCCCCGTACTCCCCGAATACCACAATCGGCAAACCGCCAGGCCGCTACAGCGTACGTTTGGGCGGCACGATGACGTTCGCCAGCAGCAGCCCGGTTACCAGGGCCACCGCCACCAGCAGCACATTAAAGGCCGCCTCCACGCCCGACATCACATCACGCTCGATGAACTTCGACAGGCTTCCGAAGCCGATGCTGCCCGGCACCAGCAGGATCAACCCCGGAAGCAACGGTACGGCCGCCGGCCGCTTTGCCACCCGCGCGAAAATATTGCCGCACACGCCAAGCGCACAGGCCCCCAGGAACGCGCCAAGCTGTGGGCCAAGCAGATAGGTGCCAAGGCGCGCGCCGCCAAACCCTGCGCTGGAGGCCAGCATGATCCAGCCAAGATCGCGCGGCCGGGCACGCAGTAGCACAATGAACGCAAGCGGCGAAGCGATAAGCGCCGCCCACACCGTCCACCGGGCAAGGTGCACGGGTGTCTCGTTATGCGCGGGGCCGAACGCGGCAACAGCCAACTGCGTGCCCAGCGCAACCCCGAAGCCGATTTCCAGGAACGTAAGCGCCGCGCCGGTCAGCCGGGCCGTGCCGCTGACCAGGTTGCCCGTGGCTATCTCGGTCATCGCGGTGGTAAGGGTCAGGCCGGGAACAAGTGTGATCAATCCGGCCAGCGTGGGGATGTAGCTGGATAGCGGCGAGACGTACGCGGTAAGCGCAACGGCGAGAAACGAGGCAACCACGGCCGCCACAATCTCGAACACACGCCGGGTGCCCTCGTTCGACCGCGTCATCGTGGCGGCCACGCCAACAATCGCCCCAATCCCGGCGGCGCATGCCATCTCGCGCCAGCCGCCGCCGAAGAATCGGGCGGCCGTGCCGGATGCCAGCGCGAAGCTGAACACGGCAAGCACAACCGGGTATCGTTCCGGCGCCTCAACAATCCCACGCACACGCTCGGCGCCCTCGCGCGAATCCATCTCCCCCCGGATCACACGGTCGGCCAGCTCATCCAACTGGCTCAGCTTCTCCAGATTCACCTCGGATGCCTCGGTGCGAATCAGGCTTGTACGATGCACCTCCGGTGGCCCGAACGACGCGAATATCCCGGTGGGGATGGCGAACAGCGCACCCTCCATGCCAAGCCTGGCAAAGATCATCCGTATCGTTTCCTCAAGGCGATGTGTTGGCGTGCCAAATCGATGCAGCGCCCGCGCCAGGGTCACCACAAACGCAATACGGTGATCGTGCGCGGCCGGCTCGCCGTGTTGCGGCGTTGGCGAAGTTGGTTCGGAAGTCATCGCTTGATTGGGGAAAACATCTGGCGGGCTGGGCAGAACGCCGACAACGGCCACACCTCGCCGGCAGGGCAGTCATGGTTCAGGCGCGCAAACGCTGTGCATGTTTTGCGCGCAGCTTCGCAAGCTTCGGGGCGATAACCGCCCGGCAATAGGGCTGCGACGAGTTACGGTTATAATAATCCTCGTGATAGTCCTCGGCGGGATGGAAGACATCCAGCGGGGCCACCTGGGTGACAATCGGGCCATCCCACACCGCCTCCGCGTTCCACCGATCGATCGCCGCCAACGCAGCCTGATGCTGCGCCTCGCTTTCGTACAGGATCGCGGAACGATACTGTGTTCCAACATCCGCCCCCTGCCGATTCAGCGTTGTGGGGTCGTGGATGGTGAAGAACACATCCAGCAGATCGCCGAATGTGATCTCCGACGGATTGAACGTAATCCGCACAACCTCGGCATGCCCGGTATCACCACCACATACGGCCTGATACGTCGGGTTGGCCGTGTGCCCGCCCGCATACCCCGATTGCACACCGTACACACCGCGAAGCTGATCAAACGCCGCTTCCAGGCACCAGAAACATCCCCCCGCCAGGGTGGCCGTTTCGCGCGCAGCGGCCGATTCGTTGCTGTTCATCGCTCCAACTATCTCCAGTGATTCCGTGAACTCCGCGATTGGCCCATTCCATGGCCACACACCGCCGGCACGCTTTGATACGGCGGCCCCGCGAAGCCCCGAGTGATGCCGACAACATACGGACCATGGTTCTGCCCGCCAACGGGCCACAAGAACGGGCTGCCTGCTTCCGAACGTACACCACGGGCGGCGCCCGCGCACCGCCGCCTGAATACGGACGGTTCCGCGCGTCGGGAGTGGTCGGCAACCGCGCGTCGCGACCCATCTGAAAAATTTCCGGGAGCCTTTAGGAAGCGTTTAAGCGGTGGCGATAGCATGAATACAGTTTCGTTGATGAACGACAACAGCAACCTAAAACTCACGGAGTCAATCATGTCAACCAATCGTACCGCTTCCAGCAATCGCCCTTCGCGCCACATCGTCCGCAACGCGGCCATCGCACTGTTCGCATTCCTGCTGCTTACGGGATCGGCCCTCGCAGGACCGATCATCAAGGTAAAGATCGGGCAGCCACACAATGCCTGCCGGGGCTTTGGATTCTGCGGCATATCGGTGGAATGGCCGTTGACAACCGAGAATCTGGCAACCGCTCGCGGCAACTTCAACGGCGGCAAGCTCCAGATCTCGTTTGAACAGGCATTGGCCCAGCAGGGCAGCGTGCTCAACATCGAGGAGCCCATGCACCTGGACGCAGCCACGTCCACGGCGGTTGGCGGCAACGGCCACACGCTTACGATCCTGCCCGGCACATACGTTGTTGATTACTCGAAGAATCCGTTCGGCGACGTAACGGTGAACGCCGCGCAGCGCGGCATCATCATCCACATCGAGACTGGACGTAAAAGCAAGGGCTGCACGGGTTTCGGCATCTGCAGTATCGTCATAGATGTGAACAGCGCTACGGCCGTTGAGGCATCGGCGACACTTGCGAACCAGACGCTGCACCTTGACTTCGCGGCGCCGTTCGGCCAGCCGGGCCAGGCCCTGATCATCGATGAGGCCATCCGGCTGGACCCGGCCACATCGCTGAAGTTTGGCGCCAACGGCGTCACGGTGAAGCCCGGCACGTACATCGTGGACTACTCGGCAAACCCGAACGGCTCGGTGGATCTTCCGGTACAGACCGCAGGTATCGTGATCAACATCCGGTTTGGCCGCCCCAGTCGCAACTGCCGCGGGATCGGCATCTGCAGCATCAAGATCGGCTTTGAGACAGCAACCAATACCGACAGGGTTGTCCCGACGCTTGCGCAGCTCAACGGCAACACGCTTGACATGCAGTTTCTCTCCACCTTGCCGGAGCAGGGCGACGAGTTCGTTGTTGAGGAGGATGTGACCGTCGATTCCGCTATCGCCCGCTCGTTGGGCGCCAAGAGCCTGGTTATCCGCAAGGGCACGTATCAGCTTGCACACGATTCCCACGGCGGCACAAGCGTTCAGTTGAACGTGCAGCGCGTCGGCATCGTGATCGACGTGGAAGTTGGCCGTCGCAGTCGCAACTGCCGTGGCTTCGGAATCTGCAGCGTCACGTTGGGCCTGGATCTGAACATCTCCGACCGCTCGGCGCAGGCCATCGCAACAGGCGACAACGGCACGCTTGAGCTGGACTTCGTTGGCAGCGCCCCGGATCATGAGGAGTTCCTGCACGTTGACGGGCCTGTCTCGCTGGACTCCGCCACCGCCACGGCGCTCGGCATCACGACGATCCTTCCCGGCGACTACGCGGTTGATTATCATACGAATCCGAATGGTGTTGCGCGGGTTTTCGTACGCAACGGTGAAGTTGCCTCGGTGAACGCTGCCCTGGCCACAAGCGGTGTCACGGTTCATCCAAATCCCGTCACCAACACCGGATTCATCGGGTTCGACCTCCCAACCGCCGGTGTTGTAAGCCTCTGGCTGACCGACATGCAGGGCCACACGGTTGCGACGCTGGCCAACCAACAGCAGATGCAGGCTGGCGCCCAGCGCGTGGAGTTCAGCACCGGTTCGCTTGCCAACGGAGTCTATCTCTTCTCGCTGCGCACGCAGCAGGGTGTACGGACCGGCAGGGTTGTCGTGGCGAAGTAACCATCGACACTTGATACGGGGGCTGGCCCCACCTGACAGGAACACCGGTTGCAATTGCGCGGCCGGTGTTCCTTCGCGTCTGGCCCTGGCACAATCGATGCGGTTGCCCGGTTGATGATGCTGCCAACGCGAATACAATTGCGGAAAGCACGCCCGGGTTTATCTTTGTTCCGCACCGTAATCACTGCGCATCAGGCCTGTACATGGAACACCCCCCAACAGCGTGATTGTACTCGATGCCCCGTCGTCTGGCGCGGACGGGAACTTCCCCCCCAATGGATCCGAAGCAATGTCGGCCCTGTATTGCGGCCGCATTCCCTTTCTACCAATTGCAGGAGTTTCCACTGATGAAGCGTTTCGCATTAACGATTCTCATCGCCGCAGCGTTTGTCTGCACCGCCAATGCCCAGGACACAAAGCCCCGCACCAATTCAGGCGACAAGGCCCTCCAGTTTTCGTTCAACGGGTTCGGTGACTTCGGTGTGGGCGGCGCGCGCGCCGGTTCGGTGCCGTTTACCCTGCTTGGGTTCGATTCGTTGTTCACCGGATTCCGTATCTCGCAGCCGATCGTCGGCTTCGGGATGAAGTACTTCCTGAGCGACAACGTGGCATTACGTGGCGCGGTGGGGCTGGGATCCTCCACGGCATCCACGCCGCGTGCCGGCGACACAACCGGGAAAACCGACGACGTGAAGGATCTTATCCTGGGCATTACGCCCGGCCTTGAGTTCCATCTGGTGAAGACCGGCCCGGTAACGGCATACACCGGCGTGTTCGTCAGCTACAGCCACAGCTCGAACACGACGGGCGATCCGGACGACACGCTTCGGAGCACGACCACGAAGTCATACAATTCGATCGGCGGCGGCGCGATATTCGGCGTGGAATATTTCCCCTGGAGCGCCATCAGCTTCGGCGCCGAGTATCAGCTTGGGGTTCTTTCCTCCAGCTCGAGCTCGGAGAACAAGGGCAAGACCACCGATGGCAAAAGCTATCTGGATATCGGCATCGGTGCGTTCGCGGTAATGTTGGGCGTGTACTTCTAACGGCTCGCCGCGGTACCCCGCGCACAAGGCGAACAACATGCCTGGCGCACAATGCAACGGGCCCCGGATATTCCGGAGCCCGTTGCCGTATATCTGCGGACATCTGCTCCCCCGCATCAGGTATGAGACGCCATCCCGAGGCCGGCGGTTATGTGCCCCGGGATCGGAGCGTCAGGACCGCAGCGCGGCGATCAACTGCTGCATGTCGTCGGGCAACTCGGATTGGAACTCCATCGGCTCGCGTGTGGTGGGCTGTTTTAATCCCAACGACTTTGCATGCAACGCCTGGCGCTGCATCAACTGCAGCAGGTTGGCGATTCGCTGGCGATGTTTCCCGCCAACGCCCGGATACACAACCGCCCGCCCGCCATAGGTTGGATCGCCGAACAGCGGATGGCCGATGTGCGCGCAGTGAACCCGGATCTGATGTGTGCGGCCGGTTGCAAGGCGGAGCGCGATCAGCGTTGCGAACTCGAAACGCTCCACCACGCGATACCGTGTCAGCGCGTATTTCCCGCCGCGACGCACCACCGTAAAGCGCTTGCGGTCGCGCGGATCGCGTCCGATATTCCCCTCGATCTCGCCCTCATCCTCCTTGAACACGCCCCACGCTATCGCCCAGTACTCGCGCTTGGCGGTTCGTTCGGCGAACTGACGCGCCAGATACGACTGCGCATCGGCATTCTTCGCCACCACCATCACGCCGCTGGTTTCCTTGTCCAGGCGGTGCACGATACCCGGCCGCGGACCGGCGCCGTCGTCCAGATCGCCGGACTCGGGGAGGTTCGGGATATCCTCGTCATCGCCGGCCAGCACCGACTCGATATCATCAATGCCATCAACAGCGGCTTCGCCCGCTTCGGCGGCGTCCACCTCTTCGGCAGTGTCACCCTCTTCGACGGCGTCAACCTCGTCCTCCAGCGCGGCACCGATATCCGGAAGCGGCCCGCCAACGTGGAACAACACGGCATTGACCAATGTCCCATCGCGGTTTCCGTACCCCGGGTGTGTCACCATTCCGGCCGGCTTGTTCACCACCAGCATATCGTCATCCTCGTGCACAACATCAAGCGGGATGTCCTGCGCGATCAGCTCGATTGGCGGCGGCTTCATCAGCGTTATCACGATGGCGTCGCCCGGCTGCACCTTGTAGCTGGCCTTGGTAGGCCGGCCGTTGACAAGCACGGCGCCGTTTTCGATGGCGGCCTGCACGCGGTTGCGCGTGGCGCGCATCACCGCGTGGGTGATGAAACGATCGATGCGCTCCGGCGCCTGCCCGCTGGTCACCACCAGCGTGCGGGTATGCGGCACGCGTTCGTAGGATGCATCTTCCATTATCGGACCTCAACTTCGCCGGCCTGGGCAATGCTGATATGGTTTGCAAGCAATGCGCGCATCGCGGCTATCGCGCGAGCGCGATGGCTTACGGCGTTCTTCTGGTCGGGTGTCATCTCCGCGAACGTCCGGGCATCGCCCGCCGGCACGAACAGAGGATCGTACCCGAAGCCTCCCTCGCCACGGTACTCGGACTCGATGGCGCCATCAACGCTTCCCTCGGCCAGGATCGTACCGAATTGATCGGCGTAACACAGAACCGTACGAAAGCGAGCCGAACGATCGGCGCTCCCGGCTTGTTCCAATTGCTGAAGAAGGTGACGGCAGTTGTCCATATATGTGGCATCGGCCCCGGCATACCGGGCCGAGCGCACGCCCGGCTCACCGCCCAGTGCCGGGACCTCCAGGCCGGTGTCGTCGGCAATGGTGGGGATGCCCGTGGCCGAGAACGTCTCCACGGCCTTGATGTAGGCGTTTTCCTCCAGGGTTGCGCCGTCCTCGACCGGTTCGGCCGGCGGATCGGCCAGGTCGCGGAGTGTAAGGAACTCGACTCCGGGGATATCGTTCAGGATGGCCGAAAGCTCGGCGGCCTTATGGGCATTGTTCGAGGCAATGAGAATCTGCATCGTCGAAGTTACTCCGTTTTTTCCAAGCATCTGTCTCCCGTTCTCCCTATGTTAGGAACCTCCATTGCGCGTTCTCCGGCCAGGCGCGACAACAGCGAACACAGTGCAATCACCCCGCACCCATTCGCTGACTGAAGTTCATGCCCTTTTTTGCAGCCCACCGGGTGTGCAATGGGCGTACGCATGCCCTTTTTCCGTATCGGATTTCTCCGCACGTTCCGGCAACGCGGATGCGGTCCGGATTCATCAACCAACGTGGTGACCCGATCGCATGGCGCATCCGGCCACCCTGTGATGTACACGGCAGATCAATACTCATGACATAAACAAGGCGCGACACCGGATCCAACGCACAGCATTCACCGGACTGCCGAACCTGTGCATGGCATCACGGACGTACCCAACAACCAACATTCCCAGGTTGACACGATGAAGATTCGTTACCCCAAACTCATTGCGGCGTTAGCCCTCCTGCTGGCCGCGTCCGCGGTCACTGCAACCGCCCAGTGGTACAACTACACCGACGGCAGCATCGCGCGCGTTCTTCTGAACGATGGCAACGTGTTCTGGGTTGGCCTGAACGGCGGCGGATTGGTGAAGGTGGACAAGGGCACAGGAACCCGGACCTACTACAGCCGGGCAAACTCCGGCCTTCGCGACATGCATGTCAACACGTTGCTGAAGGATGGCGACGGCGCACTCTGGATTGGCACCGCGAACGGCGGCCTGATGAAGTTCGACGGAAACTCCACCTGGGTTTCCTACAAGACCAACAACTCCTGGCTGCCATCGAATTCCATCGAGGATCTGGCAATCGACGGCAGCGGCAACCTCTGGATTGCCACCGACGAAGGCCTTGTCCGCTTCAACCGCTCCAACGATTGGAAGGTGTTCAACCGGGACGACTGGGGTGTTGAGGATAGCCGCCTGCTTTCGGTGGCGGTAGACGCGAACAACAACGTGTGGGTGGGGCATCTCTACCGGGGATTGTGGAAGTACTCCGGCGGCACCTGGAAGAATTTCAAGCCCAGCTCCTTTGTTGGCGGAAAGGACGACACGGTGAGCGCGATCGCCACGAATGTCAACGGCAAGATGTGGATCGGCAACCACAGCGGCCTGGTGATGCAGGTGGACGAAGCCGCCAGCAGTTGGACCTCGATCGACTTCTCGCTGCCGCAGCAGAACGGGTTCAAGACACCGGACGAGGCGATCTACGACATCAGCCAGGGCCCCGACGGCAAGATGCTGGTAAGCACATACACCAACCTCGCCATCTGGGATCCCGCATCGCAGGTCGCGGTTCGTTATCCAACCACCGCCACCAGCAACGCACAGCTTGCGGTATTCTCGGCATTCGCCGATAACGACGGCTCGATCTGGTGCGGAAAGATGGACGGCATCGCCAGCAACAAGACGGGCACGTTCGTGAAGGCCAGCCTGTCGGAAACCGGTCTGGTGGGCAACAACATCTCCGGCATCCTTGTCACCAAGGACAACACCAAGTGGTTCTGCTCGCATACGCTGACCCGTTTCGACAGCCAGTGGAAGACCTGGCAGGCCGGCCAGTTCGAGTATCGCAACATCAACACGATGGCAATCGACAGCACGGGCAATGCGTGGCTGGCAACCGACAATGGTGTTGACATGGGGAACCCGTCAACCGGCACTTTTGCTCGGCAGTCGCTCACGGGCGCCGGACGCAAGTTCAAATCCATCGTTGTCGACAAGAACAACAACGTGTGGGCAGGCGGCGAAGAGGGCCTGGCCAAGTACGACGGCACAAGCTGGACGGTGTACACCACATCGAACTCCGGCATCCCGTTTGGCAGCATCTCGTCGCTGGCGCTTGACCGCGACGGCACCACGCTCTGGCTGGGGATGGACTTCTCCGGCATCGCGAAGTTCGACGGCTCCAACTGGACCAAGTACTCCGTGAACGATCACGCGGAGATGGGCAGCGACATCGTGCATTCGATTGCCGTGGACCCAACCAGCGGTGATGTCTGGCTTGCCACGGCCGACGCCGGCTGCGCAAAGCTGAGCGGCACCACGTTCACGCAGTTCGCCACGTTTAATTCGCCAATACCAACCGACAACATGTCGGCCGTCGCGGTGGACCGCAACGGCGTGGTGTGGATGGGCACCGGCTCGCAGGGTCTGATTCGCAAGAAGGGCAACACGTGGAATGTGTTCAGCAGCGAGAACTCCGGCCTGAGCGACGACCGCGTCACCTGCCTGTACATCAGCCAGGATCTTCAGATCTGGATTGGTACGGTTGAGGGCGGCGTGGTTCGCTACGATGAGCTTGCCGTTTCCGGTGTCGAGCGTTCACCGATCGGCACGTCGGCCGGGATGTTGCTGGCCAACTCCCCCAATCCCTTCAGCGGCAACACCAACATCCATGTCCGGCTGGATGCCCCAACACAGGTAAGCCTGAGCGTTGTGGACGCCACGGGCAGCGAGGTTGCCGTTGTGCACAACGGTACGCTTGAGGCCGGCGAGACGGTGGTACCGTTCAAC
>CBHYLN010000132.1:0-15158 GCA_966128725.1 uncultured bacterium | reverse complement strand
GCGGTGTGTGACGCCGTCGGAGCCGTTTGCGCAGATGCATGCCTAACACTTCGGGTTGTGCATGCGGTGCGGTGTGTGACGCCGTCGGAGCCGTTTGCGCAGATGCATGCCTAACACTTCGGGTTGTGCATGCGGTGCGATGTGGTGCTGTGATAGAGCCGCTTGCGGCGTCGCATGCCTAACTCTTCGAGTTGTGCATGCGGTGCGGTGTGCGGCGCCGTCAGAGCCGTTTACGCAGATGCATGCCTCATTCGCCGAGTTGTGCATGGGAGGCGATGTGGTGCTGTCGTAGAGCCGCTTGCGCCGTTGCATGCCTAACTCTTCGAGTTGTGCATGCGGGGCGATGTGGTGCTGTGATAGTGCCGCTTGCGCCGTTGCATGCCTAACTCTTCGAGTTGTGCATGCGAAGCGATGCGTGGCTGCGTCTGAGCAAGTTTGCGCGGATGCATGCCCAATCTGGGGTCAGCCTTCGGGATCGAACCACTCGGTAATCACACCGCCGCCCACTACATCATCGCCCTCGTACATCACCACGCTCTGGCCTCGCGTGATCGCGCGGCGCGGTTCATCGAACACCATTTCCAGATCGCCGTTGGCCAACGAGCGGCAAAGGGCCTCGGCGCCGTCGTCCTTGTAGCGGATCTTGACGCTCAGCCGTCGCGGTGTTGCCAGATCCGGGTACTTGATCATGTTGGCGTTGCTGGCGCGCAGGCCGCGATGCATAAGCTGTTCGTTGGTGCCAACCTCCACGCGGTTGGTGTTGGCATCGATGTTGATGACGTACAGGGGATCGTTGGACGAAACCCCGATGCCCCTGCGCTGGCCCACGGTGTAGAACGGGAAGCCGGCATGATGGCCGATAACCTCGCCGTCGCGGGTGATCTCGCCGTTGCTTACGCGGTCCTCCAGGCCTTCCACGTTCTCCTTCAGGAACCGGGTATAGTCATTGTCGGGGATGAAGCAGATCTCGTACGATTCGCGCTTGCCGGCCACCGAAAGCCCCATCTCCGCCGCCAGCGCGCGCGATTCCGGCTTGGTGAGATCGGCCAGCGGGAAGATGGTGCGCGCCAGGGATTCCTGCGACACCGCCCACAGCGCGTACGACTGATCCTTGCTTGCGTCCAGCCCGCGGCTCAGGATCTGCCGTCCGGTGGCGTGGTCGCGGCGCAGGCGGGCATAGTGGCCGGTGGCGATGAACTCGGCGCCGATGGCGTCGGCGCGGCGCAGCATCTCGGCCCACTTGATCCTGCGATTGCACATCACGCAGGGGTTGGGTGTTTCGCCGGCCAGGTAAGCATCCACGAAATAGTCGATTACCTCCTCGCCGAAGCGTTCGGTGAAATCGTACACGTAGTGCGGGATGCCCAGCCGCGCGGCCACGCGGCGCGCATCGTTGATGCCGTCCAGCGAGCAGCAGCTTGTATCGCTGCCAACGTTGCCGCCCACATCCTCGTAGCGATAGGTCTTGATGGTGATGCCCACAACATCGTAGCCCTGCCGCACAAGAAGCCCGGCCGCCACCGACGAATCGAGGCCGCCCGACATTCCCACTATCACTCGTGGCTTACTCATGGTGTGCGTATCGTGTTGCTGGGGTCATGCGTTCCGCATACGGCCCGGGATGCATCGTTCATCATCAGAGAATTCCGGATTCGCTGCGCGCACGTTATTTCGCGCTCAGCCTGGTTACCGACGTCGCCGCCGTACCCCTGGGCGAGGTAGACGTAAGCGTAAGGTAACCATTGCTCATCCACAACACCGTCTGGTTGGAATAATACGGGTTCAGCGGCTGACCGCTGGCGCCGGAGGTGATCACGCTGCGCAGGAACGCCGAGGTGTCGGCGAAGTCCACGATCTGCCGCATCGAAGGCCCCACGCGAACGCTGAACGGCTCGTTGAAATCCCATTCGCCATTGTTCAGCGTGGTGTTGGCGCCGCCTATCTCGAACGGGCCGATGTTCACCATGCTGCGCAGCGTCTCGTTCTTCTCGAACGGATGCTTGAACGTCAGCGTATGCATCTGCCCATAATGCCACGCATCGATATCCCAGGATTCAAAGCGCTTGTTCAGCGCCGTAAGCGCGCGGCCAAACGCATTGCGCAGGATGTCGTCGCGCGTCTCGATTTTCCCGGGCGTTGTAATGTCGTCGAACCAGCGGCTGTCGATCATGGCGTGGTAGCGCATCGCGCGGATCGGCTGCTGCGCCATCGCCACGTAGTTGCGGAACAGATCCGGCCCAAGTTCATCGCGGTAGGTCATCTCCAGCACAAGCTGGAACCACTGCGCCGCGATCGCCGCCTCCGGCGCATCGGCCGACATTGCTCCGTTCCATTTCCGCATCCGCGTAAGCGCGGCGCGCACCTTGGCGCCTTGCTTGGCGCTGTCCGGGAAGGCGCGGATCAGGAACTCCTTCATGTACAGCATCTGCGGCGAGATGACATCGCCCTGCATCTGCACGAAGTCCGTAAGGCTGTAGTTGTTGCCGTCGGCCAGCAGTTCCTCCAGCCGCATCGCGCGCGAGGGATCCTCCCACAGATCACCGAACTCCAGCCCGGGGGCGTTGGTCACCTTGTTGTTGGCGCTGGCGATATAGCCGCGCTCCGGATTCACCAGCGTGGGCAGGCGTTCCGGCGGCACGGTGCCGTGCCAGTCGTGGCGGCTGTCGGTACCGTCGAACGGCAGATCCGCATTGCCCGCATCGCGCTGCGGAAGCCGCGCCACCGGGATGCAGGCGATGGTGCCGGCGCGATCGGCGTACACATACGACAGCGACGGAATGCCGCCCAGCCGCGCCGCCGCGGTGAACTGCTGCAGGTTGTGGGCGTTGTTCATGCCCTGCGCGGCGGCCAGTTCCTGCGACACATCCGCGCCGCGCCAGCGCATGGCAACGGCGGTGCGGAACAGGAAGGATGCGGAATCCACCAGGCGTGCGCCGCCGGCAACCGTGTGGCGTGCGTATGGGTGGATATCGGAGATCAGCGGCCCGTGGCGGCCGATGCGGATAACGATCGGCACGCCGGCCGAATCCTTCACCGCGATCGTGTCGCGGATCATCCGCAGCTTTTCCCAGCGGCCGTCCACCAGCATCGTGGTGCGGCGCGCGCTGTCCAGTTGCTCGATGTAGAAATCCGTTTCGTCGGCCATCAGGCTTGTAAGCCCCCAGGCCACATCGTTGTTCCGGCCGATGATCACAAACGGCATGCCCGGCAGCGTAACGCCGGCGACACGGTTGCCGGCGTAGTTCATCACCACCTGGAACCATCGGCACGGCGCCGTGTGCGTAAGGTGCGGATCGTTCGCCAGCATCGGTTTGCCGGTTGCGGTGCGGCTGCCGGCGATGGCCCACGCGTTGGAGCCGATATGCGCGCCGTTGATGCCGATGAACGCCCGCATGGCGCGCTCAACGGGGATAAGCTCGGCCAGCTGTCCAAACGGGTCGGCCATGCCCTGCAACGTTGCCAGCCGGTTCGGGGCAGCCTGCACGGGCGCAATGTGGTTGTTCGCCGGGCGTGTGGGCGTTCGGCGTGCCGGCGATGCGGGGGTACCAACAGCGGGTGTGCGTGGCGTATTGCCGCGCTGTGTGCCGCCGCGCGCGGGCACCGGACGGCTGTTTGCCGGGGCTGCCTGTGCGGCGTTGCGGCGCGCCGCGTTCCCCTTCAATGTATCGCCCGGCATGGTTGCGGCCGAGTCGATTGCCGACGAGTCGGCGACGGTTGTGTCGGGCGCGGGCTGGGCAAGCGCCTCCAACAGCGGCTCGGGATGCTGGCCGCCCGGGATAAGGGTTGGGCCATCGGAAGGATAATAGGGGAGGATCTGGCTGAACCGTGCCGAGTCCACACGGCCGCGGATCGAGCCGAACACGATATCCGTCCAGAACGCCGTGTTCAGTTCCCACGCCAGCAACCGGCAGATCATCACCGAGTGCTCAGGCTTCCATTGCTCCGGCTCGTAGCCAAGCGCATCGAACTCCATCGGGTACTTGCCACGGTGGTCGTCGATGTAGGCGTTCACGCCGCGGCAGTACGCATCCAGCGCGGCGCGTGTGCGCTTGGGCATTGCGCGCAGGATTTCCTGCGCCGTGCGCTTGAACCCGATTGTGCGCAGCAGCTCGTCGTACTCGATCGTGCCACGGCCGAACACCTCGGACAGCCGACCCTCGCCGGCGCGGCGCATCAGGTCCATCTGCCACAGCCTGTCCTGCGCATGCACATAGCCCAGTGCGGCCATCGCGTCGTTCTCGCTGGCGGCATCCAGATAGGCAACGCCGTTCTGATCGCGTGTGATGGTGGCCTCGGCCTGCAGCCCTTCGATCCTGCCCTCGGTTACCCCATCGGGCACAAACGAGCGGCCGATCAGGCGCAGCCCCAGCCACGACATGCCCACCACCAGGGTGAGCGCCACCAACAGCGTTCCGACAAACGAAAATCGACGCATTCCGTGCAACCAACCGATAGGAAAAGTGTGCGATGAGCCAAGACGAAGCAAAATAGGAGATGGAAGCCCGAGAACGAAGAACGAAGCGGGCTTTCCATCTCCTAATTGTATGAAATCGGCGTGTCGAGATCGTGCGTGCCCGGCGTTACCGGCCCTGCACGATCTCATCGAGCGCGGCGCGAACGATGGCCATGCCCTCGTCGATCTGTGCCCGGGAGATGTTGAGCGCCGTGCGGAACCGTACCGATTGCGTGCCGCAGCCCAGGATGATCAGCCCGTGCTGGTAACACTTGTCAAGCAACTGGCCGCGCTGCCCGGGCGTGGCGATGTCCACCGCGCACATAAGGCCACGACCGCGCGCGTTGGAGACCAGCTCCGGGTATTGTTCTGCCAGTGTCTCCAGCTGCCCCAGCAGATGCTCGCCCACGGTGCGGGCGTTCTCCACCAGCGACTCCTCCTCGATGATCTCCAGATACTTCGTGAACCGGACCATGTCCACCAGATTGCCGCCAAATGTGGAGTTGATGCGGCTGGACTTGCGGAACACGTGATGCGGGATATCGTCGATCCGGTCGGTGGCAAGGATACCGCACACCTGGCTCTTCTTGCCGAACGTCATCACATCCGGGCGCACGCCAAGCGCCTCGTGCGCCCACATCGTGCCGGTGAGCCCAACGCCCGTCTGCACCTCGTCGAAAATCAGCAGCGCATCGTTCTGGTCGCAGATCGCGCGCAGCTCGGCCAGGTACTCCGTGCGGAAATGATTGTCGCCGCCCTCGGCCTGGATCGGCTCAAGGATGATGCAGCAGATCTCATCCACATTGGCCGCGAACGCCGCGCGGATCTGCTCAAGCGAATGCCCCTCGGCGGCGATCGTGGCCTGCAGGTTGTCGCCGGCCAGAGGGAATCGGGCGGCGGGCGAGCTTACGCGCGGCCAATCCGTGAACTTCGGGAAGTAGTTCGTCTTGTTCGGGTCGGTGTTGGTAATGCTCAGCGCATAGCCGGAACGCCCGTGGAACGCGTGCTCCAGATGCAGCACCTTGTGGCCGCGCTCCTCGGTGTACCCCTTCTCGAAATTCTTCTGCACCTTCCAGTCGAACGCCACCTTCAGCGCATTCTCCACCGCCAGCGATCCGCCGTCGATAAAGAAACTGTACTTGAAGTAATCCGGCACCGCCACGCGAAAGAACGTATCCACGAATTCGGCCATCTCCACGGTGTAGATGTCCGAGCACGACGGCTTCTGCAGGGCCACCTTGCCGATCTTCGCGATGAACTCCGGCGTGTTCATCTTCGGGTGATTCATCCCGATCGGGTTGGAGGCAAAGAACGTGAAGAAATCCAGATAGCGCTTGCCGGTTGCGTAGTCGTACAGATACGGACCGTTGCTGCGGTCCAGATCGAGCACGAAATCATATCCGTCGGCAAGCATGTATTTGCCCAGCGTGGCCACCACGGCGGCCGGCTCGATCCTGCCCGGGGCGGCTACCGTATCGAGGTGGTCGGCAAGGCCAACACTGAGAGCGTGAAGTTCATTGAGAGTCATGATATCTATCTCCTGATTCGCTTAATGGCATTACGGGTACGGTGCGTCGGCGGATGGAAGTGGCATGCGTGCCTGGGCACGGCGCTGCTGCGGGGCGTATCGGGCTGCCAAAGCGGAGTGTTGACACTGCGGCACATGCCGTGGAGCAACTCCACGCATGGCGGTCGTGTAACGGCAACCCCGAAGTAGACGCCTCCGGAGAACGGAGATTAGAATTGAGACGGGAGAGCGCTGGTGGTAAGGCTCCAACGGCGGAAACGCGCGGCGGCAATCGTCGCGGAGAGGAATGCTCCGCCCCTGATTGTCCCTCCGCCCGCAATGGCGGCGCTGGTATGAAGTGCCCTGATTCGCATCGCCACAAATATACGGGCCATGCCTCCGGCAACCAAGCATGAGGGGAGGGGAACGCCGCCAACGGCACTGCCGGCGCCGCACATCGTGCCGCATGTCCAACTCGAGGAGTTATGCATGCGTTGCCGCCAACTGCACTGCCGGCGCCAGATGTCGCCGCGCATGCCCAACTCGAAGAGTTATGCATGCGTTGCCGCCAACGGCACTGTCGGCGCCGGATATCGCCGCGCATGCCCAACTCGAGGAGTTATACATGCGTTGCCGCCACCGGCACTGCCGGTGCCGGATATCGCCGCGCATGGTCAACTCGAGGAGTTATGCATGCGTCGCCGCCAACGGCACTGCCGGCGCCGCACGCGGACCACACCCTGTATATCCGGGTATACAAGTGGGGAGTGAAAAATTAGAAATTAGAAATTAGGAATTAGGAATTAGGAATTAGGAATTAGGAATTCGGATGCGGGCGAGACAGGGAATGCATTGTCTCGTAACTCGCAATTCTCCATTCGTAATTCAAAGCTCGTTGTTCCTCCGCAGCGCCGCAACCGTTTCCACGTGGTATGTCTGCGGGAACATGTCCACCGGCTGCACATACTCCACGGTGTACAGCTCGGCGAGGATCGCGCAGTCGCGGGCCTGCGTGGTGGGGTTGCAGCTCACGTAGCTGATGCGCCGTGGGGCCAGCTCCAGCAGCGCGCGCACCACATCCTCGTGCATGCCGGCGCGGGGCGGGTCCGTGATAACCACGTCGGGCGCGCCGCCGCCAATCGTGGTCTCGCGGTTGGTGATCACCGCCTTCAGATCGCCGGCGATGAATCGTGCATTCGTGATACCGTTGCGTTCGGTGTTGGCGCGGGCGTCGATCACCGAGCCCTCGTTCAACTCGATCCCCAGCACCGTTGCCGCCTGGCGCGCCGCCGCAAGCGTGATCGTGCCGGCGCCACAGTACAGGTCCCAGGCGTGCTCCGTGCCGCTCAAACACGCCGCGGCCAGCGCCTCCTGGTACAACCTGTCGGCCTGCGGCGAGTTCGTCTGGAAAAACGAGTACGGCGAAATCGTGAACGCGTTGCCGGCCACCCGTTCGGTTATGGTGCCTGGCCCGAACAACACGCGCGTCTCCTCGGTAAAGGCAATCTGCGCGCGCTTGCGGTTGATACCCTGCACCAGCGTCGTCACCTCGGGCAGCTCGGCGCGCAGCATCGCGCTGTACGCCGCGATTACCTCGTTGGCGTCGTCGCTGGTCACCAGGATCACCATCGTCTCGCCCGTGGCGCGCGACGTGCGCACCACCAGGTGCCGCAATAGCCCCTCGTGCGATCGTGTGTCGTAGGGTGGCAGCTCCAGCTCCATCGCGAACCGCCGCGTGGCGTTCACAATGCGCGCGCTCAGCGGCGATTGCAGCCAGCACTCGGTAACGTCCAGCACGCGGTCGTGCCGTTCCGGCACATGCAGCCCCAGCGCGAAATCGCGCCGCAGCTCCTCGCCGCCGGCAATCTCCCGATTGGTAAGCCATCGCTGGGCGCCGAAGGAGAACTCCATCTTGTTGCGGTAGTAGTACTCCTCGGCGCATCCGATCGTGTCGCGCACCTCAACGTCGGCCAGGCCACCGATGCGCTGAAACGCGTCCACCACGTGCTGCCGCTTCCATCGAAGCTGCTCGCCGTATGCCAGGTTCTGCCACTTGCAGCCGCCGCAATCGCCAAAGTGGATGCAGCGCGGTTCCACGCGCGCCGGCGCGGGCGAGATAATCTCCACGGCGCGCGCCTCCGCGTGCCGGCGTTTGGTGCGCATCACCTGCGCCATCACCGTGTCGCCCGGCACGCAGCCGGAGACAAACACCGCCATGCCGCCGTAGCGGGCCACGCAGCCGCCCTCGAACGCGGCCGATTCGGCCACCAGCTCCAGCATGCTCCCACGTTTTATCGGCGGCATCGTGCCGCCGGAGGTTGTATCAGCCATTGTTCCAGATGTTCAAGGGAATTCAACGAAAAGGGAAGGGGCGATCTCCGCCGGCCCATACGCCATGCAGCGATCGCCCCAACTGTCATCGCGTTCTCACAGGCCCGATTTCGGCCATGCCGGTCGCTGCCTACGCCGCGTGTTCGTCGCCCGCCGCAGGCTGTGCCGGCGCCGCTTCGCCGGCATTGGCGCGGCGCTTGCGTTCCAGCATGAAGCCCACGCCGATCGCCGCGAACACCGCGATGTTCAGGCCCAGCGACAGGTACTTGCCGGTTTCGAATCCGGCGCTCTGGTAGTGCATCTCCACCGTGTGCTTGCCGGGCGGGATCACCATGCCCCTGAGCACCGAGTTCGTGCGGATAATCTCGGCCGGCTTGCCGTCGAGCGTGGCCTGCCAGCAGGGGTAATAGATCTCGCTGATCACCAGGAAGTTCGTGCCCGGCGCCTCAACATGCAGCGCGAAGTGGTTTGGCGTGTAGTCGTGTACCGACACCTTGCCGTTGCCCAGGTTCGCCGGCGCCGTTGGTGGCGCGGCGGGGGGTGGCGCGGTGGAGTCGTGCGCGGCCGTGTCAACCGGTGCCGCCGCCGCCGATGGTGTGTAGCCAACCGGGGCCACCGTGGTCTTCAACGCCTCGGTAACGAAGGCCACATCGCGCGGATCGAACGACGCCGTCTTGATACGCGACAGCGTCTGCTTCTCGTCGAGCACCTCCACACGGTTGACGAACCATGCGCGCGGCAGGGCGTCCAGATTCTCCATCAGGAACCCTCCACCGCTTTCCGACGCCTTCACCAGGCGGACATGCACGCCGGGGAAGTTCGCCTCCAGATCCTTCGGGTTTGCCGTTGGCGATACCAGGTACTTCGTGTTCAGGATGTTCCAGGCCATCGGCGAAAGCGGGGCCGTGGTTGTGCCGCCGGTGGAATCCAGCAGGTCCTGATAGATCTTCATCTTCGCGGCATGGTAGCCGCCGATGTGCTCGTGGAACTGGCGTGCCGGGTAGTTCGGCTTGGGCGCGGTAAGGTCCGGGCCGTTGTCGTAGAATATCCGGAGATCCAGCATGCGATGCTGCGTTGTATCCTCCTGCATCGCGCGGTCCAGATCCGTGGGCTGGAACACCGCCATGGCCTGCGAAAGCGGAACGGCCTTCATCGGGCGGTAATCCACGCGCCACAGATCGGCGCACGTAATCACCACCAGCGCCGCCATGAACGCCACGGCCGACATCCGCCCCTTGGCGAAGAACGACAGCAGCAACAGCGTGGCGCAGCCGAAGACGATGGAGAAAATCCAGTCGGTACGCATCGTGTTGAAGATGAACTCCTGCAACACTGGCAGGCCATCCTTCCACACGGCGCCGCGCGCGTCGGCAATGGCCGAGAAATAGGAATCCTTCATTGCCATGATCAACAGCAGGCCGCCGATCATCGCGCCGCCGAAGATGTACAGCAGGCGATCGATCTTGCGTGCGCCTTCAACCTCGCCCTGGCCGTCGCGAATCTGGAAGGCCGAACGCAGGCCCAGGCCTGCCAGCACGGGCAGCGCGATTTCCAGCAACAGCAATGACTGGCTGGGCGCGCGGAACTGTTTGAATCCCGGCAGCACATTGTACAGCAGATCGTACAGCAACGACATGTTGCGGCCGTAGGAAAGCAGCAGCCCGAACAGGCCGATCGTGAGCATCGCCCACGCGAACCGGCTGCGCCGGTTGGCCCAGAACCCGTACGCCGCCAGCAGCAACACGCCGATGCCCACGTAGTGCCCGGCGTCGGTGAACGGCATCTGGCCCCAGTACGTCATCATCCGCTGCGACTGCACGCCGGGCGCGGTTACTTCCACCTCGCCGAAACCGAAGTAGGAGGGAACCAGATACGTGATGGTTTCCTCCGGCGAGAACGACCACTCAGTGGCGTATTGATAATCGTGTTCCGAGCGTGTGGAGTACGGGTTGTATTCGCGGATGGCCGCGTAACGATCAAGCCCCATGCCCACCGCGCCAAGCACGGCAACCACCAGCAGCGCGATGGTAAGGCCGCGGCGGCCAGCGCCCTTTGTGTCGCCCGCCTTCAGCAGCGCGATCACCTCGAACACCAGATAGATGCCGATCGCCATGCCACCATACAGCGCCGTCTGTGGGTGATTCATCTCGGCCATGATGTGGATCACCAGCACCAGCAGCGCCGCGTACAGCAGGCTGAACCGCTCGTACAGCTTATCGACACACAGGAAGATGAAGGGGATGGTCATCAACACGCTCACCTTCGTGTTGTGGCCAATCATGATGTATACGATAACCCACGTACTGAACATGGCGGCGATGCCCACATAGGCGGATACCGGCCGCGAAAGTTTGCGAACGCGCATCCACAGATACATGCCCGTGCCGAACAGGAAGTAGTGCAGGATGATGCGCATGGTGAAGAAGTTGCCGAACGCGAACGTGTGCTCCACAACGTTCACAAGCTTCATCGAGAGATCCCACCACCGGTCGCCGGTTACCAGATAGGCCGCGTATCCCGGCATGCCGCTGAAGATGTACGGCAGCCAGAACGGGTGCTCACCGGCCGACGCCATCTTGTCCAGATACGGCACGAAGCTCAGCCACCCGACGTTGTCGCTTGTGGCGAAGAACTTGCCACCGAAAATCACGCCGCCGAAGAACACCACCAGTGTCAGCAGGATAAAGGCGATGTAGATCGGTGTGTGGTATTTCTCGGGCACGTTTGCCAACGGCGACCACGACGGGGCCGGCGCCTTTGCCGGTCGCGTACGCGCGGTTGAACGGCTCGGTGGCGTGCTGCGGGATGTTGCCATGCTGATCTCGATTGGATGGGTCGGGAGTTGTCCGAATCTCAAGGAGGAGACATGCCGCCGGCCGCCATCTTGGTGGCCCGTATGCCGACGGAAAGTTCAATGATAGCGACTTGTTGGCGAATAGAAAACGCGCGAACGGAAGGAATGTGGGATTGCCGGTGAAGCCCGGGCGCTGGCTGGCGGTCCGTTGAAGTATTGCCGGGTCGTGGGCCGCTCAACATCTCCGCGCGATCGGGCCCCGGCCGTTCAACCACCGCGCCCTGTTCGGCGGCATTCGCCGGGCGCGCCTCGCTCAGGTAAGGCGGTCAAGCAATTGCGCCAGCTCGCCCGTGGTGGTGCGACGCTCGTAGCGCGAAATAGCCCGTTGATCCGGCACAAGCGAGCGGGTGCCGTGCTCGTGGTCATTATACAGCGCCAGAAATCCGGCGGCGATCCCCGCCAGGTTGCTCTGGTGCGCAAGGTACCCGGATCGCGTTTCGGCGATAAGGTCCGCAATGGCGCTGCGTTCGGGCGCAACAGCCAGCAGCGCCTTGCCGGAGCCGATGTACTCGTACACCTTGCCTGGCACCACCTCGTCGCTCTCGTCGCATTCGTCAACAACCAGCAACAGGGCGTCGGAGAGCAGCAACTGCGCGATGCTCTCACGGTGCGGCATGTAGCCAACCACGTCGATGGCATCGCCCAGCGTACTGTTCCGGAACATTTCCATCACCTCGTCGCCAAAGCGGCCGATAAACCGAAGCCGGATGCGCTCGCGGCGCACGCTGCCCTGCGCCACCAGTTGCTCCACGGCGCGGAGGAACGCGTCGGGGTTGCGCCTGCCGTACATCGAGCCCGTGTACGTTACCGTGAACCGGTCGTCGGTGCGCTGCGAGCGGTCAACAACGGGGAAGTCGTGGCTGTCGAAGCCATTGGGTAGGTGATGAAACTTCGCGCTGGGCAGCGAGGGGTACTTGCGGATCGCGTCCTTCTGGATGCCAAGCCAGGCAACCTCCACGGCGTCGGCCTCGGTGAACACCGATTGCTCAAGCGAGCGATCGACGCGCGCCGGCAGCGCCCAGCGGTCGGGTGTGGTTATGAACCCGGTCCACGGATCGCGGAACCCGGCCACCCAAGGCAGGCGCGTGCGGCGCTTCAGCCCGCGGGCGATCAGCGCACACGTGTACGGCGGCGACGAGCTGTAGATCGCGTTGATGTTGTGTTCGGCGATCGCCTTCATCCCGGCCTTCATCGCGTGGCGGTACCAGCCGATGCGCGCGTCGGGGATGAAGAACGTGGCGCGCACGAATTCGGCCACACGTTCGGACATCGAAATCGAAGCGCCTTCCTTGCGGATCGTGTTTACGTCGATCGCCGTGCCCTTCGCCTTGCCGGTCAGCTTGCGGTACAGGTCGTACGGCTCGAATATCTCCGTGCGGATCACCTTCACCCCGGCCGGTATCTCATCCAGCAGCGACTCGTCGCGCGCGGGGAAATTTCCGTCGCGCACGGTAAGCACCGTGGGCTCCCAGCCGAATTCGCGGAGGTACTGCACGTACTTCAGCACGCGCTGTACGCCCGGCCCGCCCGACGGGGGAAAGTAATAGGCAACGATCAGGACATTCTTCATAAGCGGAAAAAGATACGGGAGCGCCGCTGAAGCTCCAACGTTTCGGCACGTGAGCGGTTGTGAGCAAACGCCCGATGTGATGCGTTGTGTGAACGGCGCCCGCTGCGGTACGTGCGGGTGATGGGTGTCCGGCGTCGGCGCGCTATCTTTCGCGCGTGTTGAAGCATCTGGTCATCGTGGAGTCGCCGGCGAAGGCGAAAACGATCAATCGTTATCTAGGCCCCGATTACATCGTGGAGGCCTCGGTGGGGCATGTCAAGGATCTGCCGCGCGAGGAACTGGCGATCGACATCGAGGGCGGGTTCGTGCCCACCTACGAGGTGATCCGCGGCAAGCGCGAGATTGTGGACCGGTTGCGCGGCCTGGCAGGGCGCTGCAAGGATGTGTTCATCGCCACCGACCCCGACCGCGAAGGCGAGGCGATCGCCAACCACATTGCCGTCGAGATCCGCGCCAGCAACGGCAACATCCGCCGCGTTCTGTTCAACGAGATTACCAAAAGCGGGGTTACCGCCGCGATGCAGCGCCCACGCGATATCGACGCGGGCATGGTGCAGGCGCAGGAGGCGCGGCGCGTGATGGATCGGCTGATCGGCTACAAGGTGTCGCCGTTTCTGTGGCGCCGGTTTTCCGGCGAGGCGCGAGGCCTGTCGGCCGGGCGTGTGCAAACCGTGGCGTTGCGCCTGGTGGCCGAACGCGAACGGGCGATCAACTCCTTCCTGCCGGTGGAGTACTGGAACCTGATTGCGACGTTCGCCACGCACGAGGGCCGCGAGATTCGCGCGCGCCTTGTACGCGCCGACGGCAAGGACATCCGAAACCCGTCCGGCTCGGCCGCCGACGGGCAGAACCCCGACGGCACGGCCAAACCACGGCAACCGGGCTGGTACATCGACAACGAGAAACAGGCCGCCGAGCTTCGCGAGCGGGCGTTGGCCGAGCAGTACGCGATCAGCTCGATCGCGCGCAAGGAGGTGCGCAAGAATGCTCCGCAGCCGTTCACGACTTCCACGCTGCAACAGGAGGCATCCAAGAAACTCCGGATGAATCCGGGGCGCACGATGAAGCTGGCGCAGCAACTGTACGAGGGGGTGGAACTTGGCCCGCGCGGGCGAATGGGCCTGATCACGTACATGCGAACGGACTCGGTTCGGGTAAGCGAGGAAGCCGTTACCGCCGCACACGAATTCATCTACCTGAACTTCGGCAACGATTATGTGCCGCCCCGCGCGGCAACCACGGCGCCAGCGCGCAAGGCCGCGAAGGGGCCGGTGCAGGATGCGCACGAGGCAATCCGTCCGGCCGATCCCGCGCTGCACCCAAAGGATGTGCGCAAGCATGCTGATCGCGAACTGGCCGACCTGTACGAGCTGATCTGGAGCCGGTTCATCGCCAGCCAGATGAGCGCGGCCCTGCTTGACCAGACCACGGTGGAAATCACCGGCGGCCCCTTTGTGTTCCGTGCAACCGGCCGTATCACGCGGTTCAGCGGCTGGATGCAGGTGTACACCGAGGTGGAGGAGGATGCGGGCGAGAAGCAGAAGGGCAAGGGGCGGGCCGCGGCCAATGCCGCCGGCGACGATGCCGAGGAACTGATGACAACGTTGCCGGATACGATCGCCGAGGGCGACCCGCTGACGATTCAGGGAATCGAGAGCAAGCGCAGCGCCACGAAGCCGCCGATCCGCTACACGGAAAGTTTGCTGGTGAAGGAGCTGGAGGCGCGCGGCATCGGCCGCCCAAGCACATATGCCGCCATCATCGCCACCATTCAGGATCGCGGCTACGTTGAGCAGCGCGAGCGCCGGCTGTTCTGCACCGAGCTTGGCATGAAGGTCTGCGACATGCTGGTGGCGGGCTTCCCGGCATTGTTCGATGTGAAGTTCACGGCCCGCATGGAAGGCGAGCTGGACACGATTGCCGGCGGGCGTGCGGCGTATCGCGCGGTGATGGAGGGGTTCTACAAGCCGCTGGAAGCCGCGCTGCGAACGGCCGCGCGGGCGGCGCGCCAGATTGGCCCCGGCGCTGGCGCGGCATCCGGCGCCCTGAACGAATCCGGCGAGCGTGGTCTGGCCCGGCGTGATGCCCAGCGCGAGCCCGCAACCCGTGGTGGCGCAGGGCGTGCCGTTGAAGCCCGGCCAAGCGCCACCAAGTGCCCAACGTGTTCCTCGCCGATGGAGCTTCGCAAGGGGCGCTACGGCCATTACCTGGCCTGCCTTGGATTCCCCAAGTGCCGCACCACGATTCCGGTTGCCGCCGACGGCAGCCCGCGCGCGCCGAAGCAGGCAGCGGTTGCCGCCGATGCCGGCGTGGTGTGTGATGCCTGCGGGGCGCCGATGGTGCGGCGGAAAGCGCGCGGCGGCAACGAGTTCTACGGGTGCTCCGGGTATCCGTCATGCAGCGCCACCAAGGTGGTCCATTGCGAAAAGGTCAGTTCCTGGTC
>CBHYLN010000131.1:0-15184 GCA_966128725.1 uncultured bacterium | reverse complement strand
ACCACGAGCAACTGGCCGGCATGCCGCGCCAGGAGCGGCTGGACAGGCTGTGCGAGTTCAACGTGATACAGCAGGTGCTGAACGTGGGGCAGACGACGGTGGTGCAGGGTGCATGGGCGCGCGGCCAGGAGATTGCGGTGCATGGCTGGATATACGGCCTGCGCGACGGCCACGTGCACGATTTGAAGGTGACTATCGCCGATACCGATTCCCTTCGGTCGCTTCGGCGTTCGGTGCACCTGTCGGTGGAATAACACCGCCCCGCAATCGCGGCCGGTTCGCGTATCGCGCCAACCGCGTGCCGGGTGCGGCCAAAAGGATGGAGCCGGTGATGGAGCTTCCCTACGATAACCGGATCATGGTCTCGGTGGCCAACACGGCAAACGGTGATGTTGGCGGCGACACCGTGTTCCATTATCACCAGCAGGAGAGTGTGGTGTGGGCCACGTACGAGGGCGGCCGCGTGCGCTACGGCACGTTGGTTGCCGTTGTGGCGGCGGATGGCTCGCTCGATATGCGGTACCAGCACGTTACTGTTGACGGCGACCTTGCCACCGGCATCTGCCGCTCGGTGCCGGAGATCCTGCCCGACGGCCGGCTGCGCCTGCGCGAGAGCTGGCGCTGGACCAGTGGCGACAGAAGCGCCGGCGAGTCGATCGTTGAGGAGCGGTTACCGGGGCGTGCGTCGTGATCGGCGCCCGCCGCCACAGTTCAACACAGACACGTATTGCCGAAACAGAGCACGATGAACGTACAATCCTTGCGTTATGGGATGCGGGTGTCGCATCCGGCATATGGCCCTGGCACGGTGCGCTCCATTGCCGAGCGAACCGTTGAAATCGAGTTCGACGACGGCGCCAGGCGGGCCGTGGCGCCGGAGGCCAGCCACTTGAAGCCGGCCGAGCCGCTTGCCACGGTTGAGGGGCTGGAGATTCCGTTGAACGATCTGATCGAGAAGACCACGCGAGCGGTGATCGCTGCCGTTGGTGTTGAGCCGCCCGAGGTGGATGTTGATTTGCTGGGCGGGCGCTGGCACGATGGCATGATGGTGCTGCGGCCGGCCGATGCATCGTTGCAGCCGAAGGAAATCCCGGTGGAAACCTTCTTTCATAAGATCGTGATGATGCGGAACAATCTGCGCGTGCTGGAGCAGAAGATCAACAGCCACGAGAAGCTGAGCGATGCCGAGAAGGTGGAGATGCAGCAATACATCACGCGCTGCTACGGCTCGATGACCACGTTCAACGTCCTGTTCCGCAACAAGGAAGACCAGTTCTAGAAGTGCGGAACGGAACATGCGGGATGGTGAATTTCTCATCCTGCACTTCCCATTCCCTTGCGTTCTGGTTGCGCCCGGAATTTTACACTGATCCCAATGTATCCAGTATATGCCGCAACGCGGTACGTAACCCCGCTCCGCGAAGGCGGATCGATGCCGGCCATTCTCGATACCGAGGGCGGGTACTTTGTCGCCAAGTTTCGCGGCGCCGGGCAGGGAGCGCGCGCGCTTATCGCCGAGGTGATCGGCGGCGAGCTTGCTCGCATTGCCGGGTTGAACGTGCCGGATATCGTGCTTGTTGATATCGACGAGAGCTTTGGCCGTTCCGAACCCGACCCCGAGATCCAGGATATCCTGAAGGGGAGCCGGGGGCTGAACGTTGCGTTGCGGTACCTGGATGGCGCCTTCATGTACGATCCGGTTGCAGTGCCGGAGATCGACCCCGACACCGCCGCCGATATCGTCTGGCTGGATGCCTTTATCACCAATATCGATCGTGCGGCCCGCAACCCGAACATGCTGGTGTGGAACGGGGGGCTTTGGCTGATCGACCACGGCGCCGCGCTGTATTTCCATCACAACTGGGCCACGGCCGATGCCGAACGCGCGCGCGGGGCGTTCCCGGCGATACGCGACCACGTGTTGCTGCCGCTTGCCGGCGACCTGGCCGAGGCCGACCAGCGGATGTCCGCACGCATCACCCCGGCCACGATAGCCGATGTGGTGGCGCTTGTGCCGGAGTCGCTTTTGATGGACGCGCCGGTTGGCCTGACGCCGCCGTTTGCCGCCGCCGAACAGGCTCGCGAGGCCTACGTGCGCTACCTTGGCGATCGCCTTGCCGGGCGCGAGGCGTTTGTGGCGGAGATGATCGCAGCCCGCGAACGTGCGCTTACCGAGCAGCCCACGCAACTTCGATACCGGAGATGACGATGGCCGCGGACGAACGTGATGGGTGGATTGAATACAACTACGCCGTGGTGCGCCTGGTGCCGCATGTGCACTGCGCGTGGTTCACGAACGTGGGGGTGCTGGTGTTGGCGCGGTCGCGGGATTATCTGGTGGCCGAGGTTGTTACCGACCGCGACCGCATCGCCCGCTGCGCGCCCTCGCTGGATGCCGAGCTTGTGGTGCGGTACCTGGAGGCCTGCCGCCGTGTATGCCAGGGTGGACCGGATGGCGGCCCCATCGGCATGCTCCCTGCGTCGGAGCGCTTCCATTGGCTTACCTCGCCGCATTCCACCGTGATGCAGACCTCGCCGGTGCATCCGGGGCGGTGTCGCGATCTGGCCGAGGCGGTGGCGCATCTGTACCGCGAACATTGCGCGTAACATCACGCCAATGCCCGGCGGGCCTGTGCCATGCCATGCGTCCGCCGCGCGGCATACGGCCCAGCCGGTAACGGCTTTGCATGGCGATAACGGTGCAGCGCGACACTGTGGGCACGGTGGAACTGGCCGTAGTCGCCGTGCCTGTAGCAGCCGTGCCTGCAGCCGATGTGGTCGTAGCTCGGTTGGCCGCGGCGGCGTTGGAAAGCGAGGACAGCAACCGTGACACCAGTGAACACGACGATTCATACCCGCACCGCAGTACCATTGGGCGCGCCTGGCCTGCAACGGCCACGCCGCATATGGATTGTTGTGGCCATTGCCGCCGTATCCGCCCTGGCTGGCTGCGGTGCCAGCGTGGTGATACCGAAGCCCGGAGTATTGCAGCCGCCGCCGCTTCCGGCGCTTGAGGCCTCCGTTGTTGAAATCCCCATCACCATGAACCTGACCCCGATGCTGGCCGAACTGGAGAAGGCAGTGCCGAAGGGGCAGCGCGCCGACCAGTGGACCGTGGTCAGCAACAACGCTGTTGGCGATGTTGGCATAACGTATAACCTGCGCCGCTGGCCTCTGCAGCTTGTTGTGGGCGATAATACCGTGCGCGCCACCAGCCGGGTGCAGTATGGGTTCTCGTTTGCGCAACGTGTGCCGAAACCCATCATCGGCGGCAGCTTCTGGCAGGAGCTGGGTTCCTGCGGTGTGGACGAGCCGCCGCGCGAGGCCGTTGTGGGGCTCCAGAGCAGCCTGCGCGTTACCAACGACTGGGCCTTGCAGTCAACCTCGAGCGTGTTGCCCACACAGTTTCCCAATCGCTGCGAAATCACATTCCTGAAGTTCGATATCACCGGCAAGGTGAACGATGCATTCGCGGCCGGGTTGGCGCAGGGCGCCAGGATCGCCGATGCGAGGATCAACGAGGTCGCGAGGTTCAAGCCGATAGGCGAGCAGGCCTGGCGGGCGCTGGCCGAGCCGGTGAAGCTGGATTCGGCTGTGTGGCTGATGATGGACCCTGCAACCGCCTGGGCGGGGCCTATCACGTCCGGTGGCGCCGGCATGGTGAAGGCCACCGTGGGCTTTACCGCGGTGCCTCGTGTGGTGTTCGGCGCGATGCCCAGACCGCCGGCCAGGGCATTGCCGCCGCTGGGCTCGCGCGCCGTTGCCGGCGACGGTTTCCATGCAACGGTGGAGGGGAGCATCGCCTACAACGATGCGGCCCGGCTTTTGAAGAATGCCCTTGCGGACCAGACGTTCACGATGGCCGGGCATGATGTGCGGGTTACCGATGTGGCGATCTACTGCGGCGGCGATCGCGCTGTTGTGCAGCTTGCGCTGGCCGGCGATATCAACGGCACTATCTATCTGCTTGGCACGCCCGCGTACGACCCCAAGGCGAACACGGTGTACGTGCGCGATCTGGACTACAGCCTGGAGACCGGCAATGTGCTGGCGAACACGGCCGACTGGTTGTTGCACGGTTCGTTTCGCGGCTCGATTGCCGAGCAGGCGCGGTGGCCGCTGGGCGAGGGGGTTGCCCAGGCGCGCGCGCAGATCGAGCGCGCGCTGAATCGCCAGATAACGCCCGGCGTTACCGCGCGTGGCACGGTGCGCGCCGTGCGCCCCATCGGGGTGTTCATGACCCCGGAGCGCTTCGTTGCTCGGGCTTCGGTGGATGGTATGTTGCGGCTTGAGGTGAAGTAACCCGGATACACGACACGGAGAATCATGGCACGCGGAGTTGGCGCCGCGCCGGTTGACGTTGCCGGCGCGCGGATCAAGGAACTACGGACGATCCCGGGCGTTGGGCCATCGATTGCCCGCGACCTGATTGCCATCGGCATTACCAGCGTGGGCGAGCTGCGCGGCTGCGACCCGCAGGATCTGTACGACCGTTCCAACCGGCATGTTGGCGTGGTGCAGGATCGTTGCCTGCTGTATGTGTTCCGTTGCGCGGTGTACTTCGCCGAACATACCCGGCACGACCCCGAGAAGTTGAAGTGGTGGAACTGGAGCGACGCCAAACTTGCGGCGGCATCAACAGTGAAGCGCCGGCGGCGCGGGTAACACCCGCGGCACCCTGGCAGCGCCGGCGACACTGGCCGGCTGGGTGCGGGCACATGCGGCCGGCTGCATGCCGCAGGTTTGCAGGGGCGGCTCGCCGTTTTTTCTACATTCACGATTCACAACAGCAATTCGGATTATCGATATGGAATACGCACGACTTGGACGCACGGGACTTCGGGTAAGCCGGCTGTGCCTTGGGACGATGAATTTCGGTGCCTATGCGGACGAGGCCGAGGGATTTGCCGTGATGGATGCCGCGCTTGATCTGGGCATCAATTTCTTCGACACCGCCAACGTGTATGGCGGCGAGGCAGGGCGTGGCGCCACCGAGGAGATCATAGGCCGTTGGCTGGGGCAGGGCGGCGGCCGGCGCGAGCAGATTGTGTTGGCCACCAAGGTGTTCGGGCGCATGGGCGACGGCCCGAACGATAACCGGCTTTCGGCCTACCACATTCGCCGTGCCTGCGAGGAAAGTCTGCTCCGGCTTGGCACCGACCACATCGATCTGTACCAGATGCATCACATCGACCGCGACACACCGTGGGAGGAGATCTGGCAGGCGATGGAGATTCTGGTGCGCGAGGGGAAGGTGTTGTACGTGGGCTCGAGCAACTTCGCGGCCTGGAATATCGCGCAGGCCAACGCCATTGCCGATCACCGGAACTTCCTGGGGCTGGTGTCGGAACAGAGCATTTATTCGCTGCGCAACCGCCATGTGGAGCTGGAGGTAATCCCCGCATGTGTTGCGCTGGGGTTGGGCGTGATCCCCTGGAGCCCGCTTGGCGGCGGTCTTCTGGCCGGTGTGCTGAGCGAGGATGCCGGCGTACGGCGGGCCCGCCCGCAGTTGCAGGCATCGGTTGAGAAGCTGCGTCCGCAGTTGGAGGCCTACGAAGCGTTCTGTGCCGAACTGGGCCAACGCCCCGCCGATGTGGCGTTGGCGTGGGTGCTGGCACGGCCGGGCATCACCTCGCCCATCATTGGCCCGCGAACGCTGGAGCAGTTGCACCAGAATGTGCTGGCGGCCGGCATCACGCTGGGCGAGGAGGCGATGAAACGGCTGGATGAGATCTGGCCCGGCCCGGGCAATCAGGCGCCCGAGGCATACGCGTGGTAGGAATGTGCCCGGTTGGGAGACGGTGCGGTGATGTGGCGCCGTCTCCTGTTGCCAACCGGCGCGGCACGCGGTTTTGCATGGTCAGCATGGCGGCCAGAACGATGCCGCTACCCTGCATCCTGGAAACTTGTTGAAACGTTTCCGGGTGCGTATGTTCGCACCACGTTTCGATTCACTCTGATGGCATTCGCTGTCATGGCCCGCACCCTTCCGGCGCAGGAAGCGGTCTGGCCAGCACCATCGTGTCTTCTTCATTAACAACTCAACCTGCCCGGTTGCATAGGTGTTGCACGCGCGTGCGCGCCCAACCGCGGCACAATTACCAACCCACTTGATGTTGCCACACTGCCTACGCATCCTCGGGGTGGGAGCCATGCTGCTATTGTTAAATGGTGGTTCGGCTACTTCTCAGGAAGTCCCCGCTGCGTCCGATACATCGGGCACAAAACATGCTCCAAAGGATACCACGATAGTTCATGGAAGCGCGCCTCCGATTCGGCCCAGCCTGTCAAGGTATCTAGCCAGACCGGATTGGGGGTTTGTATTGATCTTGCGTGGTATGACTCAGGGGGTCGCCGGAACATCTACTCCAGGACCCACAACGAACCTTACGGCTGTTGGTTTTTCAGGCGGATTCAATCTCCCATTGCTCTTCTTGAGTAACGAGATGACCGTGGGAATCAATCCCAATATTGATTTTGCCCGTGTCTTTGAGAGTTTTTACCAAAGCCAATTCACGCTAGACTTTCCGGCGTATCTGACGCTCAAGTATGGCACAGATGCAACATGGGCAGGCTCAAATAAGGGATTTGGCTTCGCGGCCGGCGTTGGATACCGGTACACGTTGATGTTTGGAGGGCCGCAAACCTTCACCTTCGGCATGCCGAGCCTGATGTTCGAGGTGAACGTCGGAAAGCGGCGATCCACGCTCGGCCTGGTGAAGTTGCGATACTCTCTCTCGATCGGCACGCACGACTACTTGTTGGAGTACAACGACGGTGGCCCACCAGATCACATCCTGTTTACGAACCACGCCTTTCACATCCTCCTGACCCCGGGATTCTGATCTTGTCCGTCGCCGGCACGCGGGCACATCGATGCAGCAATCCCAGCCTAAGGATTAACCATATTCAGTTGACCACATGAAAGTACTTCTTACGCTTCTTCTGCTTGTTACCGCGCTGGCCACGGCAACCGGGCAGGACAAATGGAAGATCGATGTTGGCGCGGATATCGAATACAACACATCCTCGCCCGACGGCAATCGCCTGCTGTATCTGGTTGAGGACGGCGACAACGCCATCGCCACCTGCGTGAACACGCAAACCGGGCAGAAGCTTTGGACACGCACGTTGGAGGAATTCGACAGGTACCCGCTGTGCCGATTCGTCAACAACGACACTGTGCTCCTTGGCCAGAAGCGCCAGTTCGAGTTCCTGAACGCCGAGAGCGGCGGTGTACTTGCAACCATCCCGATTGCCGACGAATCGTGGGACGATTTGAAATTGAAGCCCGCGCCCGATGCCGAGCACGATTCGCTGACGCCCTATATCGATGGCGATATCGGCGTGTTCTATTTCTACCGGGCGATGCAGATCCTGGATCTGAAAAACCTGTCGGTGATCTACCAGACCGGCTGGTCGCCCAACAGCCTGAAGTACTACAGGTGGGGGCCGGCGTTGATGATCAACCCGAAGGGGGGCGGCGACACAATCTATTTTCTGGATGTGTCGAAGCGCAAAATGATCTACAAGGTTTCCAGCTACGACAGCGATATCAATTCCAGCGTATACCAGCCGTTCGCGGCAACAACCTCGGAGCTGCTCCTGTTCAACGAGAAGAACATCGAGAGCATCGACATGGCCACGGGCGCAAAGAACGCCACGATCCCGGTTGACCCGGATGATCCCGAGTATTATTCGCCGGTAATCTTCAAGGATGCGCTGTACCTGATGGTCAGCGACGACGATGTGCAGAAGATGTACCGCACCAAGGATGGCGTTCTGCTATGGCAGAGCGAGCCGGGCGCCATCAAGGGCATCGTGGAGCAGGTGATCGAGCTTCCCAAGGACGAAGCGTTGCTGTTCGCGTACGATCCGGACGGCATCACGTCGGCGATGAAGGTGAGCACCAGCACCGGCAAGATAGCGTGGAAGCGCCCGTTGTTTGTGCAGGACGGGAAGCTGGATCCGGGGCACAAGGAGGGAAGCCGTTTTCTTGCGACGCTGGCGACGATTGCAGTTGTAGCTGTCAGAAGCTATTTGGGGGTTGGGTCGGGAGGTGGTTATTCCTATAGACCGATGTCCAGCTCGTACATTGACCCAAGAACTGGTTTAATCGAAACTAGAGGGTCAACGTTTCCTGATATAAATGAAGAGAGAGAAGCACGGCGGCGAATGGAAGAACAGAAGAAATTCATAAATGATACGTTCAACTCCTGGGTAAACAAAAGGAAAGTGACACCGGGATATGTGCAGGTGGTTACGCAGAACGACGAACAGTTGAGCCTTGCGCTGGTTGGCCGTATCTACGAGCCGGTAAAGGGCGACGATGCCGACGACTACAACGGCGAGGCCATGCTGACGCTGAAGGTCGCCGATGGTTCGGTGGTGCAGTCGCGCCCGTTCGAGATGCTTGCCAAGTCGGATTCGAAGGCCTTTAACGCCTTCCGCGACATGCACATGATCACGTTCGGCGAAACGCGCGTGCTGGTTGGGGTGCACGATATCTACGTCGTGCGAGGCCAACAGGTGGAGCGCGTCACCTTCGGTGAGGATAAGGTGAAGCTGCTGGATTCCTCGTTAACGAGCATCACGTTCCATGTAAACCATGATGATGGTGACCGTTTTGATTACTGGCGGTATGACGTTGGCGGCCCCGAAACCAAGCGCATGTTGATTGCGCGATCGGAGTACGCCAACGTTGTCTTTATTGACACTGTGGCGCCCGCGACCACCATCCGCTTCACGCCGGACTTGATCGAGGCGTTCCCGCTGGTTACCGGCGAGGCCACCGATGCGTCGTTCGCGTCGCCGAAGTGGAAGTTGTCGGAGGCCGAGCTGGACAAGATGGATTTCGGCGATCTTGATGAAAACGTTAGTACAGATACGGTGACACAGGGAATCGCGGTTGTTGGCGGTGATGTGTTCTTCCTTGGTGATGACGGCATCGGCTTCGTTTCGGGCGATGGAAGCTGCCGATGGTCGCACGAGTGGAGCCCCAACATGCTTCAACAGCACCTTGGGCTTACCAAGGTTGGCAATGCCGTTGCGTATTCCATGGGGTCGTACACGAAGGTGTACGGCACACCGTGTCCCGGCGCGGAAATCGGTGCTCACGACATCAGCTTCAGCGACAGCCAGGTTCGGCTGTCCGAGACCGGCACGCTGCTGGTGATCGATACCGACGACAACATCATCAATGGCTACGTGTTGAAGAAATAATCGGCGGTGCTTTAACAGCCTGTTAACCGTGATACATGTGCCCGGCAGTGGGGGATAATTCCCTCGCGGCCGGGCACGGTTGTTTGTGGCATTATCGGTTCGTGCTGAATCCGGCATATCATGTACCGGTACACAATCATGTACTGTTTGTGCGGCGTTGCGGCCTGTAACTTTCTCTTGTTGATCGTGATGGCATCAACATCAACCATTTGATCCAAACAATCAGTCGATTCAAGGCAGCCGGACGTTCACGTTGCGACCGTCGGTCCGGGCGGTTGCACGCCATGCTCTCTCTCCCTCCCCCCAGTATATACCGTGGTGGCAACAATCGGGCTGCCTCGCGCAAGCGGCTACGCCTGAACGTGTGTCGGGTGCGTATATCGCACGACCGACCGCGCGAGGCGCGGCCCTTCGCGTTATGGGCCTGGGCATCAACCTTCAGGCGGTGCCCCCCCGAATATTCGCGGTGCACAGCATACAACAATCGCCCTGTGCCATTGATCGGCACCGTTGTTTCGTGGCTGCGGCGCATGTGCCGCGCGAAAATCATCATGTCCAAATTCAGTCAGGAATATCATATACAACCAAACGCATGGGGCCTCGTTGGGCCAGGTGTTTTCACGAACTGGGACTCGTGAACGTGCCACCCGATTAGGCGTCGTGAGGAGGTATGCATCAACATCCATCATGTATCACAGGATAGAACCATGAGAACAACCAGGTGGCAGGTTGCCCCGGGGCTCATGCTCTGTGCTGGTCTTGCACTCGGCGTGGCATCACAGGCCTCCGCCCAGAACCGTTTCTACGAGTTCTTTGGCGGAAGTGTGAACGATGCCGCGCGAGGGGGCGTGATCGCAACGAGCGATGGTGGGTTTATCTCTGTGGGGGAGTCGCAAAGTTTCGGGGTCGGTGATTACGACGTCTACGTCGTGAAGACCGACCAATGCGGCAACTTCCAGTGGTCAACCACCTATGACTTCGGCGGCGACGACTACGGACGAAAGATTCGGGAGACCGCGAAAGGTAATTACATCATCGTGGGCTCAACCGACAATTTGAACTCGTGCTGTAAACATAAAGGTGCCGACATCCTTGTCCTCGAGATTGACAGCAAAGGCAATTTCGTATGGGCAAACACGTACGGCAGCATCAACAACGACGATCAGGGAACTGATATCCAGCTTTACAATGGCGGTTCGGAGTACATCGTGTCGGGACGCACGAATGGCTTCGGTGCCGGCGATTACGACGGATATCTCATGAACATCGATGCGGGCGGTTCGGTAATCTGGGGACGGGTTTTCGGCGGTCCGCTTTTCGACGGATTCAACTCGGTTGCCATCTCGGCCAGTTCGGACATTCTGGCCGCGGGTGAAACGTACAGCTACTCGCCAGCAGCGGACGACCAAGCCTGGGTTGTGCGCGCAAATGCTAAAGGCAACGTGATCTGGTCGTACAACTACGGCCCTTTCAAAACCAACGAAGCCGCCAACGGAATCGTTGAAATCAGCGATGATGAAGTCGCGTTTGTGGGATATACCGACGCCATCAACGCCAATGGTACACGTTCACCGTGGTTGCAGAAGCTCGACTCCAAAGGCAACTGCCTCTGCAACAACGCCTTCTTCTACAAGGACGAAAGCTACGGCGAGTTCAAGGAAGTGAAGGCAATCCGCAATGGCGATATCGTTATTGCCGGATTTATGTACAACCCACTCAACAGCCTTGGTAAAACCGATCAGCTGTTGGTGCGGGTGGACCCCAAATGCAACTGGATCTGGGCTCAGCTCTACGGCGGCGAAGCCGAGGACGAGCTGTACTCCGTGGATCTGATCACCACGCCCGATCAGGACGAGCCAACCGGCTTCGTGATCGCTGGCTGGTCCAGAAGCGGAGGATTCGGTCTGGAGGATCTCACGATCAGCCGTACCGATAACGGTGGATTCACCTGCGGTTGCAATACCGAAACCAAACTGGAACAGAAACCGCTTCAGTTCGAGTGCCCGCTGAAGTCACCCACCTGCGAACCGCTTGTGTTCAACTGGTGCGCGACTTCTACCAAACCGGTGTACAACGAGAACTGGAAATTCTGCTGCCAGGAAAAATGCGATCAGAAACGTCAGCAGGAACTGCCGGGCAACGACGGCCGGGAACACCTTGGAGTGAACCCGAACGGCGTTAACGGCAACGTTCTTCGTGCCACGGCAACAACTCCGGTTGTGCGCGAGCACGTGGTGAACAACCGCTGATTCGCATTTGTTGATTGGCAACCAGCTTTTCAATAACGAAACGGGCACCATTCGGGACAGTGGTGCCCGTTTCCTTTTGTGGCGATGAGCATTGCCAACATCCCCACAGCCATCGTGTACGTTTCAGTATGCCGCTTGCACGGCGGCCTGTTCACCATCGAAGCATTTCCTGATGACAGTACATAAGCCGGTTGGTACCCCTGGCAGGGGGTGCACGAACATGTACTTATAGGCCCCGGCAACGCGGGCTATGTTTGCGCCATCCATTGCGTTTGGCGCGCTGGTTCGTCGTGCGGCGATCGGTGGCCGGCTTGCGATGGATAATGATCACCCCTGCCTAACCACAATGTTTCATGCCGCGTCGGTTTGAGCGTGGTGGCATTTGGCCGCGCTATCAACATGCCGATGCGGGAATTGTTCCCTGCCTTCCACACGCTCGTGCAAGGTGGGGCAGCCAACCATTTCAATCATGTGAAACCATGAAGAACGAGAACAGGCATTTGATCGTAGGCCTGCTGCTGACCGCCGCGATGTGCTGCGGAATTGCCGGCACGCTTCTGGCGCAGCCGTACGTGCAATGGACCTACGGTGCCGAGGCGTACGACGCGGCGCGCGGCGGGATTATCCAGACACGTGACGGCGGGTACATCTCCGTTGGTGAATCCAACAGCTTCGGCAATGGCCGCTACGATGTGTACGTGGTGAAAACCGACTGCTGCGGCAAGCAACTGTGGGCCGCCGTGTACGATGTAAACGGGATGGGCGGCGATGACTTCGGCCGCAAGATCCGTGAGGTTCCGGAAGACGGTTATGTGATTGTAGGGAGCACCACAAGCGGGAAGGAATGCTGCCCCGAGGAGAAGTCCGACATCCTGGTGATGCGTATCAAGGATGACGGCAGCGTGATCTGGGCCAGGACCTTCGGCGGCCACGGCGATGATCAGGGCACCAACATCGAAGTGCTCGGCGAGAATTTCTATGTCACCGGGTTTACCTCAAGCTTCGGCGCCGGCAGTTACGACGCCTACATGTTTTCGTTGAACGCCGGTGGCGCCGTGTTGTGGGCCAATGTGTACGGCGGCCGGGATTTCGATTCCTTCAACGCGCTGACCTTCAGCGAGGATCGCCAATCCATCATCGCTGTGGGACGCACCTTCAGCTTTGGCGGCCGCGAGCAGTTGTATGCCGTGCGTACCGATCTGGCCGGCGACATGACATGGGCCTACTACTATGGTAAGGACTTCAATGAAGCGGCCAACGACATCGTGCCCCTGAGCAAGGAAGTGTTTGGTTTCGAGAGTTACGCGATCGTTGGATACTCGGGTGCCGTGCAGGGCCTGAAGTACCCGTACCTGCTGAAGATTGATGGCGATGGTAGGTGTATCTGCGACCGCGTGTATTACGATCCCGATATCAAAGCCAACGGCGAGTTCCGTGAGGTGATCGTGGACTACGAACGCAAGGAAGATGTGATCGCCGTGGGCGAGCTTGATGCGTCGCCCAGTGGCTACGGCGGGACTGATGTGTTGCTTGCGCAGATCAACCCCGACTGCAAGCTCTCCTGGGCGCGGTTGTACGGCGGCGAAGGCTACGATGGGGGATGGTCGGTGGATTCGGTGACCGCCGAATCCTGTGGCAACAACGGCTACGTGATCGCCGGCGTAACCACAAGCTTCGGTTTCGGCAAGGAGGATCTGTATCTGGTTGGCACGGATCTGGGCGGCCGCTCGTGCAGCACGCGCGAGCCAGGCATGCAGGAGTTCAGTCCAGAGTTCTGCTACAACGGAGCAAAAGTTGTGCAGGCTCGTGCGGTGATCGATTGCAACGTGAGGATGGAGCCACGATTCGTGGAGTCGTATCGGGATGTGTGCTAAGATTGCAACGCGTTCGGAAATGCGCCGGCCGGCGGCCCGGAACTGAGCCGTAACGGCACAGGCGACCAGGCGGTGCCCATGGTACGTTCGGCCGTGCCTGCAGGGGGTGTTGTGCCGGCGGGCGCGCAGCGTTGAGCCCCAACCGCGCGGTATGCCGTGCCGGCCAATGGCCCGGTGCGTGGTGCCGCCGGCTGCTCCGGCGCCGTTGTGGCGCCAGGCGGCATAAGCAAACGATCAGACGCATTATCAACCAACATTTCCATACGGAACCTCAAGGTGAGGAAACCATGAACACAGAATATAGATGGAAGCAGGCGGCCGCGGTCCTGTGCGGCGCGTTCTGCCTGGCTGTTTCGGCCAACGCGCAGGAAACGTTTCAGCAGGTATATGGCGGTGAACGCGAGGATGCCGCGCGTGGCGGGGTTATCCAGACCAGCGATGGCGGGCTTATCACCGTGGGCGAATCCAACAGTTTCGGCGACGGCCGCTACGACGTGTACGTGATTCGCACAGCGCGATGCGGCGAAATCATCTGGTCGCGCACCTACGATTTCGGCGGCAATGACGTTGGCACCAAGGTTCGGCAGATTGGCGACGGCGGGTTTATCGTAGTAGGCTCCACCGACCGTGATGACAAGTGCTGCCGTAACGAACGGCGCGATGTGTTGCTCCTGCGGTTGGATGTCAACGGCGATGTAGTGTTTGCCAAGACGTACGGCGGCTCGTACGATGACGTTGGCAGCGACGTACAGGTCAGCGAGGATTTGAAGCGGTTCTATGTTGCCGGACGGTCCTCAAGTTTCGGGTTCGGTGACTACGATGCGTTCCTGATGCACGTCGATGATATGGGCAATGTTCTCGACGCTCAGGTGTACGGCTCCAAGGAGTTCGACGCCTTCAACAGCCTGGCCCTGGCTGGCGATGGCTCCAACGATATCGTTGCCGGCGGCGAAACGCACTACAACGGTGCCTCGATGGACGTGCTGGTGGCCCGGGTGGATGCGGCTCTCGGGTTGCAGTGGATCTACCATTACGGATCCAAGGAGCTGGACGAGGGCGCCAACAGCATTATTTCGCCGCGCAAGGACAGGATTATCGTGGCCGGGTATGCGGCGTATCGCGAGATGTGGTTCAAGTCCGGCTACATCCTGAAGCTGAACGAAGTTGGCGCGTATGTCAACGATCGCATCTACACCAACTACTCCAAGCCCGGGCTGGAGTTCAAGGAGATCCAACCCACGCCATGCAACGGCCTGGCGGTTACCGGCATGCTGTATCGCGGTGAGGGCGGCGGGATCAACCAATGGGACGCGCTTCTTGTGAGCGTGGACAAGGGATTGAATCGGGTGTTCTCCTGGGTTTACGGCGGCAAGGATGATGACGAGGGGTGGTCGTTGGCGGTGAACCGATTTATCACTGATGAGGAGGATCCGGCATTCATCATTGCCGGCGCCACGCGCAGCCCCGAGATAGCAGCCTGGGGCAGCGAGGATCTGTACCTGATCCGTACCACGCCTGAAGGGAAGAGCGGTTGCAACGAGGCGGAAGTAACGTTGTGGGAGGATCGGCCTGCCTACGGGCCGCAGGATTTCCCGACGCGTGCGATCCATTGGCTTGCCGAATGCCTACGGAGTGTCGAAGTGCGTGAAAACAGCAATCGGAAGGTGCTGTGCAGCAATTGCGGTGACTGAGTTCCTCGCTTTTGCGGGCAATCTCATTTGCCAAGGAAGGTTCGCCCTTGATCTGTACAACAATCGCCACGGAGCGGCCCAATCGGGCCGCCCCGGGCCGGTTGTTGCGCTGTTCCCGCATTGCCCACGTGTTTAGGGTTGGGGACGC
>CBHYLN010000130.1:0-15438 GCA_966128725.1 uncultured bacterium | reverse complement strand
ATCATCAGCCCGAAGCTGTACACCTTGATGCTGCCAATCTGAAACAGTACTGGAATCATTTCGGGAAGTTCGTTCGCTGTGTTGCCATCCTCACGATCCACGGCCGCACACGTTGCCGGCGGGCAATGCAGGGCTATTGCCCGCCAAACATACGGAAGATGCCACGAATCGATGCCGCCGTGGTGCGTGGCCGCTTGTTCAAAATCCTCTAACTTGCCCACCCTGGCATGTGGCGTTCCGCGCCGTGATGGTGGCGCCCGATGCGCCCGTGCAGGTTGGTATTGATCATGATGATGGAAGCAACAGATCGGCTTGCCGAGGTGACCGTTCCCGACGAACCACGTCCCAACCCGGGCCATGTTCAGGATCCCCGCATCAACGCGGTGCGCGGTCAACTGGAATCGGCGATTGCGGCGTATGGTTCGGTGGTGGTGGGTTTCTCGGCCGGTGTGGATTCATCGGTGGTGGCCGTTGCCTCGGCGCGGGCGCTTGGCCGCGATGCCATTGCCGTTACCGCGGTTACCGAAACCATCACCCCGGAGGACGTTGCCCTTGCCGAGTCGCTTGCCGCACGGTTTGGAATGCGCCACGAGTTCGTTGATTACAGCGAACTGGCGATCCCCTCGTATGCGGAGAACCCCACCAATCGGTGTTATTACTGCAAGGATGCCCTGTACGCCCGATTGCACGAGGTGGCGCGCGAGCGTGGCGTTGCATGTGTGCTGGATGGCACCAACGCCGACGATGCGCATGACTACCGTCCGGGCCGGCAGGCTGCGGCCGAGCACACCGTGCGTTCGCCGTTGCTGGAGCTGGGTATCTCAAAGGCCGATGTTCGGCTTCTGGCGCTGAGCTACGGGCTGGCAAACCATGATCGGCCATCGGCCCCGTGCCTTTCATCGCGGGTGCCGTATGGCACGGCCATCACCCGTGAGATTTTGGAGCAGGTGGCAAGGTCGGAGCGCGCGCTGCGGGCAATGGGATTCGGTGAGCTGCGCGTGCGGCATCACGGTGATGTTGCGCGTGTTGAGCTTCCCCCGCATGACTTCCCGCGCGCGGTTGAGCAGGCCGCCCATATCAACCATGCGCTGATGGAGGCCGGATACCGCTACGTGGCGCTCGACCTTCGGGGGTTCCGTTCCGGATCGCTGAACGAGACCCTTACGCAGATTCAGATCCCTCGCATATGAACCCCGAGCAACTGCTGGAACTGTTGGAATCGGTACGCTCCGGCGCCAGGCCCGTGGATGCCGCGGCAGCCGAACTGCAACGCGATGCCGGGCTGCAACGCGACAACCGGGCAGGGTACACCGATCTTGGCGAGATCAAGCTGGATGTCGATCGCACGGCGCGGCGCGGGTTTCCCGAAGTTGTGTACTGCGCCTCGAAAAGCGCCGAGCAGATTACCGCTGCCCTGCGCGGGCTTCTGGCGCACGACGGTATTGCTGTAGGAACCCGTTGCGCGCCCGATGTGGCCTCCGGTTTGCTGGCCGAGTTCCCAATCGCAGACTATAATCCGGTTTCGCGCGTCGTACGCCTGGGTCCGGCGCGTGAGCGCTTCACCGAGCTGGGTGTGGCGGTGCTTGCCGCGGGCACCAGCGATCGTCCGGTGGCCGAGGAAGCGTGCAGCGTGCTGGAGGCTTTTGGCGCGCCGGTTGATCGCGTGTACGATGTGGGTGTGGCCGGGCTGCACCGCCTGCTGGATCACCGCGAGCGCATCAAACGTGCCGGGGTGCTGGTGGTGGTGGCCGGAATGGAGGGGGCGTTGCCAAGCGTTGTTGGCGGATTGTTCCCGCAGCCGATCATCGCGGTGCCCACCAGCGTTGGTTATGGATCGGCACTGGGTGGTTTTACCGCGCTGTTCGGCATGTTGTCCAGTTGCGCGGGCGGGCTTACGGTGGTAAACATCGACAACGGATTTGGCGCGGCGATGGCGGCGCTTTCGATACTGCGGCTGGTGTCGGCCAATCGGCCGGCCTGAATCGCCCGTCGTGCACATATGTCCGTTTCGAAGCAGTTGCGCGATCGTCGGGCGGAACTATCCAACCGGCTGTCACGTTTCGAAGCTGGCGAAGCCCATGATTCCGGGTTTCGTTCGGCCAGATTCCAGAGAGTGAGGAGATCACAATGGTGTATGTAACGCGGCGTGCGCATTTCTCGGCGTCGCACAGGTTGTTCAATCCCACGTTCAGCGATCAGAAGAACGAGGCGATCTTCGACAAGTGCAACAACGTGAACGGGCACGGACACAACTACAGGCTCGAGGTTACGGTGAAGGGCCTGCCCGATCCGCAGACCGGTTACGTGATCGATCTGAAGGTGCTTGCGCGGCTGATCGATGACCACATCATCGATCATGTGGACCACAAGCATCTGAACTACGATGTCGATTTCCTCCGAGGCATCATCCCGACAGCCGAGAATCTCGCCGTCTGTTTTTGGCGCATCCTGGAACCTCGTATCTCCAATGGTCTGCTCCACAGCGTGAAGGTGTTCGAATCGGACAACAACATGGTGGAGTATTTCGGTGAACCGGTGGATATCGCCGTCTATCGCGAGGCCAGGGAGGCAGCACACGCATGAGCAACAAGCACACAAACGGTCGGTCCGGCGCGCTGGCCCCGGCCGAGGCCGGCGGCACAACGCTCCGAGCGGTACGCAACGGTGAGGATGCCCCGGCAAACCCCGCGGCCGCGAACAACGAGCGGCTGGAGCAGATCGTGCGAGAGACGCTTCAGCTTGTGGGCGAGGATCCCGAGCGTGAGGGACTTGTGCGCACGCCGCATCGTGTTGCGCGCGCATACGAATTCCTGACGCAGGGGTACGCGATCGATGTGGAGACCGTGCTCAACAACGCGATCTTCGAGGAGCGCTACGACGAGATGGTGGTGGTGAAGGACATCGATTTCTTCTCCCTGTGCGAGCATCACATGCTGCCGTTTTTCGGCAAGGCGCATATCGCCTACATCCCGAACGGCAAGATCGTTGGCCTCTCGAAGCTGCCGCGCATCGTTGACGTATTTGCCCGGCGTCTGCAGGTACAGGAGCGCATGACCCTCCAGATCGCCGAAACCATCCAGAAGTTCCTGCAGCCCATCGGCGTGGCCGTGGTTACCGAGGCCAGCCACATGTGCATGATGATGCGTGGCGTGGAGAAGCAGAACAGCTCCACTACCACCAGCGCCATGCTCGGCGTGTTCAAGCATCAGGTGGAGACACGCAACGAGTTCATGAACCTGATCGGCAGGAAACTGCACTGATCTCTTTCCTCCCCCGGTAATCGCCCACACCTCGCCATGTGTATCGCGCGGCTTCGGCCGCGGTACCATCATCGAGCAAAGCCGCTGGGGCGTGCGGCTAATCTCCCAACAATGTACTCCGGCGCACTCCACGCCTGGCTGCGCTTAACCGTGCGCCACGTACGGCGCTTTGTGCCGTGCGCGCCGTCCCGCCCCCGTGGATGGCCGTGTGGAGCTCATGGCGGAGCCTCCCGCAACAGCGGGGTGCTCCGCCATCTTTTTCCACCCATGCCTGTGGGCGCAGGCTGCCCGGTGCTTCGGGCGGCCCTGCCAGGTTGAACCTTGGCGGTTGTGCCAACGGCCGTATCAGGGATTGCCGGCAGTGCGTATTATTGGCGCCAATCGGCGACCCACGTAGCGGCGGGTTGCCACATCCTTTTATCGATCGTACCCAGGCGCAGTGCCGGCAAGCATTCCTCCAACGTACCAATTCGAGGACGAGCTCCGCGAGCTTGGATTCGACCGTATTGCCGGCCTTGACGAGGCGGGGCGTGGGGCGCTGGCCGGTCCGGTGGTTGCCGCGGCAGTTGTGCTGCCGCCGGGATGTCTGCTGGCCGGGGTGCGCGATTCCAAGCTGGTGCCCGAGGCCGAACGCGAGACGCTCTATCAAACCATCACGCAGGCCGCTGTGGCCTGGGGGGTGGGGATTGTGCCGAACGATGTGATCGACCGCGTGAACATTCTGCAGGCCACGTTTATCGCGATGCGACAGGCGATCGAGGCACTGCGGCCGGCGCCGCATTACGTGCTGGTGGATGGCCGCGACGCCATCGGCGGCGGGTTCCCGTGCCGCGCGATTGTTGGCGGCGACGGGCGCTCGATGTCCATCGCGGCGGCAAGTTTGATCGCAAAGGTGACACGCGATCGCATCATGCGCCAGATGGATCGGGAGTTCCCCGCCTACGGTTTTGCCCGGCACAAGGGATACGGTACCGCCGCGCATCGCCAGGCGGTGTTAACACACGGTTGCTCTCGCATTCATCGCATGTCGTTTCTTGGCAGGCTCCTGCAGGAGCGATTGGTGCTCTGAGATGTTTCCCGGGCCTGTGCCCGTACCGGCCGGTGCTTCGGCGCCGGCATTATAATTCCGTTCGATGACCGACGACCCAAACAAAACGCTGTATATCTCCGGACGCAATGCCGTGCTGGAAGCTCTTCGCGCCGGTGAAGGTGTTGAGAAGGTGTTCATCATGTTCGGCCAGGAGGGCGAGCCGATCAACCGGGTGCGCAGCGAGGCCAAACGCGCCGGCGTGCCCTGCGTGGTGATCGATCGTCGTCGATTTGCCGAGATGGAGCGCGCCGGTGGAGTAACCGTTCGTGCGCAAGGGGTGCTGGCGCTGGCCAGCGCGGTTGCCTACGCCGATATCGAGCAGGTGATCGAGGACGTGTACGCGCAGGGCGGCACGCCTCTGGTAGGCGTGCTTGATGCCATCACCGATCCCCACAACGTGGGCGCGATCATCCGCTCGGCCGAATGTGCCGGGCTGCACGGCGTGCTGATGGGCAAGCGCGATTCCAGCGGCATCACCGATGTTGTGATGAAAACCAGCGCCGGCGCGGCGCGGCATCTGCCGATTGCCCGCGAGGCCAATATCGGTGACGTGTTGCTCGGTTTGAAGCAGGAGGGGATTACGCTGATAGGGCTGGACGAGCGCGGTACGATGCGGCATACCGAATACGACTTCAGCGTGCCCACGGCGATTGTGATCGGAAGTGAGGGTGCCGGGTTATCGGCCCGCATCCGGAAGATGTGCGACATGCTTGTGTCGATCCCGATGTCGGGGAAAATCGCATCGCTGAACGCTTCGGTTGCCGCCGGGATCGTGTTCTTCGAGGCCCGCCGCCAGCGCGACAACCGCTAGTGTGCCCGGCGCCAGCCTCGGCGCCAAACGCCCCATGCGTGTTATCCCTTCATAACCGCTGTGTTGGCAAGCCCGCCGCAGACCATCCCTGCCGGCAATATTCCAGCGTCGCGAACCACCCACAACCCTTGTTCCATAATGCCTTGGCGTCGGTACCGGCATAGCCTGCGCGCGTTGTGACCGTGCTGCACGTTGCGTGACGTAGCATCACGCCCGCAGGCCAGCGTTTCCATTAGTAACCTCTCTTCGGAGGTTGCGCGCCTAGTTTGGCAATGTTGGCACGCATGTTGGTGCATGCAGAAAGTGTCAACCAAATCAGCGGTGGCCATGCAGGCGCTGGAAGTTGGCGAGGGCGAAACACCCCAATCGCTTCTCGAGGTACGACCAACTTCCGGTGCTCCGGTTCCGCTCAGCATTTCATCTTATTTGCACGTGGTACCTCAATGAAGAAGCTCGCTCTTTTGGCGGGGGCGCTCTGCGCGTTCCTATTGGCAACACCGGTGTACGCACAGCTCACCGGAGCCCCGATCCTTAACTCGATTGGCAACAATCTCGCGGATGTTGGCGGTTACTCGGTGGTGACCGGCACAAACACGGTATTGGTGCGTGATGCCGAATCCGGCCGTACGCTTTTTGTGATGAAGGAAGTCAACCAGCAGACCATCACGCTTTCCAGCGTGGTCGCAAGCCTGCGCACGCTGACTCCGGAGCAGAAGGATCGTTTGCTGCGGCACATCGCGATGTTCAACATCAGCTCGGCCGTTGGCACGCTTTGGCTGGATCAGTCCACCGGACAGGTTACGATGCAGCACCATTTGAATCCGCGCCTGGTGTCGCAGGCCGGTTTGGTGAACACAGCCGTTCGCTTCGGTGACGCCGTTCGCGCCGAGCAGGTTCGGTTGCTGCAATAAATATTGTTGGGTGGCTCCCCCAACAAAATCTGCTCTGGGGTCCATACCCCGTTAAGCGGCGCGCGTCCCTCCCCGGAGGCGCGCCGATCGCCTTTTCTCCACGGAGCCTTCGCGGAGCGGGGAAGTAAGGTTTGACAGAATGTCTGTAAGAACACAACGAGTTTCGTTTGCGCGGGGATGCATCGGTTTCGAGGTGACACAGGCCGCTACACGGCTCGCCACCGATATCTATCGCCTTACCCGCGGAGTTGCCTACGATGCAGTACATGGGTGGGGCGCCGAGCTTCGGCGTGCCGCCGATGCGTTGTCCACGGTGATTGCCCGCGTGCAGGCCCGGCAACATCATACCGTGTTTCTGAACAACGTGGTGATTGCCGGTGTGCTTCTGGCCCAGCTGGAGGGCTATCTGATGATCGCCGAACAGCGGTGCGACATCAGCGTGGAGGATATCGATTCGTTGATGCCGCTTATTGCGTTCATCAAGCGGTTCTGTGCGGCCGGCATTGGTGTCGACACTGTGGCCATGAATCCCGAACTGGTATCGTAATCGCGTGATCCCGCCGCGCCTGTCGTTCGTGTTCCACTGAACCGCTTGCCCGGCAGGTCCGCGGCAACCGTGCCCGCGGCCTGTGTTGCTGATTGCGCCGCATGCCGTTCGCGAACCACGCGACCTTCCCGAATTCGTGCGTTGGGCCTCCTGTTCCCGACCCTGTTGCCACCCCACACGCTTCAATCCGTTCATCTCATCACCGCTGCCTCGGCACCCAAAGAAACATCTATCGGGCTCGTGCGCCTTGTGACCGATTCCCGGCGGACCTAAATTAGCAGGCCAAGCCGGCGCCGATGCGCACGCCGCCTGTTCGTACGAGCAATGCGGCTGCCGATACAATGCTGCGCCGATTCCGAAGGAGGCGGTTGCCATGCTGAAGTTCCTGAGCGAACATCCGTATGTCCTGATTCTTGTGATTTATATTCTTGCCAGCCTTTTTGGCAAGAAAAAGAAGCCACAGGCCGGTGGTGCCAAGTCCGGTGCCACCAGGGGCAACACCGCGCGAACAAGCCGTTCGGCCGAGCCGGCGCAAACCCGCCCGGAGGCTTCCTGGACCGCCGGCACCATGGCGCAGAGCAACGCCGAGGATTCGTTGCGGCGTGTGATGGAACAGGCGGACCGCGAGTTTCAGCGCCGTCAGGCCGGCGCCGATGCCGCCACCAGTGCCCAGCTTGCCCAAATGCAGCAGGCCGTGCACGATGCCGCTGCCCAGCGGATTGCATCGCAGCAGCCGGCCGCGCAACCGGCCGCCAAATCCGATGCCTTCGAGTTCCACAGCCTGCTCAACAAGGGCAGGGAGACGGGTGTTGCCGATAGCTCGCGGAAGGACTACGACATCACCGGCATCGACTACGATACCCAGTCGACGGCGTTCGGGTTCCATCCGGTGGTGGCCGAGCCTGTTGAAAAGGAATACCACCTTACCGGGTTTCAGGGGTTTCAATCGGCGCAGGCGTTTAATGCCGGCGAGCGCGACCGGGCCGAATCCGAACGCGCATACAGCGCGCCGATCGATGTCCGTGCCGATATCCTGGGTGGCCCGGGCGACCTTCGTCGCGCCATCATTCTTACCGAGATTTTGGGCAAGCCGCGTTCGATGCGTTAACGCATCAAACGTGCGCGTTGCAGTGGGGCTCCCCCGTGCATGGCATGGCGGTGCGCCAGATGTGATCCCGATCGACAACCGAAGTTGCCCGGCTGTTCCCGTTCCGAGCGCTTCGGTGCTGTATGTTCCCGTCTTGCTTGACTTACGTTCCCCGACCGTTCGATGCGCGCATTTACGTACGATGACAGCCTGCGATCAACCGATTCCGGCACCTCCTTCCGGTTCGACTTCCGCACATTCCTGGTAACCGTGGCCCTGGTGGCGATCGGCCTGATCTCCATCTACAGCGCCACGCACGATCCCAATGCCGGCCCCGATGCAGGGCCGTCGGCAACGTTTATCTCGCAGCTCGTTTTCGCGATCGGTGGCCTTGCCGCGATGATCTCGATCGCGTTTCTGCCGGAGCGGCTTGTGCGCCTTGGTACCGTGCCGCTGTATGTGTTCGGATTGCTGCTGCTGGTGGCCGTCCTGGTTGTAGGCACGGCCAGGTATGGCCAGAAGAACTGGATCGTGCTGGGGCCGCTTTCGATACAGCCGTCGGAGATCGCCAAGTTCGGTACGCTGATGCTGGCGGCGATGTTTGTTGGCCGTGAAGGTCGCGACCTGGCCAACTGGCGCGATGTGGCATCGCTGATCGGCATCGTGCTGCTGCCGGTGCCGTTGATCATGCTGGAGCCGGACTTCGGTTCGGCCACCGTGTATTTTGCCATGGCACTCGGCATTGCCCTGTGGGCCGGCGCCGATCTCTTCCTGCTGTTTGCCATCGTTGCGCCGGCCGGCGTGGCGATTGCCGCGTTCTTCGGTCCGGTGCCGATGTATGTTGTGCTGGGCGTTGTGCTGCTGGCGATGCTGATGTTCCGGCGGTCGGTGCTGGTAACCCTGCTGGGGTTTGGCCTGTCGGTGATCGTTGGCTTCTCCACCGGATTTGTCTACAGCAATGTGTTGAAGCCGCACCAGAAGCAGCGCATCGACACGTTCCTCAACCCGAATCTCGATCCGCGTGGCGCCGGCTATCACGTGATCCAATCCACGATGGCCGTTGGTTCCGGCGGGCTTACCGGCAAGGGATTCCTGCAGGGGACCCAGACACAGTTGCGCTATATCCCGGAGCAGTGGACCGACTTCATCTTCTGCGTGCCCACCGAGGAGTTCGGGTTTGTGGGCGGCACGATGGTGCTGGTGTTGCTTGGCTCTCTTGTGTGGCTGGCGGTTGATACCGCGGCGCATCTGCGGAACAAATTCGAATCCACGATATGCTTCGGCATCGGCGTTGTCTTCTTCTACCACGCGGCCATCAACATCGGAATGGCCGTTGGGTTGGTGCCCGTTATGGGCATTCCGCTTCCGTTCCTGTCGAAAGGGGGGTCATCGCTGTTGCTGAACATGTCGATGGTGGGTCTGTTGCTGAACTTCTACCGATTCCGGACCGATCTGCGGCGATGATACCATTGTCCGTATCGCGCTCGGTGCATACTGGGGTATTCATCAAATGCTGCTGACGATCGCGCGCATATGCGAGGCTGTTCTGCCGCTGGCGTACAGCGCCGCGTTCGCTGCCTATGCCATCGCGTTCTTCAGGCGCGAGGACGGCGGCGACCGTTGGCGCCGGCCGTTGCTTGTGGCTGCGTTGGTGATTCACTCGGCGCTGATTTACGCGCAGACCGCCATTTACGGGCATTGCCTGGTGTACTCGCCGTTCGAGATGCTTACGCTGATCTCGTTCACCATCAGCCTTACATATCTGATTGTGGAGATCTCCAGTCGCGAGCGCGGCACAGGCATGTTCTTCATGGGGCTTGCGCTGTTGCTGGAAACCGTCTCGGCGATGTTCTCGCCGCCCGCGCCGCTGGCGCCGGCAAACCCCGCGCTGTTGAACGATGCGGTAGGCCTGCATATCAGCGCCGCGCTGTTCGGCTATACGGCGTTCGCGATGTCGGCCGTGTACGGCGTGCTGTATCTGATGCTGTATCACCAGATACGCTCCAATCGGTTCGGCACGTTCTACCAGCGCCTGCCCAGCTTGCAGCTTCTGGAGCGCATGAGCTCCAAGTCGGCGATCGTCGGATTGGTGTTCCTCACCATCGCCATCGCAATTGCGCTGGCCTATCTGCCCGGAGTTCTGCCCGATTTTACCTACACCGACCCCAAGCTCATCGCCACGGCGATCGTGTGGATGATCTACATGGTTGCCGTGCCGGGCCGCCACATCATCCGGCTGGAGGGCCGGAAGGCCATCGTGCTGTCGCTGATTGGATTCGCGGGAACCGTGATCTCCATGACGTTTATCAATCTGGTACTCAGCGGGTTCCACAGATTTCACTGATGAATATCTACGCCATCGGCACAACGCACAAGCACGCGTCGCTTGAATTGCGCGAGCGCGTGGCCTTCAGCGATACCGAGCTGGGGGCCGCGCTGGACGCGTTGCGCGCGGAGTTTGCCGAGGAGTCGGTGGTGGTATCCACATGCAATCGTACCGAGATCTACATGGTGCCGCGCCAGCAGCCGCTGGAGTCGGAGCCGGTGCGCGAGTGGCTGGCGCGTTGGAAAAATGTGGCGATCGGCCGGGCCGATCTGTTCACGATGCACGGCACGGCCGCGGCGCAGCATCTGTTCGAGGTTGCCTCGGGAATCGATTCGCAGGTGATCGGCGATATCCAGATCATCGGGCAGGTGCGCTCGGCGTATCAGATTGCCCGGCAACACGGAAGCGTGGGGAAGGTGCTGGATCGCTTGTTCACCACGGCGCTGCACACGGGCAAACGTGTCAAAAGCGAAACCGATCTGTTCACCGGGGCGGTCTCGGTGAGCTACGTTGCGGTTGAGCTTGCCCGCAAGATTTTCTACCCGATCGCCGATAAGAGCACGCTGGTGGTGGGCGCGGGTGATGCCGGCGAACTGGCAGCGCGCAACCTTCGCGATCAGGGCGTTGAACGCATTACCATCACCAACCGTACCGAGGAACGCGGCCACGAGCTGATCCGCCGGCTGGGCTTTGGTGAGTGGATGCCGCTGGAGCAGTTGCCCACGCGGCTGCATCAGTTCGATATCGTGATCGTTTCCACCGGATCACCTACGTATCTGATCACCGTTAATCACGCCCGCGCGGCTGCGGCGCGGCGCGACGGCGAGCCCTTGTTGATCGTGGATATCTCGTTGCCGCGCAATGTGGACCCGTTGATCAACTCCATTCCCACCATCTTCTGCAAGGATCTGAACGACCTTACCAGCGTGGTTGAGGCCAACGTGGAGAAGCGCCGTGCCGAGCTTCCGCGCGCCGGGATGATCGTTGCCGACGAGCTTGCGAAGTTCACCGCATGGTGCGAGCTGCTGCCCGTGACGCCGGTGATTGCGCAGTTGAAAGGGCGCGGCGAGGAGATTGCGCGCGCCGAACTGGAGCGCAACCGGCACCGATTCAGCCCCGCCGATTTCGAGCACGTTGAGAAGCTGGTTGCCAGCGTGGTGAGGAAAATCATCGGGCTGCCGATGGCGCACCTGCTGGACACGGCCGACAATGCCGAGCTGATGCGCATGAAGGCGGAGTACGTGAAAGTGCTTTTCAACCTGAACGGCGAGGCGCAGGCCGGGCAGGGTGAGGGGGCGATTGGCGGCGATGCCGTCACGGCCCACGGCACGGATACCGGCGGCAACCAGGCGGATCGTGCGCCGGCCGATGAACCCACCAACACCAGGGCCGGCGGAAATGCCTGACACAACAACGCCGGATGCGCCCATGCAGGAGTCACCCATGCAGGATTCGCCCAGACATGATGCCCACATGCGCGAGATTGTGATCGCCACGCGGGGAAGCGCGCTGGCGATGTGGCAGGCCGAGGCCGTGGCCGCGATGATCGGCGAGCGTTTCGCGGGCGTTGCCGTGCGCCTTGAAGTGATGGCCACGCTGGGCGATCGCGTGCTGGATAGCCCGCTGAGCGCTATCGGGGATAAGGGCCTGTTCACCAAGGAGCTGGAGCACGCCTTGCTGGATGGCCGCGCGCACATTGCCGTGCATTCGCTGAAGGACATGCAGACACGTTTGCCCGACGGCCTGATGCTTGGCGCGGTAACCCGGCGCCATGCCGCCGAGGATGTGTTGGTTGCTGCCCCCGGCACCACGCTGGATACGTTGCCTGCCGGCGCAACCGTGGCAACGGGTTCGTTGCGTCGCACCGCGCAGTTGCGGGCGTTGCGGCCGGATATCCAGATTGTTGACATACGGGGCAACGTTGGAACGCGGCTGCGCAAGTTCCACGAGAGCAATTGGGGGGGGATGATTCTGGCTCGCGCCGGGCTGGAACGCCTGGGGCACTTCGATGAAATTGCCGAGGTGATCGCGGCGTCGCGCATCGTGCCCGCCGTTGGCCAGGGTGCGTTGGGCATCGAATGCCGAGCGGACGATGCGGGCACGCTTGCGTTGCTTGCGGCATTACAGGACCCCGAAACCCGTGCGGCAACCGATGCCGAGCGCGCCCTGCTGCGCGAACTGGAAGGCGGGTGCCAGGTTCCGATTGGCGCGCATGCCACGGTGGATGCCGGGGTGCTGACGTTGGACGGGATAATCGCGGCGGTGGACGGATCGCGCGTTGTGCGTGGCCAGCATGCCGGCCCGGTATCCGATGCCGAGGGCGTGGGCCGTGAACTCGCCGAACGCCTGATGGCTGCTGGCGGGCGCGAGATTTTGAATGCGATCGCTCGGTAGCGTATCGCGCCCGTACGGGCCGTGTTTCGGAGTTCGGGATGTCCCATGATTCGCGGCTGCCGTACAGGCTCCGGAAAACCACCATGCTGGAAACCTCTCACGCTTCAACGGGTTCCTGCGTTTGCATGAGCTTCACGCCGCATACATTCAAAAGCAATTAGATGCACGTTGCAACACAGGTTGGAGCGTGTATTCGGTCCAGGTATATTAGGCAGCTACCATACGGTTGCTCCCCCGCATCCAAACGCATCGCCGCCCACCGGTGGTGTTCAAACGAACAAATGCCCGGCACATCGTATTTCGCTGTACGGCGAGTACCGTTGCCGTTCATTACTCCATACCCATGCATACCTACCAAACCATTGTACCGTGTGCCGGTAAACGCCGCAGTGTAATTGCCGGCGGCACGCTCGCGCTGGCGATTCTGGCGTTGCTTATGGCGCCGTCGCTTAGCGCACAGGGGCTTGTGGATGGCTTTACCCATTATCAGGGTGAAACCACCGTTGCGCTCTCGTATTCGCACGAGTCGTACAAACAGTATTTCGTTGGCACCGAACTGGCAAAAAACCTGCTGACCGGCGAAACACCGGATCCGTCCAATCCCAATCTGGGTAAGATCACCACGCAGAGCGTGAACCTGTACGCCTCGTGTGGTATCACCGATAACTTCGGCGTTATCCTTGCGCTGCCGTATATCTCCGCCTCGCCTGACGCCGGCTTCTGGTCCACGCAATCAGGGTTGCAGGATTTTTCGGCCGCGGTGTCGTGGCGCCCGTTCACGCTGGACGTGGGCGATCTCGGCAAGGTGAACCTGATCGCCTCGGCGGGCATTTCGGTGCCGGTTGCCAAGTATGTGAACGATGCGCCTATCGCAATCGGGCACGGATCAACCAATACCGATGCACGCCTGTTGGCGCACTACACAACCTCGTTCGGGCTGTTCGCAACCGTGAACGCCGGCTACATCCATCGTTCGAACGTGGATCTGGACAAGGGCTTCGAAACCGCGGTGCCAGATGCGGTGGACTTCGCCGCAAAGCTTGGCTACGCCGGCCCGGACTACTACGGCGCGCTGTGGATTCATAACCAGAATGCGCAGAGCGGAACCGATATTGCCCCAAGCGCCGTGTTCCCATCCAATGCCGTCTCGTTCATGCGGGTTGGTGTTGATCTGCATGTGCCGCTTCCATTTGTGGTGAAGGGGTTTGGCGTTGCGCTTGGCGGCGCAACCACGCTGAGCGGCCGTAACGTGGGCAAGTCCACCCGGTTCTCGTTTGGCCTTACCTACGGGGTGGATCTGTTCTGATTCCGCGCCGGGCCGTGACGGCTCTGGCTGCCGGTATCCGAACATGGTTGCTGTACATGTCGAACATTTATCTGGAAGATCATCGTGAGAACATATAAAACGTTTACAAGCGCGAGGATGCTCCTCATCCGAGCGGCCTGCCTCGGCCTGGCTGTTGCGGGTCTCGGCATCGCGGGCTGCGAAAAGACCGTTGATGCGCCGGCCACTGTCCCGCTGGTTCCTCTGAGCCAGGATCCCACCGGCGGAACGTGGAAGCCGGTGCTGGTGCCGGTTGACTCCATCCCGCAGGTGTCGGCTCCGAACGACGCGGCCTATGCCGCCGAGCTTGAGGAAGTAAAGAACATGCAGAAGGCGATCACGTCGGATGTGGACGCCGAGATTCGCTACTGGAGCGCCGGTGCGGTTATCCGCTGGAACGAGATCGCGCGCGCGCTGGTGGTGAAGTACAACGTGGCGCCGCCTGTGGGCGCCGCTCCCAACCCGCTGAAGCCGTTTGCCAATCCGCCGTTCTCGGCACGCATGTATGCCCTGCTGAGCGTTGCGCAGTATGATGCGCTGGTGGCGGTATGGAACAACCGCTACAAGTTCAATCGCCAGGCTCCGTACAAGGCCGATGCCGGCATCAGGGCCATCGTGGACATCCCCGATGCGCCAAGTTATCCTTCGGAACATGCCGCGGTCGCGGCCGCTTCGGCCGAAGTGCTTCGCTTCCTGTTCCCCGGCGATTCCGCCTATCTGGTAACCAAGATGCTGGCCGCCGACGAGGCCCGCATCTGCTCCGGCGCCAACGTGCGCAGCGAGATTCGCGCGGGCGATTCGCTTGGCCGTGCGGTTGCCGCCCGTGTTATTGCCTATGCGAAGACTGATGGCGCCAAGAACGGTCGCGGTGGCGATACGCTGTTTACCGACCCGTCCAAGTGGGTCAGCCTTGAGATCCCCGCCCGCCCGCCGATGCTGCCGCTGTGGGGCAAGGTGAAGTTGTGGGCAACCCCGAACGTGGAGGCCGTGCGCCCAGGCCCGCCACCAGCGGTTGGTACCGCCGAGTTCGCCGCGGCCCTGGCCGAGGTGAAGCATTACTCCGAGGAACGCACCCGCGAGGAATGGCGTATTGCCGACTTCTGGGCCGACGGTGCCGGCACCACGACCCCGCCGGGCCACTGGAATATCATTACCGCCGGCTTGGTTACGAAGTACCGCATGAGCGAACTGCGTTGCGCACGCACCTTCGCGCTGGTGAACATGGCGATGCACGATGGCGGTGTCTGCTGCTGGGATGCCAAGTACTTCTATGTATTCCCGCGTCCGTCGCAGATCGATCCGTCGATCAAGACGGCCACCGGCATCCCGAACTTCCCGTCGTATACGTCGGGCCATTCCACCTTCTCGGCCGCGGCCGCGGAAGTGCTGTCGTACATCTTCCCGTCCGAGGAAAGCACGATGCGCACGTATGCCGCCGAGGCGGCAATGTCGCGTCTGTATGGCTGCATCCACTATCGCTTCGACAACGAGGCCGGCAGCGAGACCGGCACCAAGGTTGGGCGTTACGTGGTTGAGCGTGGCAAGGCCGACGGCTCGCCCGCGAACTGACGAACGAACCCGACCGTTATACCAGTACCGGGCCGGGGGGCCCCACAGCCACGGGGGGGGCCGGGGGGGGGGGTTTGGGGCGCCGGGGGTGGGGGGGCGGGGGGTGGGGGGGCAGAACA
>CBHYLN010000129.1:0-15472 GCA_966128725.1 uncultured bacterium | reverse complement strand
GAATTTCCCTTCAAGCATATCGATGAAATGATCTCCAACAATGCTACACAGCCCGGGCCGCCGATACAACGGATAAACGGTGGGCATCGTACAGCATTGAACATACAACACCACAAGCCCCGGCGCCGATGCCGCGCAACGCGGCGCATGACCAGCTCTGGGAACGAAACATGAAATCGAGCGAAGCAATACAATTGCATATCTGCGATTTACGAGACGGCGCGAATGTACGGTGCTGTTACCGTGCCGCGCCATCGCATCGCGATGCGATATTTGGCTTGGTGACACTAATCATGTGATACGAATCATGAGATGTATTGTGTGCATGTACTACAACGCACAAGGGCGGCACCCTACGGTAACCGCCCTGTTGAGAATGCACTGTGATCGGTATCAGAACCCGGCGCTGAGCCGGAACGCGAGATCCACACGCTCGCCGCTGAAGAAGCCGTTCACTTCGCTGCTGCCGATATCCACCGCAAGCCAATCCAGTGGCCGCACGCCCAGGCCCAGGCCAACGCCGAACCCGCTGACACCGCCACCGGAGATGCCGCCGCGCACGGCGAAGGTGTTGCTGATGCCCCAGTCCGCGCCAAGCGCCAGGCGGGGATCGTCGGCATTGCCGGGCACACGGTTCAAGGGCAGCTCGCCCTCAAGCTCCACGATCAGCGTGCCGGAAACCGGGGCGTACGCGCCAACATCCACCGCAACGGCAGCACGCACCGTGCTGGGCAGGTTCGTGGTATAGCCGTCGATGGTTTTCAGCGTCCCCTGATACGCCTTGAACTGATCGTTGCTGAGCGTGCCGTTGAACAGGGTATCGTTGATACCGATCTGCGAGCGCTCGTAGGCGCGATCGGTCCAGCGGATCGATCCCAGATCGGAAACCACCAGGCCGAAATAGATGGCGTCGCGCGGGACGGCCAGCTCACCGTTGTTGAGCGAGCGACGAAACAACACGCCGCTGATGCCCACATCGGCGCTGAGGCCGCTGCCCGAGGTTGGCGGGAACATGGCGGCCTCGAATGCGCCAAGCGCGTCGGCCAGGTTCAGCCCCTCCGGCATTGCCGAGCGCACGATATAGCCGCCCTGAATCACATATGCCCGTGTACCGCCAAAGGTCTTCTGATCAACGGCGATGTAGCTGTTGTCGTTCACCTCGAAATGGGCCACACCGCTCAGGAGCTTGGCCGTGGCGCCGATGCCCACCTGCGGGAACCAGCCAACCGTGCGCGCCGACCCGAACTGTTTGCCGTAGGAAAGGCCCAGCTCGGTGAACCACATGCCGCCCACACCGCGATTGATGAATCGATACTGATCGGCAAGCAACTCGCCCTTGGCGATCACACGCGAGAAATCGTCCGGGAAGTTCAGGCGCGCCAGCGCACGATGGCCGTAGTGCAGCCCGAACGTGCCGGCAGCCGGGGTGCTGTAGCGCGCGGTGAGCAGGTTGTTGGCCCCGTTGGCGAACAGGCGCTCATCCTGGAGCAGCTCGCCAAGATGCTGACGCTCGTCCTGATTGGGCCAGCCGCCGCTGTTGCCGAAGATCTGTTGGAAGTCCGATGAGGACAGGTAGGTGGAGCCGATCACACCGCCGATGTTGTACAACGAGAATGTGAGCCGCTGTGCAAGCGTGGTGCCGCCTGGCACGGGAAAATCCAGCCCGCCCGGGTTGGAGGCAATCGCGCCAAGGCCACGAGCCGTGGCGGCGCTGGCGCGTGCCTTGCCCATGGCAACAGGATCAAGCCGGTCCTGCGCGCACGCGGTGTTGGCGGTAACAAGGCAGAGAAGCATGCAGGCCGCGGCCCGCATTGCAACGTTCAGATTGGCAAGGCTCATACCGATTACGTTATGTGCATTAACCGAACACAGCCGGCAGCCCCCGGGAGCACGGCGCCCCCGCAAAATGCGCAAGGGCGGTGGAGAGCCGCCCTTGCAATCAGCACACTGTTCCAGTTGTCGCCACCTGGGGCCTGATATCAGCCCACCTCAACCAGGGTCGTGTATTTGGGCGACCGCTTCGACATGCCAATAATCTTTGCAAAAAGATCGTTGGCAACTTCGTCGTCGAGATCGTCGAACGCCTCGTAGTCGGCCACGTCGTTGAACATGAATACTTCGGTGAAGGAGTTTTCCTCCTTTCCACGATTCTCGTACACCGCGTATTGAACGCCGTTCATCTCCTGAAAGCGGCTTCGCAGGAGGTTCGTCGTGGCCAGGTATTCCTCGTTCTTACCAGGCTCCAGCTCGACGTTGACCAGCAGGATGACTTTGGACATATGAGCTTTGAGATTCTTGGGTAACGTTGCGTCAAACGCCAATAAGATCGTCAAAGCTACACAAGAAAGTTCAAATCTGGGGAGAAATGTTGCATCAGGTTGTCCTGTTTGATGCGGTTTTCCCGTGGTCGTTGGTATGACACCCCGTCCCCGCCTGGCGTGACTTCCGCTTGCAGCCGGCCGGCCACAATGCAGGCGGCAGGCCAACGCCCTCATGCAACCGCGCCAATCCTCAGGCTGTGTTCAACGGCGATACACCTATCGGCGACCACGAACAATCCGGCATCGCCTGCCTGCTGCTCGGCGGCCGGGTGGGTGATGCCGCTCTGCAACCACAACGCCCCTGCCCCGGCGGCAATGGCATCGGCAACAACATCGGGCACGTACTGCGGCAGACGAAACACGTTCACGATGTCCACATGCTCCGGCACGTCGGCAACGCTTGCACAGGCGCGCACGCCAAGCGCCGACTCGATTGTGGGGTTCACCGGGTACACGCGGTATCCCGCCCGTTGCAGATATCGTGCGATGGCATGGCTGTCGCGCCAGGGCTTATCCGAGCAGCCAACAACGGCAATCACGCGGGCATCGCGAAGAAGCTGTTCGGGGGTCATGCGGGCTTGGGTTCGGGGGTTACGAGGATCGACGTGCCTGTGAAGACAGTGCCGTACCAAACGCGGGGCGCCTCCGGATATCGGAAGCGCCCCGCATGATGAGTACATCCTGGTTGGATTGATATCGCGACGCGATTAATCCACCACCAGCACCTTGGCAACGGCCACGGCGGCGGCGGCACGCACGCGCACAACGTACAGGCCGGATGGCGTGCCTGCGGGCAGGCGCACCGGAACCCGGGTGATACGCTCGCCGGTGCCTGTGGCCATCATCCGAAGGATGATCTCGCCATTGGCGCCCAGCAGCTCAAGTGTTGCGCCTTCGCGTGGAAGGTCGCGCACATCCACCGCAATGGAGCCCGAAGCAGCCGAGGATGCCGGCTGCGGCCGAAGCCCCAGCACGGCCAGGCCACTGCGCTTGCCGCCCGCGGTGATGCTGCCATCCAGCACACGCTGGCACACGCCGTTCACATACGTTGTGGAATCGGCGTTCAGGGTGGCCGTTGGCGCCGGCAGCTTCACGAAGGAGATCGCGGTATCGCCAACCTTGGTTGCCGAATACGTTGCGCCAACTCCGTTGTTCACCACGATGCTGGCCGGGTTGGCCGCGAAGGAGAAGAACCCGACGCCGTTGCTGCCCACCGACGTAAAGGTGATCACGCCAACGGTATCGCCGGCCACAAAGGAGGCGGTGCCATCCGGCACGAACTTCACGGAAAGCTGGCTGCCGTTGTCGGTTGTTGTGAGCGTGCCGCGCAGACCTCGGCTGGCCGTGAAGCGGGCGTCGCCGCTGTAATTGGCCGTGAACGCGATGGAGGAAACCAGCGATCCCGGGAAGGAGTCCAGCGCCAGGATCGAGGCGCGGATCGTGCCGCCTCCTTCCACCACCGACGGTAGATCGATGCCAAGATGCACGGCCGGCAACGCGAACGGAATCCGTACGCCATGAAGCGCCTCGGTTTCGCTGGTGCGGTCGGCTTCGGAAATCCGATCGCGCACAACCAGCGTACCGGCAATCGCACGCCCCGGATCGGTGACACGAATCATGATCGGCGTAAGCGGCAGGCCGTTCAAACCAAACTGGTTGATGTCGCCGGACTCAAGATTCACGGGGTTCTCCACCGTTACCGATCCCAGGCCGCGATCGTATTGCCGCGAGTCCGACGCGAAGCCGGTGAACTGGGCAAAGGTGCTGGCAAGCTCGATCTGCACGATCGGCGCAAGCGTATCCGGCTGAAGCGGATACAGGTAACACGCGTTGGAACGGTTGCCGTACAGGTCCACCGCCTCAACGCAGATGGTGTCGTGCTTGGTAAGCGCAAGCGTGTCGATCACCTCGAACCGGAACGTGGTGCGCATGTCGCCCGGCGAGAACGTGGGCAGCGTCAACTGCCGCAGGTTCGCGGTGATCGAGGTAATCCGAACCTGCGCCAATCCACGATCGTACGCATACAGCGTGGGACCAAAGAAATGGATGTCATCGATATCAACATCCACCACCGACCCATTGCTGCCCGGCACCGGCTTGTACGTGATGTTGGGCGCCAGGGTGTCCGGAACCTTCACGAACGTGAGCGTTATGGTATCGGCATGCCCGGCCGGCGAGGCCGCGTAGTACCGATCGCGGATCTCCAACGTGATGCGGGCATCCATCGAGTCCCGAATCACCCACACCGGGAAGGTTGTGGTGCGGTCGCCAGGCTTTATCCCCGGCGGCGTAAACAACATGTTGGAGCTATCCAGTACCTCCACGCTTTCCAGGCCACGATCCCAGGCAAGCGTGTCGCTGGCATCAATCGTCCACGCCTTCGGCCCCTGCGTTGGGTCCGGATTCGGCGTTGGCGTCACCTGCGAACGCGGTGCCTGAACATCCGGCAGCGTGCAGTAATGCACCTGGATGGTATCGGCGTTGTCGGCAAAGTCAACCACGCGAACCGTGGCATTGGCATCGAACATCGAGTCGATCACCCGGAACCGGAAACTGGCACGCGGATCAAACGGCTTGATCAGTGCGCCGCCACGGTCGAAGTTGATCTCGATGGGATAGAAGTTGTCGAGCGCGTTCAACACCGATATCGAGCCAAAGCCTACGTCGCCGGCGGCCGGAGTCTGGTTCAGGCTGTCGATCAGGTAGAAATCGAACTGGCGTGCATTGCAGCCCGGCCCGAAGGAGCCAAGCGAATCGCTGCGCAGTACCTGTGGCTTGAACGTGTCGGGGCGCGGGTTGTAGGCCGCCGAATCGCGCGAAACATTGCCGTAGCAATCGTACACCGCGAACACCAGATAGCCGCTCTTGGTGGTATCGGCAACGCGGGCCGTGATATTCACCGTCTGGGTGGTATCACATCGGTTGAAGCTGTTGGGCGCGTAGGCGAACTGGAAGTTGGCATTGTCGTTGCGCTCCACCACGATACGGTCGAGACCGGTATCGTACACATAGCCCGGATGCCGATCGAATGTCCGGTATCCCCAGGTTGGGTACGGCGCGCGCGAATAACTTGTCCGCACGATGGGCGGTGGCAAGGTATCCTTTGGCGGCGGCGGTTCTCGGAAGCCCTTGATGGACACCACCGGCGTGCATGGCATCTTGAACACGCGCGGCCCTCCGGATACGCCGGTAATCTGGTATCGGAAATCGAGCGGGATGTCGATCAACGAATCGTTGGTGCCGGGCGCCAGGTTAAGCTTCCACAGCATCTTCGCCGTTTGCCGCACCGGGATCGAGGCCACCTGCACGGCCGGCGTGGAGGGATCGATCGACAGCCGGCCAATGTAGTTCGGCGCGCCGATCGGTGTGTTGAACGTGATGGTTGCCGTCAGCGCCAGGTCGCTTGTGTTGGTAACCCACATCTCCACGTTGAACGCCGAGGGCGAGTATGATCCGTTCTTCGACGTCTGCTCCACAAGCCGCGCAGTACGGATATCCACGAAGATCTTCTGATCGCGACAGTGGTAAACATTGTTGCCTTCCTTGTCGTCCATGCCGAACGACGTTCGCACCGTGCCGGTACCATGCAGCCCGGACCACCGCAGGATCGTGGCGCAATCGCCCACGTTAAGGCCGCCAAGATCGATATCCCAGGCAAGCGTGCGCAGCTTGCGCCAGTTGCCGACGGCGAATATCTCCGGCGAGGTCAGCGGCAGGCCGCCGTGCGTGGTGCCGGTAAGCCGGTGAATGGGCAGCACCGTGTTCAGCGGTGTCTGGTACAGGAAGTTGCCCACATGGTAGAACTCGGGGATGGGCTCGAACGGCTCCTGAAACACCTTGCCCGGGCCATCGGTCGGGAAATATCCGCGTGTGGTAAGCAGGGCGCTCTTGTCGCCGCCGCCGCCGCCGCCTTCGGCCTGGCCGTTGTAGCAATCGAGCATCATGAAGATGCCGAGATCGGCGGGCGCTGAAAACGGAGCAAACGAGTAGCTGAACTCCAGCACGATATCGCCGCCGCGGTCGTAGATGGTGTTGGGCTCTTCCGGAAACATGCGCAGCTCGATTGTATAGCCGTGCAGATCCTTCCAGATGGCGGCAACCGTGTCGGTGGAGATATAGACGCTGTCGAACCCACGGTAGGGAACCGCGGTTACGCCGTCGGCCGAGGGCTGCCCGCCAAAGATGGGCTTGGCGTTGGTGTAGTAGAACGTTCCGCCCGGGGTGTTGATCCGGAACACCACGTTGGAGGTAATGAAGTACAGGAATCGGTACCCATTGTAGAAGGGGCCGGCGTCGATAACAAATCGGCCGCCTCCGTAGCTGGAGGAACGATCGGTCACCATCGATCCGGTTACGTACGCATTACCAACCTGTGTCAGCTCCTGCGCCCGCAACACAGGCCCCGCAAAAGCGGCCAGCATGGCAACGGAAAGCATCAGGACCAGGCTTCCCTTGATCAACCGCGATTTGGCAGTATTGCAGTAGAGATCCATTGGCATAGGGCTCGGGTTAAATGCTCGAGATTGTCGAACCTGATACGCACCAGCCTGTTCGGCTCAGTTGTTGATGTTGAAACGAACGCCTACCAGGAACGTGAGCGCGTTCAACTTCAATTCGGGATCGGTAACAACCGCTGACAGCGGTACCTGATACAGCACACGCGGCCCTATCCGCACATTCCTCGACAGCGGAAACTCCGCACCCACATAGCCAACGGCACTGAATGCCAGCGAGGCACGATTTGCGATGGTTTCCTCCGGATAGACCTTCGAGTAGGGATCGGATGACTCGGTATCCGGGTAGAAGATTTCCGTTGGCCCCATGTCGGGCGGGTCCACAACACGCGACGTGATGTTCTTGGTGTATTGCGAGGTCCCCCCCATCACCAGCCCGGCGTTGACGCCGGCGCCGAAGAACAGCGTTTTGCCGATATACAGTTTCAACGACGGCAGCAGGAACAGCGACGTGAAACTGGCCGTGCCCTTGTTCTCGAAATCCACATTCACGCGTGCAAGGCGCGCCGAATCCGCACCGCCCGGGCGATTGACACGCACCACGGTAAGCTCGCTCGACGCATAGGAACTGCTGAGCGAATAACCGTGCAGGCCGGCGAGCGCTTCAAAGCGCAACGAGCCGGTGATCGGGTAGTCGTACGCAAGCGCGAAAACCGGATTGATGCCGGCCCCCTCCACGAACGTACCGCACGCCGAGGTATACACACCCTTCTGCCAAACCGATGCAAAGCCGATTTCGCCACCGATACGAGGACGATCGGTACGCGACTCCAGCGGATTATCCGCCTGGGCACGAGCGCCCACGTTGCAACAGCAGGCCAGGGCGGCAAACGCGGCTGCAACGATCAAGGGGCGAGTGAACGTTATACTCACTATGGTTCAGATATGTAGGTTCATGACATCCGCTGCCCGCAATAGCCAGGCTCGGGCATGGTATCGTCATCGTTCAGGGGTCACCAAGGGACTCCGTGTCATTAGAATTTACAGATATTCCCTTGCGCAGCCGCCACAACATCGGTCTTTTTCAACAGATCGGTACGGATGGACTTCACCGTGACAGGCTGCCGGTTCGCCTATGTATGACCTTGATTACCATATAAATGTTACAGTCGAAGGATAATGAGGGTGCCGATGACAGCGGCGGCCGCCCGCCAGAGCCGTTTTTCCATGGCGCCCGTGGGTTGGCTGTCAAGATCCTGACCCGTGTGGAGCAGAGCGACGCCTATCTGGACAAGCTCCTGAACCGGGAACTTGCGGCCGGCGAGCTCAACGATGCCGACAAACGGCTGCTGAACGAGATTGCCACCGGGGTACTGCGCTGGCAGGAACGGCTGGACTGGGTGCTCACCGGGTTCTATCACGGTGAGTTCACGCGCTGTATCCCGGTTGTGCGCAATGCCCTGCGCGTGGCACTGTATCAGATACTCTTTCTGGATCGCATCCCGTATTCGGCCGCCGTGAACGAATCGGTGGAAATTGTAAAGCGCCTGAAAGGGGCACGGTCGGCCAGCGTGGTCAACGGTGTTCTCCGCAGCATCATCCGCAAGCTGGCAAGCATCACCTACCCGGAACGTTTGGACGACGAAGCCCGCTACCTGGCGATCATGTTCTCGCATCCACTGTGGCTGGTACGGCGCTGGCATGCACGATTCGGCGGCGCGGAAACCGAAGCGCTTCTGGAGGCCAACAATCGCCGACCCCATCTGGCTTTGCGTATCAATCCCCGGCGCTCCACGGTTGACGCCGTGCTGCACCATCTGCAATCACGAGGGCTGGCCGCGCGGCAGTCGGAGCTGATGCCGGGCGTTGTGCTGGTGGATGGGATGGCCGGCATCGGCGCGGATGCGGTATTCCGCGACGGCGGCTTTTCGATTCAGGATGAAGGCGCCATGCTGGCATCGGCCCTGACGGGCGCACGCCCCGGGATGCGTGTGGTGGACCTGTGCGCGGCCCCCGGCGGGAAAACCGCCGCAATCGCCGAGGCATTGGATGGCCAGGGCCAGGTGATTGCCGTGGACAAGTTCGAGGCCAAGCTGCGCCTGGTAGCCGAAGCTGTGCAGCGATTGCACCTGGGCGAGCAGGTGACGATGGTGACCGGCGATGCGCGCACGATCCAACTGGAACCGGCCGACGTGGTGCTGGTTGATGCCCCGTGTTCGGGATTGGGTGTGCTGGCCAAGAAACCGGACATCAAGTGGAAGCGCACGCCCGAGGACATCGAGGCGATGGCCGCCCTGCAGGCGGAGATCCTGCGAAATGCGGCCACGTTGGTGCGACCCGGCGGCCATCTGGTGTACACCACATGTACAATCGAACCGGCGGAGAACGAGGACGTGATACGTCAGTTCCTTGCCGAGCACCCGGACTTCGAACTGGAACCTGCCTCCACCCTGCTCCCGGAGCAGGTAGTCACGCCCGAGGGATTCCTTGCCACGCTGCCAAGCCGTCACGGCCTGGACGGGACATTCGGCGCCCGGATGCGCCGGCTGCGATGATCCGCGCCGCCCTTGCACACCGTACGCGCCAGGCCGGTACCTGAGCCATGGGGACGGCGTTGTGCACACGATTCTTTGCCCGCCTGGTTGTACATTGGGCCGTGCCAAGAACCAGACCTCTGCAAGCCTACAACATGCGCATCACATCTGTCGAACTTCGCGCGGCATTCGCCGGCCTTCTGATGGCGTTCATCATATCGGCCTGCGATACGTACGAGGACCCCAACCTGCTGAACCCGCCGCTCCCGGATAGCAGCGGCGTACGCGTTATCAACCTGCTGGAACGTGACGGTATCGACGTTTCGTTTCCCGGCATCCCGGTTACAACGGGCCTGGCCCCGTTCACCATTTCACCGTACCGCCGCGTGCTGTTGCTTGAGCAAAGCGTGCTGCTGCTGCAACGGCCGGGCCGCGCAACGCCCGACACGGTATTCAATCAGCTTCTGGGGCGCGGTGACTCGCTGGATTACTTCGTGCTTGGCAACGACACATCGCAGCAGGTGATCCGGCTGGGGCTTGGCGATCAGGAACGCATCGATCTGCTGGCGCACAAGCAGCGTAAGGTATCGTTCATCAACGCCATCAACGACGGTACCAACTATTTCGTGAAGGTGGGCTGCCAAAGCGGATCGGTACTGTTCGCGCCCGCGTTCTTCGCGCAGTCACCGCAGTCGATACTGTCGCAGGCCGACGAGCTTTCGCTGTATCTGTTCAGCTCGGCCGATTCCAGCCGCCCGCTGGCCACCGCACGCCTCCCGCTGGTAAGCGGTGACCGCCCGCTGGTGAACACATACCTGATTGCCGCGCGCAAGGCCGGCGAAACATCGTTGTACGTGGTACGCGACGGCGAAGGCGTTGGCCCGCTTCCGCCGGCGGTTCCGGAAACCCGCACAACGGCCACGGTGGAGCTACTGAACGGCCTGGGCGGTGGCGAGTCGGTATCGGTTGGCCTGGATGGCAGCCCCACGCCGATTGCCACGGGCCTGGCCCCGTTCACCATATCCGCGCCGGCAGTGATCGACGCCTGCACAAATCCGTTCGGCGACTCGCTGGTGGTCTCCACCTCGGGCGGATCGAACTTCAAGATCCCGATTGCGCTGCTGGTTGGTGGCCGCGCGTTGATCGTGGTGTACAATGCCATTGATGGCGTAAAGGCCGCCGTGATCGACCGTACGATACCGGCCATTGGCGACGGCAATGCACATCTTCGCGGGATAAACATCGCCCGCTCGCTGCCCGGCGCCTCGGTATCGATCGGGGCCGGCGCGCCGGAATCGGTGAATGCGGACTCCAGGCCGTTTGGCACGCTGACCCTGGGCAGCTACAGCCAGTATGTCACGCTGCCGCCGGCGCAGTACCCGCTGATGCTGAGCAATCCTGCCACGGGCGAATACCTCAACGGCGGCATCGAGCCGCTGCAGGCAGGATATTACACCCTGGTGGTTGCCACACCGAACAACACGCCCGTGTTGCTGATTGTCCGCGACGACGTTGCCGGCTCGGCCCTGGCCGCCATCGGCTCGCAGGGGTCGCACGCAACGTTCTTCAACATGATGCCGGATCAGGACGCCACGTTCACCGTTGGCAGCCAGACACCGCGCGCGCTGGGGTTCAGCTACGTGTATACATCGGTGCTGCCGTTTTCGATTACAAGCGTCGTGTCCAACGCCGGCAATGCCACGGTGGATCCACGACAGGGCAACTACTTGTTTGGCGCAACCGGCGGCGAGGGTTCGCGCACGCTCCTGGCGTTGCGCTCGGGCGCCGATCCGGTCTCGCCCGTGAAAGCCGGGGTGCGGTTCCTGAACGCGGTGCCGGGTGTATCCAACCTGACCGTGCATATCGACGGCGCCTTGACCCCGGCAACCGACACGCTGGCGTTTGGCGTCCCCTCGCTTTCGCGCGACTTCGACGAGCGGAAGTACTCGGTGATCATTACCGCCGCAGGCGACACAACAATCCTTGCCCGTACCGACGGCGTGCAGATCAGCGCCGGGCGCCGCTACGTGCTTGTTGTTGGCCCGAAACGCAACGGCAGCACATCGCCGTTGACATATCAAACGCTGTGGATTCAGGAGTGAACGGTGGCGCGGCATCCGCCGGGCGCATCACCGGATGGTGGTGGGTGGCGGCGCAGTTCGCGATCGTTGGCGTATGGGGATGGTACACGGCCACCGGTGCAACGCCGCCGCTGCAGCGACTGCAATGGATTCCGCTGGTGGCCGGCACAGCGCTGCTGGCCGAGGGGTTGGCCCTGCTGCTGTTTTCGTATCGTAGGCTTGGCCCAAGTTTCACACCCAACCCCCTGCCCAAACCGGCAAGCGGACTGGCAACCCGGGGCATCTACGCGCTGGTACGCCACCCGATGTACGGCGGGGTGATGCTGGTGATGTACGGGGGCACGATGATACGCCCCACCGTTGTTGGCGCGGCAACATGCGCCGTTATCACCGCTTTCTTTCTGGCCAAGTCGCGATTCGAGGAACGCCATCTGGCCCGGTTGTACCCGGAGTATCCCCAATACGCTGCCACAACACGGCGCTTCTTCCCCGGCGTGTGGTAGCCGTGCAGCGCAACGCCGGATGAGTTGTACGCAACGGCGTCGTATCAGGCGATCACGCGACTACGGCACCACGGCGATCTTGCTGGGGGCCGACTCGTAGGCCGAGCCGTCGGCAGCCACCCCGTTCACCACGTAGATATACACGCCCGGCGGCACGGGGTCGCCGCGCTCGTCGTGCCCATCCCACGTTACACCGCCCGCGCCCTCGGTTTCCACCAATGTGGCAATGCCCCTTCCGGACTGTGTGAAGATCCTGACCGTTGCCTGCCGTGTAAGCCCGGCAAAGGTGCATCGCCCATCGCGTTCGATGGAGAATGGATGCGGATACACCATCGGCGCGTCCAGATTTGGCGCGGTGACCACAAACGAAACAATGCCCCCCGCCCCATCGTTCAGCGCGCGGCCGTCGGCGGCAAACACACCGTTGATGGGCACGGTATACACCACGCCGAGCGCTCCCACGGGATACTCCGGCCCAACGGCCAACAGGATACGCGCGGGATTGGTGGGCGCCAGCGTTGCCGAAACGATGCTGCCACCGGGCAACAGCCGGTATGCGGCTGCCACGGTTGCCGAGGCTGCATCCAGCGGCGCATTGAAATCCACGGCAACAGTGTCGCGCGCAATCAACTGGGCGCGCAAAGCAAGGAAGCGCTCGCCAGGGCGTTCGGCTTCCGGCATGCGCACACCCGCCACCGAAAGCGTATCGAACGGAGTGCCGAACACGTCGCGCAGCAACCACGTTGGCCGCACGACCAGCGAATCACCGCCCACATCCTCCTGAAGTGTGGCCACCAGCGTAAAGGGATCGGCATCAAGCACGGTGCTTACAACCAGTTCGCGGCCGCCCGACGTTGTAATGCCCAGCGCGCCGGGCCTGGCAAGCGTGCTGGCAAGCGGTACGGACATGCGCACGCGCACGGCGCGACTGTTAACGGCGGTCACGGATTCGATAATCCCCGGCGTGTGCGTGAACACGGCAACGGCGTTGCTGAGCAAGCTATCCACGGCCGTGAGCGCCGTATTGCGACTGGTGACGATGTAGTAGTAGGTACGCCGGGGCTCCAGCCGCGCGCCGCCCACGGTAACGAAGCCGGTATCGTTGATGAACGTTGCCGTGGTGCGCGCAACGGAATCAAAATGGAATGAGCCGTTGGTTCCCTTCTCGCCACGGTACAGCGTATAGTATTCGGCGCCATCCACCGGGTTCCATTGCAGATGAACCAACGTATCGTTGACGGCCCACCCGTTGAACCCGGAGGGTGCAGGCACACCGGCCGACGCGGCATACGCCTGGAAGAACGAAAGGCGCGTTCCATCCCCCACGCCTATCTCCTGCCGGCCATCGCCATCCAGATCGGCGATCACCGGCCGGTTGGCTATCACGCCATCGCGATACCATAACGGGCGCAGCGTTTTGGCAACCGAGTCCCACGCCAACACATACAGGCCAGGGAAGAAGGACAGCACAAGCTCGTCGCCGGGCCGGCCGTTCAGTTCGCCGGCGGCAAGACCGCTGAAAAAGAGGAACGGCAACGTTGGCCGAACGTAGGCGATACTGTCGCGCCAGATCAGCGAGGGTTTGCCGGCGCGATCGAAGGAGAAGGCCTTGATGGTCCAGAACGGCAGCGCGTAGGTGCGTTGGAAACTCTGGCCCACACGGGCATGATAGGCCACGATGGCCTCCTGCCGACCGTCGCCGTCCAGATCGCCCGAGGTAACAAACTCGCTTCCCCCCTCACCATCGTTCTCGTCGATCCACATCGATTGGAACCGCCCGTCAGGAAGTTGCCTGTAGATCTGGAAATCGGCATCGTCATCGCCGATCAACAGGTCAAGCCGGCCATCGCCGTCGAAGTCGGCGGCACGCGCTTCCGGTGGCCCATACTTGTTGCGGCTGTCGCCGGATGCCGGAGCCGTGGTATTCGGCAATCGCGCATCACGCGCAAGCGTATCGCCGGCAAGACGCGCGGTGTAGTAATACGCGGGCTCGGCGGCGCTGTTGTCCGTACGGGCCACCACCTCGGCTACACCGTCGTCGTCCAGGTCGATCAACGCATCTGCCCAGAAGTCACCGCTTGTGGTATCCACAAACAGACTCCGTGCCAGGGGATTGCTGCCAGATCCATCGCGGCTGAAGATCATGCCGGTGCCCCGCGACTGCACAAGGATATCAAGCCTGCCATCACCGTTTGCATCGCCCATCGAACGCGGCAGCCACCCCTCGGCGACCGAATCACGCTGGGTAAACGTTCCGTTGGCGAAGCCGTACAACACCAGCGGACCGTAGCCGCCATCCTGAAACCGATTCAGTACGACGGAGGCGCTGGCATCGGGGTACAGACTGCGCGTATCGTCCAGCACGTACCCGTACGGAAGGTCGTAGGGCTTCCGGGCAAACGTCGTGCGCGAGAACGCATCGCGTTCGCGGATGATGCTCAGCGGCGCCTGCGGCGCGCCGATCAACGTTGTATCACCCGCGGCATTGGTAAGCTCCAGATACGCATCGTACGGGGTCAGGCGGTCGATCTCATCGGCGGTGAGAAGCAGGAAGTGATCGCGCACCATCCCGGTACGCTCGGCCTCGAGCGCCACGGCGCGATACGGCGCACCGCTGCCGGCCTGGCGCAACCACAAACGCAGCAACGAGGGCTCCTGCGTGGAGCAGGTAACCGCCACGGCACGTTGATCGAACCGCCACACATTGCGGATGGCAACCGAGGCAACAACGGGTTTGGGCGGGTCCACAAACAGGCGCACACGGCGGTCGGTTGTGCGGCCGTTGGTTTGCCGCACGGTAAGGCGCAACGTGTACTGGCCCGGCGGAAGCCCGGCCAGCGCGGCTGCGCCCAGGCGGTCGTGTACACGGGCGGTTGTTTCGCTGGTCGCCCCGGTTGGGCCGGGTATGTCCTGCCATTGGCGAGGATCGTCGCCCGCACCAAGCGAAAGGCTCCACGATTCCAGCAGCGGCGAGTATGCCGAGCCGGTTACGATCAACGAATCGCCCGCATGGAGCGCCGCATCCACCTCGGGCGTCTCGATCGCCACATCGGCAGCGGCAACGTACTCCAACGCGCGCCGCATGTTCAATCGGCCCGCGCCGTAGTTCAGGTCCCATCCGGTGCGGCCGCGATCGTCGGCGCTGAGCTCGAGCACGGAACGAATTTCCGACGGGCGCCACCCCGGATGCGCCGAGGCGATCAGGGCCGCGGCTGCCGCGACGTAGGGCGACGAGAACGAGGTGCCGCTTACACGTTTGTAGCCGCTACCGGCCTGCGTGGTAACGATGTCCACGCCCGGCGCGCACAGTGCCAACTGCGCGCCATAGGTAGTGAACGGTGCCAGATAATCATTCCTGTCGGTGGCACCAACTCCGATCACCTCGGCGAAGCTGGATGGATAATGCGGATCGCTCCCGCCTTCATTCCCGCTGGAGGCCACAACCACCACGCCCTTGCCCACCGCGTACCGGATTGCATCGTGCAGAAGCGGCGATGCGTAGTAGTCGCCAAAGCTCAGGTTCACAACGCGCGCGCCGCGATCCACGGCGTAGATCAACGCGGCGGCGATGTCGTCATC
>CBHYLN010000128.1:0-15538 GCA_966128725.1 uncultured bacterium | reverse complement strand
TGCCGGTTATCGTGTCGCATGCCCAACCGGTCGTGTTCAACATTCGCAGTGCCAGGAGGAAACGACAGTGCCGGTTATCGTGTCGCATGCCCAACTCGTCGAGTTAGCCATTCACAGTGCCGATCGGTAGCATAGTGCCGGCAACCGCATCGCATGTCCAACTCGTCGCGTTCAGCGCGGGCGGTTCCGCTGGTCGATCAGCTTCCAGTTGTAATCCAGAAACTCGATGGAGGAATCCTGCAGGTGACTGATGGTGGTGGCCTCGTTGGCATCGGGCCAGTAGCGCGCAAGCCAAGCCTGCAGCGTGCCGGCCGAGCGCTCGAAATCCGCGCGATGCCATTCGAAGACTTTGGAGAGATACAGCCGACCGTTTCGCAGGTAGTTCCGCGTGCGATCGGCAAGGAATTGATCGCGTGCGGCGGTGAGCTGCTCGTTCAGGGCTGCCGGCGCGTAGGCGGCACGGGCCAGTCTGGGGCAACTTACCGCGGTGCGGCACAGCGCGAAGTAGGCGCGTTCGTCCGCGAACTGCCTGATCTCGTCGTCCTCGATATCCTGCAACGACCGTTCCTCGTCCTCAATGGCGGCCACGTGCAGTTCCCATGGGCTTTTGCTGCCGGAAACCAGTACACCTGTAAGCCCGCCGGCGATATCGGTAATGCTGGAGACGGGCAGATTATCGGTTACCAACTTTAGCGTCAGCGCATTGTAGGCGTTGATCCAGAACGCAAGCCGATCGGCGCTCGAAGCCATCCGCGACGGAGTCGCCATGCGAACCTGGTCGATAACGCGATCGAACGTAGTATCACTCTGCAGGCCAATGAAGTCCACAAAGCCATCGGCGTCAACGCGCCTGGCAAGCACCAGGCTCCAGTTGGCCTCCAGCGCGGACGAATCGGCCACGCCCACGGCGCCTGGTGCGTCGGCACGTTCGCCACGCATTCCTCCGCAGGCCGAAATCGCCATTGTTACAATCAGGGCAACCACGCCGCTACCACAATACCGCCGATATCTCAGGCACGGACGTTCGTTTTCACATGCAACCACGGGTCCGGATCCTTTTTAGAGAGGAATGCGCACGCCGAGCGCGTCCCCGCCGGGCGTCGTACGCAACGCGCGCAGAGCACAGGCGTGTGCCAGTAGGGTGTTCCGAGTTCGGGAATTGTTGATACGCAGGGACGGGAATTTACGGAAGAGCCGTTTGCCGAACCACGCAAACGTTAGGCGTTGGCGTAACGTGGCAGCCGCAGCGGACTCCGGATCGTGCCCGGCAGTGATTCGGTCGTAGCCCGCCACCGGTGTTCAATCGTCCGTGTATGTTGAACTCGTCGGGCTGGATATGCGATGCGTTTCGTAGTGGCTTGTTGCCGGCTGGTATCGCGAATGACTAACTCCAACGCACGCCAGATCCAGGCGCGTCAGGCGAGCGCCATACGAGGACCGCTGCACGGTTTGGCACGGCGCGAATGATTGTCCGCCAGTCAGCCGCACCCAGGAACGGACACTTGTAAACAGCCGCGCACGCAGCCATGCATTCTCACCAGACAGCGCAACCGGACAGTAGCCAACCGATGCCGGCCGGGTGGAGGATACGAATGGTGGATCGGTACAATCACAGGCGAACGACGCACGGATGTTTCGTCGTGCACACCCGATATTAGGTTACATAATATCCATTATAGTACGCGCCGATGTGCGCCGTTGAGAGCAAATGTCCGATTCCAGGCAGCAATCATTGATTTGTTGCGCTGTTCATCCGAACACCGCGACAAGCTGGGCATTCGATACGTTGGTCGATACGTTGGTCGATACCTTGGACAGCAGCCCCGTGCCAATCGGCGTTGCACACGTTGAACCCGGGTGAGTTGGACATGCGACACGATAACCCGGTACTGTCCTTGCCGCTCGGCGTTGTGAATGGCCAACTCGAACGGGGTTGGGCATTCGGAGCGGTTACAGGCACCACCAGTGCCGATCGCGGCTTCTCATGCGTAACTCGACGAGTTAGACATACGACATGCTGACCGGCACTGTCGTGCAGCCAGGCACTACGAATGTTGAACTCGACGGCGGGATATGTGGATACGTTGGACGGCAAATCCGTTGCCAGATCGGTACTGTGAATGACTAACGGCGGGTTGGCATTCGACGCATACATGGAAGTTCGCTGCCAGCCGTTAATGCGAATGTTGAACTGGAGTACGGCGGTGTATAATCACACAGGCCGAGATAACCACACACCAACTGTGGTACATCCCGGCCTGTGCTATTCCTGTTGGGTAGGCTGTATCAAGGAATATTTGTATTCATCGGGATCAGAGCTTGAGGATTGTGAACTCGCTGCGACGATTCTGCTTACGACCATCCTCGGTCGCGTTCGACGCAGTCGGCTTTGTGTAACCGAAGCCCTGAGTGGCGATCCGGTCGGTTGTGACACCGCCCACGTTCACCAGGTAGTCTCGAACCGCATCAGCCCTGCGAAGCGACAATTGCTTGTTGAACTCCGCCGATCCGATGTTGTCCGTGTGTCCGTTGATCTGCAGACGCAACTGTGGGTGTTCCCGCATCATGCCCACGATTCGATCGAGCTCGGGGCGTGACTCGGGCGAGAGCGTTGCAGTGTTGTAGTCGAAGAAGATGTTGTTCGCCACAAATCGTTCGCCCTCGGCAAGCCGCTGCAACTGGAAGTCGTGTGCAAGCTTATCGTAGGAAACGTTTGTGGGTACCGTATACCGGGCCGAATGGAACACGTACCCGGGCGCCGTGATCGATATACCGTAATCGTGGCCAGGACGAAGCACGGTTGTGTACGATCCCGAGATCGAATTGCTTGTGGCGTCGAAGATCTTGGTGCCCGTTGACAGATCCTCGATCACAATCGTTGCCTCAAGCGGAGCGTTCGTCGCCTTGTCGGTAACGGTACCGCTCACCAGAATTACGCTCGAGGGGCGCGACTTGATCGGAATCGGAGCAACGTACAGATCTTCGTTGCCGTCGATCATACGCGAGAGATACGCCTTGTCACCCGACGCGGCCAATGAAATGAACGCGTCATCTCCTTCGGTGTTGATCGGGGCTCCTGCGTTGAAGGGGATGCCCCAGGTTCCGTTGTTATTCACCGTGAGATAGATATCATCGCCTCCGTATCCCCCCTCCTTCCCGGTCGCGGTGAAGAATAGTGTCTTTCCGTCGGCCGCGATGCACGGCGCATAGCTGCCACCACCGTGATTGACATCCATTCCAAGATTTTCAGGGGCGCCCCATGCAACACCGTTCCAGTGAGACACCCAGATTTGATGCTTTCCATTTGGGGAATGGACCGTCGTAGCGAAGTAGAAATCCTTGCCATCGGAGCTGACCGAGCCACCGTACACGCGGAATCGCTCACCAACCTCGTGCGAACGGAAGAACTCGTTGATGCCGCCACCCAGGCCCTGGATATCCACCCATGCGTTGCCGCTCAGGCGGGCACGATAGAATGGTCCGCCATCCTGTTCCCATCCACGCTTCAACGAATTGAAGTACAGCGTCTGGCCGTCGGGGCTGATTGCCACTACGCCGTCGTCCTCGCTGCTGTTCAACGACGTGCCAACGTTCACCGGATCGGTCCAGTGCTCGATGCCATCGTTGGAAGGGATGCGGATTGAGAAGTAGATGTCGTCGTCATGGCGCTTCTTGTTCGAGTTATATCTCGCCCAGGAACGATCGCCACGACGGGTGGAATTGAAGAACAGGACGCTTCCATCGGCCGATACCAGCGGAGTATTATCGCGGTCGGCGGAATTGACACCCTCAAGACGCACAACGCTCGGAACGTTGATGATGCTTTGCTCGCCGGAGCCCATCGAACCATTGGTACGGAGCTGTGCCGCCTGCATAACCTGCGACATGATCCTTCCATCGGCCATACTGTCGGTAGCCGTGGATGTGCCAATGCGCGCGCCTGAAGGTTGGGAAACCACAGGTACGAACGTGGATACGAGCAACAGGGCGAGTAAAACGGGCCAACGAAACCGCGGGAACGGTAGCGAGCGTTGCATGGTTGGACCTCTGATTGTTTTACGCGTGATTCCAATTCTGGCCGAGGAATCTTGCGCCTTCGAGAACTGCTTTACCGTCGAGAGCCGATGTAATGTGATACTGGACTGTTCCACGCTACACGGCTTCACCCTCGTAGGGAAACCTATTCTCGGTTGGACGAAGCGAACATACGCATACGGTGTAATCGCATGCAAGCATTTTTTGAACCGTGTGTACTGTTTTGCAACCTAATTACAGTAAACCTGGAGGTTTTTACCCAAAGGTTTGTACGAAAGGTTTGCATGAACCGAGGTAATCACTCACGGCGCCGGATGGCGACTGCACATCCCTCCCCGCTTCGCATGCCCAAGTCGTTCGAGTTCAACATTCATGGCGATGAGCGGCAACGACAGTGCCGGTTATCGTGTCGCATGCCCAACTTGTTCGAGTTCAACATTCATGGCGATGAGCGGCAGCGACAGTGCCGGTTATCGTGTCGCATGCCCAACTTGTTCGCGCCTGGCTACCGCACCAACTCGTAGTACTGTTCAAAGTCCGTGCGCTCGCATGTCTTGCCCTGCTTCTGAAACTCGCGTTTCAGCGCGAGCACCAGATGCCGCATCTGCACGCCGGTGTTGTCATCGGCGGCATGGAACGCCGCAGCCAACGCCACATTCTTGATGTTGCCGCCCGCGATTTTGAACTGGCGGGCCAGGAACTCGAAATCCACGTCGCTGTCGATCGGCACCGCTTTCGGGAAAATCCGCTCCCAGATCTGCTTGCGGTACGGTTCGTCGGGGAATGGAAACTCGATGGCGAAGTGCAGCCTTCGCAGGAAGGCCTGGTCGATGTTCTTGCTCAGGTTCGTTGCAAGGATGATCACGCCCTCGTATTCCTCAACACGCTGCAACAGGTAGTTGATCTCGATATTGGCGTAGCGGTCGTGTGCGTCCTTCACCTCCGACCGCTTGCCGAACAGCGCGTCGGCCTCGTCGAAGAACAGGATGGCATTGGAATCCTGCGCGTCCTGAAACACGCGGTCCAGATTCTTCTCGGTTTCGCCGATGTACTTGCTGATCACGCTGGACAGGTCCACACGGAACAGATCCAGCCCAAGCTCATGCGCCATCACCTCGGCCGAAAGCGTCTTGCCCGTGCCCGAGTTGCCTGTGAACATCGCGATGGTTCCCTTCCCCGCCGACAGTTTCCTATCGAACCCCCATTCGCCGTACACCCGTGCGCGGTGCTTTACCTGCCGCGCGAACTCGCGAAGCTGCAGCGCTACATCCGGAGGAAGCACAAGATCATTCCACGTACGCTGCACCGAAAGTTTCTTGGCGAAGGAGATGATGAATCGCGCACTCTCCGCACGGCAGCCGGCAACCAGATCATCGTTGGTGATTCGGCCGTCGTCGGCATCGCGCAGGCGGGCATGCAGGCCCGCGTGGTCCATCGCGGCGCCAATGCGGCCGCCGGTGAAGCGGTACGCGCCGTCCAGATAGTCGATCGCGATTCCGGGCTCCACGGCCCGCTCGTGGCGTTCAAGGGCGCGGCCCCACAGCAGCAGACGGTCGCGCTCGTTCGGGATGCCAAGTCGCACGTGCACCACCCAACGGTGCGCGCGCTCGGCCGGCCGCCACGCGCCGCGTGTGCCGATGAAAATCGGCCCGCCAAACCGCGCCAACTCCTCCAACACCAACGTCTCCAGCGGCGAATGCACGTCCACCGGCGGGCCGCTTTCCGCGGCCGTCGCCAGCGAGGCCCAGGAATCGATGTACACGGCCCCACCGTACAACCGGGCCTCGCGCAGCACGGCGCGAATGCCGGCGCGGACATCGATCTCATTACGACCCAGCGCGGCGGCATCGGCCACCAGCATCGGCAGGCGCAGCTCGGCACACACTGCTTCGGCGGCAGCTTTCTTGCCCGATCCCGACGGCCCTTCAAGCACGCAGATCCAACGGCGGTCGGCATCAGCCGACAGCCGAGCCAGGCTGCGCAGTCGCTGCGCGGATACGTCCGGCAATACCAGATCATCCAGCCTGGTGGCGGCGATCACCCAGCGCACCAACGCGGCACGATTGGCGAATCGGCTTTCCATGTAGTCGCCGCCAATCAGGAACTCGGCGATGCGTTCCTCCAGCTTCAGCGCGTGGCCGATCAACGGCGCGGGCCGGTCGCCGGGCTCCTCCCAGCGCGACAGCAGCGGCACAGCGGCAAGCGGCTCCAGATCGGAAAAGATGCGCCGGCAGGCAATGCGTTCGGTTTCGGTGCGGCAGAACAGGCGCAGCGCCAGATCGATCGTTGGGCGCTTGCGGCTTACATCGTCCTGCACGTACGCGTACAGCTTCTGATAACGAAGGTCCAGCTCCGGCGCCAACGCCAGCACAATGATGTCCAGCTCGGTGCGCGCAAGGTTGAACGTGTCGGCAAGGTGAAGCAGCCGCAGCGGCACACCGCTGGCGCGGCTTTCGGCCAGGCGCGCGTCGATGGTGGCGGTAAGCTCGGCGATGCGGGCATCCAGGGCCGCAAGGCGGTCGCCCTCGGGGCCGGCGCCGTTGCCGAGAATCGTATCGATCTCGGCGTCGGATATGTACAACCCGGCAAACGGCGTCTCGGCGCGCTCGCGTGTCAACGTGCCCCGGAACCTGGCTACCTCCCGTTCGAGCAACAGGTCAAGGCGGACAAGTTCGTGACGCAGATGATCCAGACTATCGGTGTATGCTGCCATGCTGGGCGCGTGGAATTGGGAAGCTCAAAAGGAGTTGGAGAAACCGTGCGGGATATGCCGAACCTCAGACAAACTCGAAACGCAGCGTACGGTTGCCGAGCCATGGGATCGAACGCTCCAGCGTGCCGAACCCGGCCATGCGCAGCACCAGTTGCAACGGGCATCGCAGCAACCGCACCACGATTGTTGCGGCGTCAACCTCCACCAGGCAGTACGCGCGCAGGAAGTTGGCGCGGAGATATCCCGGCGAGCTGTCGGCGAATGCGCCAAGCGCCGCCGCGAACCGCTTCAACACATGCGCCGTGATGGGGGCCAGTTCGGCGTCGAACACGGGAACAGCCGGCACAGCGACCACGTTATCGGCATCGGCCGCGGGTTCGTCGTCCGCCATCTGATCGTTGTCCGTCTGGCTGTTGCCCCTCTGGTCACCGGCCGTTTCGGCGGCGGCCGTTTCCGGCGGCAGCCCGGCGGCATTCGCGCCCAGCATACACGCCTGCTGCTCGGCTGGCCCTGGCACCGCCACTCGTGGGTAATGGCTTGTTGAACGTGCAAGCGATTCGGCAATCTGCTTCAGGTTCAACGTGAAGCGTTCGGTGTCGATCAAGCTCTCGTAGCGCTCGGCAAACGTGCGCGCGGGAAGGCGCTCGAACCCGCACAACATGGCCAACGCGCGATCGCGCCGCACGGCGTCGGCATCCTCACGCCCGGCAGCCTGTTGCAACAGCACCATCAACGGCAGATGCGCATCGCGAGCTTCGCCGCCGGCATCGGCGTGTGCGTTGGCAAGCGCGGGTTCGATATCCAAATCCAGTATCGCCGGCAGCAACAGGAACAGACCGCCAAACGAGGTCAGGTATTCCTGCCCGCCTTCAGCGGCCGCGGCCCCAAGGTCACGCAGCGTAGCGGCAAACCCGGCTTCCTGTTGTTGGCGGGCCAGGGCCTGCACGATCTCGGCAAACTGGTTGCCGGCCGCGCCATGGGCCGCATACGCAGTCCCCGCCGAATCAGCGCTGCGGGTGCCGCCACGCAGCAATGCAAGCAGCGGCTCGGGGTCGCCACGTTCCAGCGCGGCCAGCGCCCGAACGCCTGCGCCGCCGGCCGCGGCAACGGCATCACGCAAGGCCAGCAGATCGTTGATGAACCGTGCCAGGTGAACATCGTGGCCGTGCTCGCGGTTGCGCGCCACCACCCCGAAGTACAGCCGCGCCAGCATCACCGCATGGCCTGTACGCCTGATGGCACCGCCGCCCACAACCTGGCGGATGGCGGCAAGCCACCGGCCATACATTCCCGGCAGCAGCAATCGCGGCGCGGCCGGCAGCAACGTACGCCCCACAACCAGTTCGGCATCGGCCTCGCTGATCGCGGCAAACAACGTTGGCAACTCGTCGCGCTCCGAAAGCTGGAACAGCGCATCGCGGCCGATATCGGTATCCTCCACCAGCAGCCGCACGATATGCGCGGCAAACCCCTCGCCCGATCGTGGCCGCAGCTCGGCATAATACCAATGCTCCGCCCCGCCGTTCAGCAGGTCCTGAATGTACGCGGCGATGAACTCCGCTCGATTGCCGAAACGCACCAGCCCGCCTTCGCGACGGGCGATGGTGCGGGCTATTGCCTGTCGCAACGCCGCCGCCCACTGCGCGGCAATGGTGCGGTCGTCGGCGTTCAAGTCCAGATCGAAGTCGGCGTCAACCTTCTCAACGAAGTAGAGCGCATCATCGGCCTGTACATCCAGCGCGTCGTCATCCCAGGCACGGGCCATCATGTCGGCCGCCACCGTGTTCAAACGGCGCACCACGGTCTGCTCGGAAACCGCGGCATCGGCCGGCACCAGATACTCGGCCTGGAAGTGATCGATATGTACCGATGGATGCTGGGCCATGGGCCATTAACAGGTCAGCGTGGCACCAACATGTAGTTGGCCACACCGGATTTCCAGGTACCGTTCCCCGGGTTCGAGGCGTTTGTGTACTTGAACTTATAGCGTGCCGTGATCTGCCAGGTTGTGGAGGAGACCGGCGTGGCCGAGCACTGCATCATCAGCAACGCATTGTCGCGCTCGCTGTTTGGTTCCTCCTCGCCCATCGAGTTCGGCGACACGAAGATGTTCCAGTCGGACGTGGTGCCCCACGGTGTGGAGATCAACGTATTGTGCACCGCCGTGCCGGTTCTGGAGAACTCCTGGCCCTGGCGCAGGATGCGGCCGTACACATCCAGCTTGCCGGCCGGATTGGTTGTGCCGATGCCCGTGTTGCCACTGTCCTTGAAGATGATCTGTGCGTCGGTCTCGCGGTTGGAGTGAATCTGCACGTCGCCGTTGTCGCGCTGGAACGAGAGCGTTGCCGCCGCCTGGTTGTTGCGTGCGGTAATCTCGTTGTTGTCGAGCACCAGGTTCGTGCTGCTCACGTCGCCGATCACCACATAGCCGCTGCCGTTGGAAAGCGTGGCGTCGGTGCCGCCGGTAACGTGCAACGGAACATCTGGCGCAACCGTGCCGATGCCGACATGCCCGTTATCCTTCACGATCACCTTCTCGCGATCGTCGTTCTTGTTGGCATGCACTTCCAGATCGCCGCCGCTGGCCTGCAAGTGCAGCGTGGCAGCCGCCACGCCCGTGCGCGCCATGATCTCGTTATCGTCAAGCACCACGTTGTTGCCGCTGATGCTACCCAACAGCAGATAGCCGGTTCCCTGTGCCAGCGCCGCATTCGTGCCGGTAGCGATATGCACCGTTACGTCCGGCGTGGCCGTGCCAACACCAACCTTGCCGTCCACCGTCAGGTTTCCGGTAAGGTGCTGATTGCCGCCAACCTCAAGGTCGGCCTCCAGCGTCGTGTTGCCGGTTACCACCAGCTCGCCGGCCACGGCGGCATCGCCCTCAACCTGCAAGTCGTTCTCCACGATCATGTCGCCCTCAACGATCACCGTCAATTGCGGGTCGGCGGGGTCAAGCGTGGCATCAGGGATGCGGCGGCGCATCACCAACGTGTCGGTCGGGGCCAGGATCTGCGAGGCGATGTCGGCAACGTAGGTCCGGTCCTCGTTGATACGATCGGCCGTGCCCTCGATCAACATGCTTTTTGTACGGTCCCACTGCGCGCTGCCCAGCCGGATGAACCATGCATCATCAACTCCGAACTCAGGAAGCTCCTGATACGGGATCGACAGATCCTCCGGTGTTGCCGGGTCGGTGGGGTCCACCAGCTCACCGGCAACCACAATCGGGCCGTGCTCCGCGTTCGGCGTGCCGATGCACAGCCGATACGATTCCTGCACGCGCGAGCGCTGGTCGGCAACGCCGCATACCTCGTAGCCCGGCGAGGGATCCTGAAAGCGCGACTCGGAATAGGAGATCCAGATGGAATAGTAGTCCGAGTCGGGGAACTTCTTGAACAGCAACGGATCGATCGTCACCGGGCTCAGCACGATGATCTCACGGCCGTAGCCGTCGATCGCCACCCCGGGCGTTACGTAGTACTCGAACTCGCCGTTGCCCCCTTCCTTCTCGATCTGCTGGATCTCCAGGCCTGTCACGATCCCCCACGTATGGTGCGAGATGTTCAACCGGCGACGCATGCCGATATGATAGGCCTGTTCATCCTTGAAATCCTGCACACGGAGGAACTGCCGTTCGTAATAGCTCAACCGCGTGATTTCGGTACTGCTCATTTGCCAGCCTCCTTCACCACCCGCACATGTGATACCACACCGCTGGGATCGGCCAGCAGCTCAACGTGGCTGTTCTCCGGGATCGCCCAGCTCATCTTTCCGATGTTGCCCAGCGAATACGCCTCGGCATCGCTGGCCGCATGCTTCACCGAGTAGGTGATCTTGCGTTCGCCCAGAACACGACCAGCATCGGCCACCGGCATCTTGTACAGATCCAGCAACCCGATCGTGTTCGAGCTGAACAACGACAACAGGCTTGGGGTATCAAGCGAGTCGATCGAGACGTCGGTATAGTCGGACACCATCGAGAAGATGTTCGCGCCACGCGTGGCCGGGATGCCCGGATCGAATCCGGAGATCTTGGGCTCATCGTTCTCCGTGGTGTACGTCGCGTTCACGTCGTTCCACGCAGTACCCTTGGTGTCGCCGTCCTTCACATCACCGGCTGACGCCATGGCTTCGGCCTCGGCCTGATCCGCGGTCTCCTTGGTGTAGTTTGCCGCCATCGGCCGCGCGGCATGTACCGGCGGCGTTGTCGGGTTGGCCGGCGGTTCCTCATACTTCGGGCGGTAGAAGCCGCTGAACAGTTTGATGATATCGAAGTCGCAGCAGAGCTTTTCCAGCAGGCGGCCAATCACCGAATACACGGGCTGGAACCAGTAGCGCATCGCCGGGCCGGTTATCAACTGTGTGCGGACGGTGTTGCAGACCTTTCGTACGCGGCACTCCTCTACCGTAAGGCAGGCCAGCAACACGCCTTCATCGCCGTCGCACGAGGAGCACGGCACCAGCAGCGCGTCGCAGATGCAATCCAGCAGGTACTGGAACATGTAGGCCAGCAGCAGGATGTAGGCGCGCCCAAACTTGGCTTCGGCCTTGGGGTCCTGACCGCTGCTCGGCAGCTTGTCCTCCAGCGCTTTCAGCTCAAGCGCCAGCGTGCAGCGTGTGTTGCGATCGGCGCCGTAGATCTTCAGCACCGAATCACGCATGCGGCAGAAGATCTGATAGGCCTGCACGTAGTTGAACGTGGTCTGTTTGCCAAGTGCCTCGATCTGCGCCCAGTACTTGCGGATCTCGGCAGCCACAACCGTAACACAGGAGCGGATGTTCGCCCACATGTTCGGTTCGGTGCGGCGTTGATATTCCTCCTTCTCCACCAATGCAAGGCGAAACGTCTCCTTGGTGCGCGAAGGCTCGCATCGCACGCTGTTGCAGCCGTCGTTGCGCATCAGCGCCGTCACCGGCCGCGATGGCTCCTCGTTGTAGTACAGCACCAGATAATATTCGGTGGGCAGATCGCCGCAACGCGTGTCAACGTTGATCTGGCCGCACTCGTCGGCCTTCGGCTTGCAGCCGTTCAACGCCTCGTATACGTCGAACTTGGCCGGATCGCACACCACGATGTCGTTGCCGCAGCAATCGATGGCGTAGCCGGGCTGTACCACCACGGTGCCGTCGTCGCAGCGGTCGCACCGCACGGCCAGGCCGCACGCCACCCCGGTGCCAATCAGATACCGGTTGTGCAGCTTGTTCTTGTTGATCACATACCGCTGCGCGGCATCCAGATCGCGATCGGTGAGCAGTTGGCCGCTGAAGTAGCGGGGACGCTCGAAACACTCGGTCCCGCCACAGTTCGAACACGCGGCCGGCTTGCTGCAACCGCACCCGGCGTCGGTCTTCTTCGTTATCCCTGGATTCTTCGTACGTGTTACCATTGAAATGTGTCCCCGTTTATCCAACTGTGATGCGGTCGCGAATTTGGGTGAGGAGCGACTTGGTCATCCCCTCCAGCTTGAGCAAGTCGTTAACGCTTTTGAACTGCGTCTTGGCGCGATAATCGGCGATGCGCTTGGCCATCGCCGTCGAGATACCGGATATTGCTCGCAGGTCCTTCTCGGATGCGGTGTTCAAGTCCAGCTTGGTGGCCGTGCCGCGAATGCCCGCGCCGGCAACCGTGTCCTTTACGCCCACCAGATTGTTTGGCGGCCCGGACTGGTCCTTGGTCATGGCAAACCAGCTCTCGAACACGCCGCCCTGGATGCCGTACTTCTCGCCGGCCGGATGGTCACCGCTCGGGAAATCCGCCCGGGGGAAGTTGGCGTCAACGGCACGCTCCTTCATATCGAGCACGAAATCACCGTACAGCCGTACCCAGAAGTTGTTCACACCACCGGAAGGCGTCTGGAACTTCGGCGGAAGCACATAGGCCACGGCCGTTGCGTCGATATCCGGAATTTCCTTCACCGTGCTCCAATCGATCGCGCCGTCCTTTTCCTCGAACGTCACCGGCACCACCTGCCCGTTTATCGAGCAATGGCAGTAGAAGTCCGGGAATTCCTGATTCTCGATGCGCTTGGTGAACACATCAAATGTGCGCATCGGCATAATCGGAAGCCGCCCGGCACGCACGTGTACCTTGTCGGTGAATACGATCACGATGCCCGGCAATGCCACCGGCCCGCCAGGTGACGGGTTCATGAGACGCACCGGCACCAGCGGATTATCGTCGGTACCATGTTTCCAGCTCGTGGCGCGGATCTCGGTAAGCTCCTGCTCAAGGCCAACGCCGTCCTTGCCGTCAACACCATTGGTTCCGTTTGTCCCGTTCTGTCCCGGTGCGCCATTGGCACCATTCTGTCCCGGCGCGCCATCCTTGCCGTCCTTTCCATCCTTCCCGTCTTTTCCGTCCTTCCCATCCTTGCCCGGAGGGCCGGCCTCGCCCTGCTTGCCCTTGGTGGCGGCCTCCAACGCGCACATGATCATCTTGCGCAGCGTGTCGGTGCTGGGCACCATCGGCCGCACGCGATTGTCGATGCGGTCGTCGGTGACGTAATCACCATCCTTGTAGTTCGCAATCGCCGCCAGCAGCACCCAGCCGTCGTCGTCGGTTTCGCATGTCGGGCAGCCGTCCAGCGCGCGCCACATGATCTCCGAGCAGCCGGAATCGTTGATGTCCACGATGGACACGCCGCCGCATGCGCCGGCCTCACCTGCGCCAAGAGCGTACAGCCTACCGCCGTCGCGTGCGATCAACAACTCCTTGGCGCCCGGTGCAACCGGAAGCGCGGCGGTAATCGCGCCCGCGGGATTGGTTTCGATAAGCGCACGGTTCACCGCGCGCACCGTGCTCTTGCCGGCCTCGTCCATCAGAACAAACGCCCATCCGGCATCCGGCGAGCTGACCAGGTCCACCGGCGTGCCGGCGCCCAGGCTGGCGCCTGTGCCCACTTCCTGGAATGGGTTCGGCGCGCCGCCAACAATTCGGAAGGCCCGCACGGTACCTTCGGTGGTCACCGCGAAGAACCCCGGCGCATCGGCGGCCGCGGCAACAAGCGCGGGCGTGACGCCCGGAACATTGATCAACGTTGAGGAAAGCGTGCCCACATCAACCGCACGCACGCGGTGGTCGCCGGCCTCGGCAACGAACAACCAGGCCCCGTTGGAACTGACGGCGATCGACCGTGCATCCGCCCCGGTGCTTACCGTGCCGTACACGGGGTTGGCCGCTCCGGTGTTAAGGCCGGTTGAATAGATGATCACCGTCGCCGTGTTGCGATCCAGCACGTACACGCGGCCATCCGGCGACACATGCAGCCGTGGCGACGCGCTGCCGGTGGATACATCCACCGTGTTCACCAACTGCGGCGCGGCCAGGTCCGCCACGTTCACCACGCCAAGCTTCTGATGCCCGGCGACCATGGGGTCCTCGTAGGCCACGTACAGGAACTTGCCGTCGGGCGAAAGCGCGATATCGGCGGCTTCCACGCCAACGTCCACCGTGCCCAGCAGGCAGTGGTGGGCGGTATCGTAGGCCAGCACCTTCTTGCCGTCGATCAGCACATACAGCCGCCCAAGCGCGCCATCCAGCGCGATGCGGCGGGTATGTTCGATCCCGATCGTCGTAAGCCAGTTCATGCCCAGGCCGTTGGGATAACAGGCCATCGGCTTGGGCAGCTTGTTGGTGCGGCGAACGTCCACCTCGAAGCCTTCGCGCACGCGGTTGGCATCGCAGGTGTTTTCGTCGCAGCCGCAATCGGAATACAGCGACGGCACGAACTCCGTCTTGCACTCGGTATACCGAATGGACACCAGCAGATGGTCGCCCTTCTGCTGATCGGCGCCTGGCGCCAGAATTTCCGGCAGGTTCAGGTATACGCGTTCGCGCACCACGATCTCGCGGCCGCAGCAATCCAGCGCCACACCGGGCTCGATCACCACGAAGCGGTTGCGGCACTCCGGGGCCTGATGCTGTACCACGCGCAGGCCGCACACCGTGCCCCACCCATGCAGATACCGGTTATGCATCCGGTGCTTGCCCACGTGATATGCCTGCTCGTCGCGGAAATCACGTTCGGCGAGGAACTGCCCGGTGAAGTAGTTCAAGCGCTCCTGAGGTGGCGTGCCGCAATCCAGGCACTCGGTCTTGTGGTTATGATCTCCGTACTGCATGGTTCTCCTTGATCGTTGTTTTATCCCACCACCGCATCCACTCCAACCCGCGTATGCGCGCCTACTTGCGCGGCCGCCGGGCCTGCATCCTCGGGCGCCGTGCCAAGCAGCGTATCGCTGCCAAGCGTTGCGCACTCGTTCAATACCGTCTTCGGGTATGCGCCGATCGTGGTGTCGAGCCCAACCGTCGCCTGCACGCCCACGCGGAACCGTGGCTCCACCTTCACCAGCGTGTAGGCGGTGTGTGCGGGCTTCTCCTGGTCAATCAGATAGCGAATAGTGCGTTCCACATCGCCACGGCAATCGCTTGCGTTCACGAACACGGTGAACCGGTGCGCATACACATGGAACGGGTCGCGCATCGGATCGCCGGTGCTTACCAGCGCGAACTCGCCGATGCGCGAGTACTGATCCAACTGCAACCGATTCACGATGGCATCGCCCCATACGTCGGTCCGACTGCCAAGCACCGGCCCCGAGGCGGCATCGCCGGGCGCCGCTGCGCCGCAGCCCGATCCCGAGGCGGCAAACAGCCATCTGCGACGACGGAACTCCTCCTGTATCCGGATGTCCACGCCCAGCGCCATCTTCACGAAACGTTCCAATCCCCGTGGCGTGCCCCGGATCTTGTACAGCTCGGTTGCATGGCGCAGCAGCGTGCGGCGTGTC
>CBHYLN010000127.1:0-15538 GCA_966128725.1 uncultured bacterium | reverse complement strand
GGGGTCGGCTGCCGCCGGGTACTAGTTGTATTATAACGCCTTTTTGGTGAACACGGGGCGGCGCCCAAACCGCGGCGCGCCGCCGATCTCAACCGCTCCGCGCGATGCCCACGCTGACCATCTATCAGAAGCCGACCTGTTCCACCTGCCGCGACGCGATGATGCAGTTGCGCGAGGCCGGCATCGACTTCGAAGCCATCAACTACATTATCGAGCCCCCATCGCGCGCGAAGCTGGCGGAGCTGGCCGCGAAGATGGGTGAGGGAGCGCGTGCGCTTATCCGCACCAAGGAGCCCGCCTACCGCGAGCTTGGCTTGGATGATCCCGGCATGGACGACGAACGGATCCTTGACCTGCTTGCAGCCAACCCCGTGCTTATCCAGCGGCCGATTCTGGAATACGGCGACAGCGCGGTGATGGCGCGTCCGGCGGCTCGTGTTGCCGATGCGCTGCGCCGGTGGGGGCTGGCCACCTGAATCGAACGCGGGCCGATCGGCGATGTGATAACCCGCATGCCGAACCCCGCTACGCCGAACCTTCAGCGAACCCTGGTGCGTGTCCGTATTATCAAGACGTCGCGCCGCCATACACTACGATCAAATGGCTACACGTACGACTCTCGAATCGCTTCGAGCACACGACCCGGCCGACATGTATTCGGCGATCCGCAACTTCGCCCAGTATGCACGCGAGGGCGTTGAGCTGGGCAAGGCAGGCCCGGTGCTGGCAGCCGGCAAGGCGCGTTCGGTGCTGATCCTGGGCCTGGGCGGCTCGGCCATCGGAGGCGATCTGCTTCGCAGTTACGTGGACGGATTTGCCGACCACAATGGCGTGCATACGGTGGTGTATCGCGGTTATACGCCGCCGGCTGTTGACGCGCGAACCACCGTGGTTGCCAGCTCGTACAGCGGCAACACCGAGGAAACCCTGTCGGCATACGACGCAGCCAACGCGAATGCGGGGCAGGTGCTGGTGATGACCACCGGCGGGCGTCTTGGCGAGCTGGCCGAGGCACAGCGCCGGAAGAAGATCATCCTGCCGGGTGGGCTGCAGCCGCGGGCGGCGCTTGCCTACAGCTTCTTCCCGCTGCTGTACACGCTGGCCGTGAAGTCCGAACTGTATGGCCAGGGCGTGCGGCGGGCAACGGTGCAAGGCATCGACGAATCGATCGAGCTGCTGGAAAAGCTGGGCAAGAAGTACGGTGCCGGGCCAACCAGCTCGAACACGGCGTTCGCGATCGCCGAGAAGATCAACGGCAACATTCCGGTGGTGTATTCGGCATCCGACCGGCTGGACACGGTGAACCTGCGGTGGCGCGGCCAGATCCAGGAGAACGCGAAGTATCTGGCGTTCGGCAATCTGCTTCCGGAGATGAACCACAACGAGATCAACGGCTGGACACATCCGCGCAAGATGGTGGGGCGCTTCATGCCGATCTTCCTGCGCGATGCCGACGATCATGCGCGCGTGCGCGCGCGCCTGGACATCACCAGGAAGATCCTTGCCGCAAGCAGCGCCGCGCCGATCGATGTGCGTTCGCAGGGCGAAACGTTGCTGGCACGCCTGTTCTCGTTGATTTATCTGGGCGATTGGGTAAGCTACTATCTGGCGGTGCTGAACCGTACCGATCCAAGTCCCGTGCCGGTTATCGAAAACCTGAAGAAGCAGCTTGCGCGCAAGGCGTAGCCCGATGCCGTGCACGGCGCCGGGCGGTGCTACCGGCCGGTTTCGTGCCCGGCCGCGTCGTGATCGGGCGGCATTGATGCGTTCTGTTTCGGGCTTTTTCCGCGAAAGGCTTGCGCACGCGCCCGAGATTTCCGACCTTTGCCGTTGATTCAGGTACGGGGAGTAGCGTAGCCCGGTATCGCGTCTGCTTTGGGAGCAGAAGGTCGTCGGTTCGAATCCGGCCTCCCCGACACATTCCCGCGCGCCCCGACATGAAAGTGTCGGGGCGTTTCTATTACAGCCATTGTGTACGCGCCAACCTGATGTTCATGGCATCCGGCGCCCGCGTGGTGCAGCCCGGTGGTGTTTGCACGCCGGGGCATGATGCCAGTAATCGGTACCAACCCTTGGCATGGCTATTCGCGCCAATAATCACGGCCGCCTCATGAGAACATTTCTTCCGCCCACGCCCGTTTATACTTCCCATGTAACCGTGCGCACCGCGTTATCGCTGCTGATGGTGCCGCTTGTTCTGCTTGCGGCCGGTTGCGGCGGGAAGGAGGAAGCGGTGGAGCGCAATACGGCGAAGGGCGGGCGTATCTATGGCGGGACGTTCACCGCCAACATATTGCGCGGAAATCCCAAGGGGCTTGATCCCGTGCTGATCAACTCCAAACATGCGGACGATATCGCCTCGCAGGTGTACGACCGGCTGATCGACGTGAACGACAAGCTGGAGCTGGTGCCTGAGCTTGCGCTGAGTGTGCCGCAGGCCAGCGCCGATGGTTTGCGCTACACCTTCCATCTGCGCACCGATGTGTTCTTCCAGAATGATTCCTGCTTCCCCGGCGCGAAGGGGCGGAAGTTCGTGGCCGAGGATGTACGCTATTCGTTTACGCGATGCTGCGACCCCCGCACCACAAGCGTTGCCTTCTGGGCGTTTCAGGACAAGGTGAAGGGGGCCACGCGCTACTTCAACGAGCTGGCCGATTCAACGCGCCCGGCCGATGCACCGGAGCCGAAGCCGATCGAAGGCTTCGTGGTGGAGAACGATTCCACGTTCACGATCGAACTGGAGAAACCGTACGCGCCGTTCATCTACTACCTGATCAACTCGCTTGGCAACATCGTGCCGCGCGAGGCGGTGGTGGCCTACGGCAAGGATTTCTTCCGCCATCCGGTTGGCACCGGGCCGTACATGATCGACCACTGGATACCCGATCAGGAGCTGGTGTTGAAGCGCAATCCCAATTACTGGGGCGTTGACCAGTTCGGCAACCGGCTGCCGTTCCTGGATCAGCTCCGCTTTACCTTCATCAAGGACGACAAGGTGCAGTTCTCGGAATTCATGTCCGGCAATCTCACCGAGTCGTTCGGCATCCCAACCGAGCGCTTCACGGATGTGCTTGACTCCGCCCGCAGGCCGCGCCCGGAGTTCCAGAAGTTCCAGGTGCAGACCTCGCCGGCCATGCTGACGTGGTTCCTTGATTTCAACAATCAGAAGGAACCGTTTACCCGCGCCGATGTGCGCCGCGCCTTCAACTACGCCATCGATCGCGACAAGCTGGTGCGGTTCGTGTTGCTGAACTCGCCGTACGCGCCGGCGGTGCACGGCCTGGTGCCGCCCGTGTTCCCCGGGTATCCGGTGGACTCGGTACCGGGCTACAACTACGATCCCGCCAAGGCGCAGAAGCTGCTGGCCGATGCCGGTTATCCCGGCGGCGCCGGGTTCCCCGCGATCACGCTGCATATCTATCCGGAGCCGCGGCTGAATCAGGTTGCGCAGGCCGTGCAGGAGATGATCAGCTCCACGCTGAACGTGAAGCTGGAAATCAAGAGCGTGGAGTTCCCGCAGTTGCTGGACCAGGCCGAGGCCGGCAAGCTCGCATTCTGGGGCACGCGGTGGTATGGCGATTACCCCGATCCGGAAACCTATCTGCTGTTGCTCAACGGCGATCTGGTGCCCAGGCAGCCCGGGTTGCCCAGCTATCCGAACAGTTCGCGCTACATCAACCCCGCGTTCAGCGCCGAGTTCAACAAGGGCGTGGCCACCATCGACCACGTTGCCCAGATGCAGCACTTCGTGGCGGCCGAACGCATTGCCATCTCCGACGCGCCCATCATCCCGTTGTTCTACGAGATGCACTACCGGTTGCTGCAGGCCAACGTGCAGGATTACCCGCTGAACGGCATGGCGCGCCCGGATCTGAAACTTGTATGGTTCAAGTAGGCCCATGACCTGTGCCGCCGTTGCGCCTGCGGCAGTGGCGTGCGGCGCGGCGGGCCGGCGGCGCCTTTGCCTGCGCGCCCGCGGGCAGTGCGCGATGCAACCAACGTAACGCGTCGCCGTCATGAAGTATTCGTATTGCACGGTTACCGGCGTGCCGTTGCTCCACAGGATTCGATGAACTTCGCCGTTCATCAGTATCTTTACCGCTGTTGCCAGGTGATCCGGACAACAGTTACCCAAACAGGAGTACACTTCGATGAGTCGCAGCTACCGTTCTGCTCTTCTCGCCGCCGTGGCGGCATTTGTGTCTGCCCAGGCCGTGCCCGCGCTGCACGCGCAATCCGATTACTCCAACAGGCTTGCCACATCGTACCTGACCGCGGGCGTTGGTTTTGCCGGCGGCGCCTCGATGACGCTCGATCCGCCGTTGGGCCTGAAGGTGGCGCCGCAGTTCTCGTATCGCATCACCGCCGAAACCGCGTATCCGCTCAGCCCCAGCATCTCCGCGATGCTCGGCCTGGGGTTGGATAACCGCTCGTACAAGGTCCGCAACGAGAGCAACACCGATTTCTATACCACAACACATGGCACGTACTTCTCGGTTACGCCGGGGTTCAGCTTCAGCGCCTTCTATGTGGGCATGAACTTCGGTTTCCCGATGAGCGGGTCGTACAGTGTAAAGGCGGGGTCGGCGGACGAGGTCACCACCGACATGAGCGATGCCGATTTCAGCAAGCAGCTTACGCTGGTGGAGCCGCGTATCGGCGCGGTGATCCCCTTGATGAACAACAAGACCGGCTGGCTTTCGCTGTCGGTGATCGGTTCGATCACGCTTGGTGAGGTGATCGACCGCCCGGCCACCTCGGCCGACAACGCCGGCGACTACACGATGGTGACCGGCATGATCGGCCTGTCGTATCAGTTCTCCATTCCGGGCACCGGCAAGTAGCCGTTGCCCCAACCCACGTACGGTTGCCCAGGGCACGCGGCGCACCGGCGCGGCGTGCCCTTATCGGGTACATTCTCTTTCAGCCATAACATGCTTAGCACAATGTCCCTGCGCCCCGCGGCGCTTCTGATTTTCCTGCTTACCCTGGCGCCCGTCGCACTTCGCGCGCAGGGCGGCGGCGAGCAGTTCTCGTTCGACGACATTCCCGTGGACGACGTGCAGCAGCGGTACGTGGCGGCCGGCATCGGCTACATGGGCATGGTGGGCTTCCCCAAGTACGATGCGTTGAACGCCCTGGCCGGCAAGCTGGGGCTGGGGTCGTACAGCGGCCCGATTGTCATCAACGGTGGCGGCGGGTTTGTGAGCACGCTTGTGGTGCCCAATCTGCGCCTGGGTCTGTACGGGGCGGGCGGCTCGAAGGTGCTGGAGGCAACCCGTTCCGACAGCAGCACCGCGTCGCTGCGGTTCGGAACACAGTTGACGGCCGTGCATCTGGATTACAGCGTGCGCATCTTCCGCTCGTTCACCATGTTCCCAAGCGTGATGATCGGTCCGGAAACCTACGACCTGGAGATGACCCAGTCGCAGGCCGGCGGAGCGCCGTTCGATACCATTTTCAGCGGTGCGCAGGGCAGCAACGGCTACGCCCATATCAGCAACTCGCACGTGTTCTACTACCCATCGCTGAACTTCGAGTACACGATTACCCGATTCCTGATGCTGCGCGTTGGCGCCGGATACAAGGGGACGTTTGGTGGCAGTTGGACCGACGCGGCCGGCACGCCCGTTAACGGTGTGCCCGACATCAACACCGATGGCCTCACCGTGCAGTTCGGTGCGTTCCTCGGTCTGTTCCCGTCGCGTTAGATCATGTTCTGACAGACGTTGCAGGTCGGTTCACGACGGAAATAACGAAGGGTTCGCCTTCCCCGGATTGGGGAGCGCGAACCCTTCAACGTTCGTGCGGTGCGGGTGGCCGCGGTGTACGCTACTCGGCGGTGCCGTCCAGCCCGGATTGCTGCATCAACTCGTGATTCTGCATCGCGCCGTGGAACAGCGAGAGCAACGGGATGGTCATGCCCATCGAACTGTAGCCGCCATCGTGGTACAGGTTCTGCATGGTCACCTTGCGCGTCAGGTCGCTCAGCAGCGTCACCACGAAATCGCCGCACTCCTCGGCCGACGCATTGCCCAACGGCGAAAGCCGATCGGCGTAATGGAACATCTTGTCGAAGTTCTCGATGCCGCTGCCGGCGCGCGTGTACGTGGGGCTTTGCGAAACCGTGTTGATACGGATGCCGCGCCGTGCCAGATGCGGCCCGAAGCTGCGGGCCACCGATTCCAGCAGGGCCTTGGCGTCGCCCATGTCGGAGTACGTGGAGTAATTCCGTTGCGCGGCGATATAGGTCATCGCCACCACACTGCCGCCATCGGCAATGGCTTCCATCTCCATCGCGCAGGTAAGCAGCTTGTGCAACGACATCGCCGAAACATCCAGCGTGCGCATGTACCAGTCGTAGTTGACCTCGTTGTACGGTACGCCCTTGCGGATATTCTGCGACATGCCGATCGAGTGGATGATGAAGTCCACCTGGCCCATCTCATCCTTCAGCCCCTGAAACGTGGCGCGGATTTCGTCCAGATTGGTGGCGTCGCACGAATACACCGATGCGTTGCCGCATAGCTCGGCCAGCTCGCGCACCCTGCCAACGCGCAGTGCCACCGCCACGTTGGAAATTGCAAGCCGCGCACCTTCGCGATATGCCGATTGCGCGATCTGCCATCCGATGCTGCTCTCGTCGAGCGGACCGAACACAATGCCGCGTTTCCCTTCGAGAAGTCCGTACGATTTCTTGGCCGACATGATTATCAGTGTGGATTGCTCTCGTGATGCGCAGCAGCGCCTGCGCCCCGCGCTCAGCGGACGCCGAAGATACACAGGAATGCCGAATGCGGAATAACCCAACGGTAAACGCACCCGATCAAAACACATTCACCCATCGCGATTCATGAGTGGGCGATACAACGGGTGGGCCAGATCGCAGAGGCCCCGGGAGGAGACGCAACCATTCGGGGGCCGGATGTTGGCGCTGCCGGCGGGCCATCGATGCGCCCGGCAGCGGCAGGCCCGCGCGGCGCCACCCATTGGCACATACCCAGGATGTCGGCATCCGGTGCGTATGCGTTGGGCATGTGGTCCCCGCATCGCGGGCGCAATGCCGACCTGTTCATGTTCCGGTATCCGGATCGTGTTTTACGTACGCCTGCACAACCTTCGCGGGCACCGAGCCCAGGTTGACGATGCGGTACCATCCAGCGGCCGCCGGCACCACAAACGTCTCGGCGAAGTTGAACCGGGCCCCCATGCCCCCGGCGGTAATCACCTCCACGGCCGTGCCCTCCACCAGGCTCATCACATGGCAGTCATCGGCGGTATCGATCGACACTTCGGTCTCGAACTCGTAACGTCTTACATCGTAGAAATGATCCCGATGTGTTGGCAGTTGCACGATGCGCCAGTCGCTGCCGTGTGATACCACCGTGGGCTGTGATACAAGCTCGGCGCGCACGGCGGCGCCCTTGCGATCGAAGTACAGATTTTCGTATGCCCGGGCGATGTTCAGCGGGCGCGGGTTGCCGTCCAGATCGCGCCGCATCCAGTCGTACATCTTGAACGTGAAGATGTACGGCGTTGCGCTGATCTCCAGCACCAGATTGTCGGTGCCGGAACAGTGTATGGTGCCGTTCGGTATCAGGAACAGATCGCCGCGTTGCGCGGGCTCCGTGTTCACGAATCGTTCAACGTCGATCTCCACGCCCTCGCGATGGCTGCGCTCCAGCTCGGCGCGGAACTCGGCAGGGTTGATATCCTCGCGGAACCCCAGATATACCCGCGCTCCGGGACTGCAATCCAGGATGTAGTACGTTTCATCCTGCGTGAAGCTCTCGCCGAAATGCTCGCGGATGTACTCTGGGCGTGGGTGGCATTGCACCGAGAGGTTGCCGCCGCCGAACGTGTCCAGAAAGTCGAAGCGGATCGGGAACTCCGTGCCGAATCGCGCGGCCGCGCGGCCAAGCACCGCCGGTGCCTCCTGGTACATCAGCAGGTCGAACGAGGTCTCCAGCAGCCTGCCGTCGCTTTGGAACATCAACCCGTTTTCCGGTACGATCAGCTCGAACGACCACGCGTAGTTCGGAACGTCCGGGGGAAGCGAGGGGATATGCTCCCGGATCCAGTTGCCGCCCCAGGGGCCTGGCTCGAACCACGGCCGAGCGCGCAGCACGTTGCGGCTCATCGTGGCAAGGGCCTCGCGCAGCACCGTGCCGGCGGTGAAGGTTGGTGTGTCGCGGCGCTGTGCGTCCACAAACGTGCCGATCGCCGGCAGCAAGGCCTCCTTGTGGCGGTTCAGCGCGGGCCAGTCAACGAAGTAGAATCGCTTGTACATCTCCTTGGCCGATGTCGGGCCAGGTGCGCCGATGTTCCACGCGCTGCCGGCCCGCGAACGGAACTGGATCTCGTTCTTCGGAACATCGCAGTACACCAGGTGGCCATCCCATCCGGCCAGCGCCGCGCCGGTACCGTACACAATCGAGATATCGGCCGCCGGTGCAGGCCGTAGCCCCGCCAGCGCATCGGCGTTGAAGAAGTCCGCAAGCGTCCCGGTGAATCGCGTGCCCCACAGTGGGTCATCGCCGCCCAGGAAGGGGGCAATCATGCTGCCTACGTCCTGCGGCGCGTGCAGCGCGGTTGCCACGTCGTGCCACTCCGGGTTGCGTCCCAACCGCGAAAGCGCCTCATCCAGCGATGCCCGCAGAACATCCCATGCCACGCCGCCGTAGCCGTCGATTATCACAACACGATGGCCCGCGATATGCGCGGCCAGCTCATCCCAGCCGGCGCCAACAGCGCCCGCGCCAAGCGGAAACGCCGGGTAGATATCATAGTCACCTGGATCGGTGGGCTGCCAGGTTACCGGGGCCAGCCGCTGTGTTGTCCTGCGATACGATTCGGGTGTTGGCACGTGTTGCTCGTGTGGATAGTCGCTGGGTGTATGGTACGGATCGCGGCTCCGCGACAGGTTGCCGGCCGGGCCGGTTGCATCCGTGCGGGCCGCGTTATTCTCCCTGATCCGGGCGGCCGTAATCGTCGGCATAACGCGTGATATCCTCCTGCTGCCAGTTGCCGTAGGCAACCTCCAGCACGCGCACGCGCGGGCCGGTGCTGGAAAGCCGGTGCCGTGCGCCAGCGGGGATCCACAACTCGGCGCCCGCCGCTGGCAGGTGTACCGTTTCGTCGATCTCCACCATTGCGCCTTCGTCCAACACGATCCACAGTTCGGCGCGTCCCGTGTGCGATTGCAGGCTCAGCCGTTGGCCCGGCTCCACGGTCATCAGGCTTACCGTTACGTCTTCGTTAAACGCGTATTGCGAGAATCCGCCCCACGGCCGCGACCCGCGCGATGGCGTGGGCATATCGGTCGGGATGGGCTTGGTTCGATAGTTGATCATGACGGATGGAAGCAAGCAGGAACCGTTGCCGCGTCGGTTCCGTAGCGGAATTGGTTGCGCCCGTTACGCTGGCTTGTGAAGCCCGGCAGGGCATTGGGCAGCGCATAATATCCGAAAAATGCGGCAGTGGAGTGGTTGCTTTGCGAGCGCGTTGTGCTACTGCCGCGTGGGGTGCCGTATGATGGCGTATGCGGGCCATGTTGCAGAACGTGGGGCGTCTGTTCCGCGGAGAGATAGAAAGATAGGGGATGCCGCGCGCTGGGCGATGGCGCGTGGCCGTTTTGCCCGACGTATGTATTTTGGCGGGTCGCAGCGGCCAAATCAACTGCCGGAGCCGTCTGCTGATTGGCCGCGCATCTGCCGGCGGCCGATCTCACACTTTCAGCGCCATCCCTTGGGGGGGAGCGGTGCGCCTTTTGTCGATACGTAATGTACAACCACGTCAGATTCGCGGCCGCGATTGCCGCCGTTTGCTTCCTGCTTGCAACATCCTGCACGGTTGCCCAGTTCTCCGATCCCTCGCGTGCCGCCGGTGATTCGCGTCGTCGTCTGGATTCCATCATGAGCCGCGACGGCATCTATCGCCTGGATACCAACACCTTTACGATCACATCCGGCGGGCAAAGCCGCCCGGCCCGCGTGGTTGCCTACGTTACCGGCGGCCAACTGTTCATCACGGGCTATTGGCGCCAGGATTCAACGGCGAAGTACGGCGCCGACGGCATCATCTCCTCCTGCGTGATCCGCGTTCCCTGCACCATCGGTGACCATCGGGTGGTGGTGGATACGACGGACAAGGCCACCGAGGATGGGCGCCCTGTTCTGCGCCGCAAGTACGACACCGCCATTGCCACACTGTTCAGCGCGTTGTATTCCGGCGAGAGCAAGGATGGCCGAGTGTATGCGATCTACCGCAGCGATTGGAACGCCGGGGCCGGCTCGGTGACGATCGAATCGATCGATCGCGACATGCTGCGTGGTTCGTTCACGATGAACGCATCCAACATCGACAACCGCGCCGATACACGCGAAGTGCGCGGCACGTTCGAGATTCCGTTCCGTCGCTGGACCGACGATTACTACTACATGCTGAACAACTGATGCCCGTTGCGGCACGGCGCCCAACCCGGTGCCGTGCCGGTGTGCCCCGCCGGACACAGCGCCCGCCAAGCGGGCCACGCGCTCCGCGTCAGCAGCCGAAGGATTCCAGATACTCGCGGCGCTCCATTGCCGTGGGCTTCCCGGCGATCTCCGCCACCACCATCGCGAAATTCCTTTCCGCAATCGCCGCGTAGTCATGCCCGGCGCGCGCCGGATACACGCCCGCATAGACCAGGGGTTCGTTGCCGCTGTTGATGGTGCGGTGCGCCACCCCGCCCGGCACGTACACCACGCTGTTCGGCTCCAACGCCAACAACCGGCTTTGGCCGGTGGCTTCGTCCTCCAGCAGCATCAGGCCGGAGCCGGCTAGGCCGATATAGAACTCGGCGGCCGGCCGCCAGGCGTGCAGGTGCCCCTTGGTCATGTAGTACTCGTTGCCAACGCGACCCGGCATAATCATCCCGATGCCGTAGTGCAGGTCACCATCGCCGCTGCCGGGTTCTACCGCATACACCGAATACACCAGCGGATTGCCGGCCGCGCAGGCCTGTGTGTAGGCTGCTTCGCAGGCGAAGATGCCAGCCAGGTCGGCCAGCCGTCGCTCGGTTCGCGGCGCGCCATCGATTATCCCGGTAGCGGGGTCGAACGTGGAGCGAAGTGATTCGATCGAAAGCATCGTGGATGAATTGAGAATTGGGAATGACGAATGTCGAAAGCCGTGTCCTGTCCCGGAATAGGTTGACAGATTCAATGGCCAGGAGGCCACAATCATGTCAAGCAACCGAAAGTGTCTCGTCCTGGTATGGCTTGACAACGAAGCATGAGGCGACGCGATGAATCGGTAGACGATATGCGGACAGTGACCGAATAACGGAAGCCGGAACGACGAAGGCCCGGAACACGAAAGCCGGCGCTGCTGGACAGCCTCTCACGTGTGGGCGGCACAGCCGGCGGCGACGCGGGCCAGAAGGCTGTCGGTAATCGGAATGCCCGCGCCCTGCAATGCCAGCAACACGGCGCCGCCAACAGGGGGCAGGGCAGGCTCCACGATCCTGGCGCCGGGCAGGATGCGTTCGATCGCCTTGCGAATCAGCCCGGCGTATCGGGCGTGGCCGGCAACGCCGCCAATCGGCACGATGGATGCATCGGGCATATCCAGCGCGGTGGCCGTGGCCCCGGCCATCAGCGCAAGTTCCTCGGCGCCGGCAAGCAGTATCGATTCGGCCACGGCGTCGCCGTGTTCGGCGGCAAGCATCACGGTTGGCGCCAGCGCCGCGATCTCCGTACGCGAAAGCCCCTCGGCGCCGGCGCGGTGCACAAGCTCATCCATCGAGGCCAGCTCCAGCAGGTTACGCAGCAGGTCCGTCAGCATCGTTGCCGGGCCCCGTCCGTCATGCGCGCGCGCGATCGCGCCAAGCGCGGCACATCCCAGCCAGAAGCCGCTGCCCGCATCGTCGATACGCTCGCCCCAACCGCCGGCGCGCCACGTGTGCCCGTTGGCGCTCACACCGAAACACGCCGAACCCGTGCCGGCGATCAGCGCCATCCCGGGTTGCAGCAGCAGCCCGCCGGCAAGCGCGGTGCGGATATCGTGATCGACCACCACGTGTTCGGCCAGATGCAGCTCGCGGGCCAGCGCCGCCATTGCCCGGCGATCATCCTCCGATGCCACGCCCGCCATCCCCAGCATGGCGCAGGCTGTGGGACTGGGCGGCAGGCCGGCCGCACCCCAGGCCCGCCGTACGCAAAGTTCGATTGCCGCCTGTGTGTTGGCCCGGCCAACGGCCTGCATGTTGGAGGGGCCTGCCGTTCCCGCGCCGAGCACGTTTCCCAGGGCATCGGCCAGCATCGCGCGCGTGTGCGTGCCGCCGCCGTCGATGCCGAGCACGACGATGCCGCCGGCCGGTGTGGTATCGGTAACGTCAGTTGTTGCCAATGATGCGTACCTCCCTGGCCGTAGCCTGCACGGGCGTGGTCTCCAGTGCCGGCCCGGCGAACAATATCTCCACGCTGTCGCCCACATGAATGTCGTTCAGCATGGCGTGTGTCGCCGGCGCTTTCGGGGGCACAGGCGTTGCTCCGGTCGGCCGTGCGATCTCGATGGTGCAGGTGTCGGTGATTGTAAGGGCAACGCGAGTGTATCGCCCTTCGTTTGCGACCACCTTCACGAACGCCAGGATGTGCTGCGCGGCAAAACGTTGCGGTGCGGGAATGATCGCGGCCACGCGGCCGCGCATGTCGGCGGGTCTGGCGCCGGGATCGGCGTTGGCGCAACCGCATAACCCGACAACGGCGGCAACCGCCAGGGCCGGGGCAAACACGGGGAACACGCGGGCGCAGCTAATCATTGGCCCGAACTTACGGCGCCGTGTCGAGCGTAGCAACGCGCACGGCGCGTGCCACCATCGATCGCCGACCATGCCATACGGGCGTGTGTATCGGGATCGCCATTGCCCTTGCGTCGGCCTGGTTCCGATGATATACTCGGCTCGGCGTGCCAACCAATACTGCCAATTCGTTGAAGTCATGAACCACGATATCCCACGTTTCTCCCGGCGATATGCCTTTGCGCTGCCAATGCTTGCCGTGCTGTTTGCCATTGCCGGTTGCGGAACCGACCCATCGGACGATCTGGCCTGCGGCTTCATGCCGAAGCGCGGGAGCAGTTTTACCGTTGCGCGCGCCTACTGGTTTCAGGGGAACAGCAACCCGATCCGTGATACCGTGCGCATCACCACGCTGGATAATGGCCGCACCAACGCCAACCCCGGCGTGCATCAGCATCTGGATATCAGGCACGAGGATTCGGTATCGTATTACCGGCGCGATTCGGTGTGGCAGCTCGCGGTTGGCGATGTGATCTATCCCATGCTCCCGGCACGGTACCTGTGCGACTCCGCTTCGCTGCTCTGGATTGTGCGGCTTCCGGTGTGTACGCACGGAGCATACGCCGATACGGTGATGCTGTGCCAGTACATCCCAACGCCCGGCGGCAATGCGGTGTATCGATACGTGGCATGGAACTCCAGCTTTGTGCGGCGCGAGGGGGTGGTGATGCGCGGCGAAGCGTTCTCCTGCGATCGCGTTCGTGTGCGGGCCTATTACTTCGGCGGCAAACCCACGGTTGGCAGCCGCCCGGCCGATAGCAGCAGCGTCGACTTCTGGTACGCACGCAAGTTGGGGATGGTGATCCGTTCGGAACGGACCGGCGTTGCCAATGGTGGCGACCTTGTGCAACAGCAGGGGCGCGACTCGGCCAGCCTGCAAACCCTGGTGGGATACACGCTTGCGCCGTAGCCGGGAATCCCGTCGAGAATCGTGATGGGGTGTTGAGGAATGGCCCCTGTGCCGGGCGATCCATGCCTCGTGGCCGCGTTCAGCGAATCGCGGATTTGAACATCAGCAGCGCGCGATCGCGTTGCGTGGCATGGTCCACGATCGGCGCGGGATAATCCTGGCCGATCACGCAGCCGGCCGCGGCCTGCTCGAACAGATCGGCATCCGCGGGCCAGCCGATGCGCTTGTTGGAGAAGCCTCGCAGCTCCGGGCAGTGCTCGCGGATGAAGATGCCGTCGGGATCGAACCTGGCCGATTGCAGCACGGGATTGAAGATGCGGAAGTAGGGCTGCGCGTCGCAGCCGGTTGAGGCACACCACTGCCAGCCTCCGTTGTTGGCGGCCAGATCGAAGTCCAACAGATACCGCGCGAAATACGCCTCGCCCCAGCGATAGTTCACCAGCAGATCCTTCACCAGAAACGACGCCACGATCATTCGAAGCCTGTTATGCATCCAGCCCGTGGCGTTGAAACAGCGCATCGCGGCGTCCACGATTGGGTAGCCCGTGGTTCCTGCGCACCAGGCCCGGAACGTCTCCTCGGTTCCCTGCCAGGTGATGTTGTCGTACTCCGGCTTGAACGCTCGTTCCACAACGTGCGGGAATTGGTCCAGGATCATCTGATAGAACTCGCGCCAGATCAACTCCGATATCCATGTCTCGGCGCCTGGTCCGTGTTCGGCATATGCCTGGCGCATTACCTCGCGCACCGAGATGGTGCCAAAACGCAGATGCACCGACAGCCCCGACGTATTCGCGCTTGCCGGGTAATCGCGCAGGTCGCGGTAGGCCGGGCGTTTCGGGCCGAAGGCCGCCAGCCGCTCGTGCGCCGCGCGCTCGCCCGGTTGCAGCCATGGAGCGTTCTCGGTGAATCCTATCCGCTGCAAGCCCCATCCAGTTGTGTGGGCCGTTAACGTGGCGGCCGGTGCCAACCGCGCAAGATCGGGTCGGCGCTCGGCGAGCGGATTTATCCCTGCGGCCTGTTCCTGTTGAAGCCGTGCCAGCCACGCCCGTTTGTACGGCGTGAACACGCGGTACGGTTCGCCGCTTCCGGATACCACCTCGGCGCGTTCGAACACCACCTGGTCCTTGAACGTCTGGAACGCGATCCCCTCGGCGCGCAGGCGTTCGGCAACGTCGGCGTCGCGTTGTTTGGCGGCGGGCTCGTAGTCGTGATTGGTGTACACCGCGCCGGCCCCCAGCGCGCGCGCAACGGCGGGAATTTCCGTTCGCGGGTCGCCGTGGCGCACAACCAGCATCGAGCCGTGCGAGCGCAATGCCGCATCCAGCTCAACAAGCGAGGCGTGGATGAACGTGATGCGACGGTCATCGCGATCCTGCAGGCGATCCAGGATCGTGGTATCGAATACGAACACCACGGCAACGGCGTTGGCACGCGCGCATGCCTCGGCAAGGGCAGTGTGATCGGCAAGGCGAATGTCGCGGCGAATCCAGCACAGAGCAGTGTTGGCCATTGTTTCGATTGAATGTACCCCGGCGAGTTCGGGGCGCGGGCAGGATGCGGCGCGTGTGCCAGACCCGGCGTCGGCCCGGTTCGCGCATGTGCGTATGCTTCAGTGCAGAACCACCCGCGGCTCGCATGGGTTCCCGCATGCGCACAATCAGTTGCCGGGAAGTCTGTGGTTGCACGTTGTGTCCGCGCGTGGCACGGGCGCGCCACAACCGAGCTCTATCGCGACGATGGGGGGATGAGGGGATGGGGGGGGATGAAGATCCACGCGACCGCGT
>CBHYLN010000126.1:0-15732 GCA_966128725.1 uncultured bacterium | reverse complement strand
GTTCCAGCGTGAATCGTATTGATGTGCTGCCGCCGAACGGATTAGGCCGTGCTTAGAGCAACGCAACGCCACGGCTTGCCGACTCCACGCCCTGCACATGCCCCTTTACAACCACGGCGCGCCATAGCGATGTATCCCGGCAGCCCCGCGACGAGGCCCAGACACGGGCGATGGTCTGGAATGTACCCTCGGCCGGCGACGAGAACGTAACCGGCACGCCGATGCATTGGCCCGGACCCAGCGATACGGCCTTCAGGGCCGCCGCCGCGCTGGGCGAAACGGTGAACCGTTGGCCCAGCCATGCAAGCACGCTGTCGGCGCCTGGATTGCTGAACGTGACCTGGCCGTGGCCAATGTTGCAAATGCGCAGCTCCAGGGTTCTACGCTCCCCAACATCCAACGTATCGAAGTTGAGATCCTCCAGCCAGATACATGCCGGGATCGGCCCGGTTTGCAACGGCAGCCGAACCTCGCCGCATGCCAACAGAAAACGCAGCGTGTCGCGATAGATGCTCTTGTCGGAGATTGGCGCGCTGCGCAGCCGAACGGACATGCGCTCGCCGGGCGCAAGCTGCACCGGCGCGGGCGGCGCGGTGGACAGTATGGAAAACGACTGCGCCCCGGACCTCAACTGAACGGCGTTAACGCGCACGGGACGATCGAGCGGGTTGGTAACAACAACCACGGAATCCCGCGTGCCGCCCAGCGTAAGCTCACCGAAGTCAACAGTTGTGGCCGGCTCGGTAACAACACGGCTGCCGAGATACTGGTACGGCACCGTGGTAAGCGCGCCTGTGCGATCAGTAATCCGCAGCGTGCCGGTGGCATCGAATCGCGGGTCCACAGGTTGCAGGCTCAGATCCACCGATGTCATTCCGGCGACGTCGTTGATGCCGGCGGGCCGTGTGACCACAACCCTGGCATTGGACATTCCCGGAGCAAAACGTGCCGAGAGCAAACCCGAGGGATTCTGGTTGGTGATACGCACGGTCAGTTTCACCTCACACTCGTTATCGGTTCGGTCGATCTTCAGAACGTCGGCCGGCTTCCGCACGGAACGTCGTGGCGCAAGCGGAAAGCCGTACGAACGTCCGATCAGTTCGCGGTACTCGGCGAAGGTCTGGCGCACAACTTCGGGGCGATATGACTCCAGCCCCTGGCGTAGCCCATACTGCACGGCACAGAACCGTGTCCCCTCGCGCCCCTGAAGGTAGTGGGTTTTACCAGGGGTTATTTCGATCGTCCCCCACATGTACGGTGTGCCCGGGATCTGGCCTCCGTTGAAGTCGAACGGGGCGCCCGTTTCATCGTAGATCAGATCCTGCGCGGTTGTGTCGGCTACGACATTCACATAATGCCGCGTTTCGTACAGGCTTGTTGGTGCATGGAACGGCGCGAACGTGGACCATTGCTCGCGCGACACAACCTCCGCCATGTACGGCCCCCACGAGTCGTAACTCTGGCTGCCTGGCTGCCCCGAAATCGTGCCGTTGTACTTCACCACGGCCGAGGAATGCATCATCACCTGCGCCGGCTTGGAGGTCGTGAAACGGTGCGGACGGGGATTAAGCACACGGTACTCCTGCACACGGCCACGCCCTACCGTCCCGGTATCGCGAGCATTGTTCTCACCTGTATGAATAACGGTGGTGGCATCGTTCGCGCCGTATACGCGGGCAAACTCCGCTGTTCGCTTTTCGGCGACCTTCTCACCCGGAATCCCGGTAAGGTGGCGAGTGTCCCAGGTAGGCATCCACACGAAATCCGTGCCGTATTGGTCGGCCGGGGCCAGCCACTCCACCGCCATGTTCTTCAGGGAGTTATTGGTGATCTCAGGGCGGTCGGCCACCACCTGCACGCGGGTGTTGCCGGTTATCACACCGATGGGCCGGTCGGCAGTGATACGCGAACCGCCCAGATCCACCTGCGGGTCACCGGTCCGATCGGCATTGGTGTCCACGTAGCTTTCCACCGTGTATGCCTGGCCACGATTAAGCGTTACGGTGGTTCGGTCGTAGTTTTCCAGCCGGCCATTTGGTGCGATCACCACATGTGTGCTGTCGTATGCGGCAACGATCAGCAACAATGAAGGTGCCGTTGTGTTCTTGCGGGCGTAGGTGTAGGCATCCTTGCGGTACATGTCCACCACGATATCACACGGGAGCGCCGCGGCATAATACTCGCCTCCCCAACGATCAACCGGGATCGGCGCCCAGGCCTCACCGCCAAACCGATTCATCATCGCGCAGTACAGCACGATCGGCTGCTCGGCCTCAACCGAGAAGGTCCGATTGGACACCGCGCCAACGCTTGTCACCAACGCCCCGCCGCGTTGGGCAACGCTGTCCAGAAGATTCACCACCGTAAACGTTCCGGCATCCACGTTCACCGATTGCGTATAGCCGGGACCGGTAATCCGCACCCGGTTGTTCACCGCCGAATAGATCGACATCGTAACCGTGTTCTCGGTTGGCGGGGCTAACGAGGAATCGATGAGATTGGAAGCGGTGTCCGGATAGGCAACAACATAGTATGTGCCGGACGTGGACGGATCAAGGTCCGGACCCTGCGCCAGGGCTGTTGAGGACAGCTCAACGAATCCAGCAGCAAGGATCACAAGGCACAGCAGCTTGAGCACGGATGAGCCCCGGATATTCATATCGATCGACGTTTTTGGGTTGATGATCGGCCACGCCATCGACCGTGGTTGCACGATGCCGGAACCACGATGCAACCAGGAAGCGTGACGTTGCGTAGTGCGGGCGTGTCGATTACCGGGGGGAGAAGAATGCCTCGCACGGACTGCTGCTACGAGACCACGAGTGCGACGATGCCCAAAACCGAAGCGTCACAATCCGCATGACAGCGCTGTCATATCGGTGCGTTGCCGCACCGAATGCAACCCGGGCTTGCGGAACGTGTATTGCAGGTACTGATACCGCTGATGTTAAACGGCAGCGTATCCCGAATCGGGTTACATTGCAACGTCTGGCCAAGCACGATTCCGATGGCCGGGTTCAGCCCGACAGAAAAAGAAGCAGGTGATTATGAACAGCCGATTCCTTACGCAGATATCCCTGGCCGCCGCATTCGCCGTTTTACTTGGCGGGTGCGTAAACGCCCCACCCGATGTCCCGACCGTCACCAAGCCAGCGGTTGGCAGCAGCTTCACGTATGTGAGTTATGTGAAGGACTCCACGGGCACTAACATTCCCATCTCGGAGAACTACTTCACACGGGTTATCACGGCAACCAACGTTGCTGTTGCAGGCCGAACCGGCGCCACCTCGTATCAGGAGGATGGGCAAACCTACAATCTCTTCTACGAAACAAACGGCGATGTTTCGTACCTGCAGCCGCCAATCGAGTATCCGGGCGCGAACTTCCCCGAGATCCCGGGCCTGCCGGCACTGAGCTTCCCGGCACGCTGGGCGTTGTTTGGCCTGGTCAACCGGCGTGCTCATGCAATCCAGGGCATCGACACCGCACTGGTGCTCACAATACCTGGCCTGCCGATACCCATCCCGGTCACGCTCAAAGTAAGCAGTATCACGCAGTATGCCGGCACTGACTCATTGCGTGTCGGCTCGGAAACGCTCGGAACGTGGAAGTCGACGCTCAGCGTTGTTACCGTGTTCAACAGCCCACTGGGCGGCGGGCGCACGGTTACGATGGACACATTGTGGTTCGCGCCCAAGCTGGGAATGTTCGTGAAGGATGAGGGCATCACCAACGCGGTTCTGCCTGAGGCGTTCGGCCCCAGCGGTGTTATCGGTGGGAACTCCAGCACGCTCACCAGCTACTCGCTCCCGTAACGTTGGCACGCTCACGAAAATCAAAACAGCCCGCTCAGGCCTATCCCCCCGAGCGGGCTGTTCGGTTTATCATCCGGGCAAACCTCGCCGCACGTTAGTTTGCAGCGCCCTTCACGGCCTCGAGCATAACCTCCGCAACGTCGCGCACAACAACGTGACCATCGGGCGACAGGGCCTTGACACCATCGTTCATCATCGTCATGCAGAACGGGCAGGCCGTCGCAACAACGTCGGCATTGGTGGCCAGGGCTTCCTCGGTACGTTCGATGTTCACACGCTTGCCCTGCGTTTCCTCCATGAACATCTGCCCACCGCCGGCACCACAGCACATGCCGCGGCTCTTGTTGCGCCCCATCTCCACTATCTCCAGACCGGGGACATTCTCGAGAAGCGCCCGGGGAGCCTCGTAGGTATTGTTATAACGTCCCAGATAGCAGCTATCATGGTAGGTCACCTTGTGCTGCATCGGTGTCATCCCCTTGATCCTCCCATCCTTTACCAGCGAATCGATATACGCCGTATGGTGGATCACCTCGTAGTTGCCACCGAAGTCGGGGTATTCGTTCTTCAACGTGTTGAAGCAGTGCGGGCACGAGGTCACAATCTTCTTGATGTCGTAGGCGTTCAACGTCTCCACGTTCATCTGGATCATGCTCTGCGCCAGATACTCGTTACCAAGACGTCGGGCGGGATCACCCGTGCAGCGCTCCTCGGTGCCGAGAATGCGGAACTTGACTCCGGCGATCTCCATCAGCTCGGCGAAGGCACGCGTCACCTTCTTGTAACGATCATCGTAGCTGCCGGCGCATCCTACCCAGAACAACACGTCGAGCTCCTCGCGCTCCTGCTGGGTGGCCTCCTCCATCGTTCCCACATTCGTGCCTTCGCGCCAATCGGCTCGCTCGCTGGCGGAGAACGCCCACGGCGTTGCGTTGTTCTCCATGTTGTTGAATGCCGGCTGTACCTCCGATGGGAAGTTCGATTCCATCATCACCAGGCCGCGGCGAAGGTCCACAATCGCCGGAACGTGCTCGATCATCACCGGGCACTCCTGCACGCAGGCCATGCAGGTAGTACACTGCCACAGGGCCTCGGCCGAGATATAGTCGCCAACCAGGGTCCGCTCATCGGCCGGCAGCTCGGCCCCCTCCGTCGCACGCGCGGCAACAAGCTGCGGCGCACGATCCATCGTGCGATGATGCGTCTGGATAATGATCTGCTTGGGGTCCAGCACCTTGCCGGTGGTGTTGGCCGGGCAAACCGACGTGCATCGGCCGCAGTGGGTGCATGTCATGCCATCCAGCAACTGCTTCCACGTGAAGTCCTCGATGTCGGTCACGCCAAACTTCTCGATTCCCTCCTTCTCAAAGTCGATCTTCTGCAGCTTGTTCACCGTGCTCAACGCTCCGAAGTACACGTTGGGCACCGAGGTGATCACGTGCAGGTGCTTGGAGTACGGCAGATAGTTCATGAAACCGAGGATGGTGACGATATGCAGCCACCACATCGACTCGAACAGGATGCCTGCGGCCGCACCGCCGCCGATCAACGACCGTAGAATCGCGCCCACCGGACGGACGGCATTGGAGTACTCGTGGCCGGCGCCAACACGGGCCGCGTTCATCAACAGAAGCGAGGTAACGATAACGCCGATCAGCACCAGGATCAGCGTGGCATCCCGTTTCTCCGCTTCATCTCCCTGCAGCCGTTTCACGCGCGTGACATTCCGACGCCAGAACGCAAAGACCACGCCGGCAAGGATGGCCACGCAGAATACGTCCTGCGAGATGCTCAGCAGGGCATATACCGGCCCCAGCCAGTTGAGATGCGCGCCCGGTATCAGCCCTTCCAACATCGACTCGATAACCGCCGCCAGCAGCACAAGGAAGCCCCAGAAGATGGCCGCATGTATGGCGCCGGCCAACGGTTCGCGCATCAGCTTCGATTGCCCGATGGCAACAACAAGCACGTTGGAAATACGGCGCCCGATATCGCCGAAACGGTTCTCGGTCTGGCCAACTTGCAGGTAGCCCACCAAGCGCCGCAGGTTCCATGCGATACCAGCCATCGCGGCAATGAAGAGCACCCAGAATATGATCTGCTTCATGTGTCAGGAAGAGAATTGTACGAACGGATGATCCCGATCGCGAGACAGCAGGGATGACACGGCGGCTCGCAGAATTGGCAAACCGAACACGCCGTGGTGTTGGTTGCACGCAACCGGCGGCAACGCTCACCGGCCCAACGGCAACCATCGGGCCGCGCACCAATCCAGGCCAAACCGGCCTTGCGTACATCGGCCGCCCAAGTTACATCAGGAAGGGTGATAGGGAAAGGTTGCTGAGAGAAGCTGTTACATTAGCTTCCCGAACCTTCTCGGGTACGGCTCGTACACCGACGCATCAATGTGGCGCACAGGCGCACGACGGAAACATGTGTGGAGGAAGATCATGGAACGCGAGGCACGCCAACGGCTGGTTATTCTGGGAGCAGGTTTTGCAGCGATATCGCTGCTGCGCCGCATCGATCTCGATCACTACGCGGTAACAGTAGTAAGCCCGCGCAACCACTTCGTCTTCACCCCGCTTCTTCCAAGCACAACCACGGGCACAATCGAATTCCGCAGCATCGTTGAGCCCATCCGCCGGGTACGCGATGGCGACGAATTCGTGCAGGCAAGTTGCACGGCAATCGATACCGAACACCGCTTGCTTACCTGCCGCAGCAATACAACGGGAAGCGAATTCCAGCTACCGTACGACGTTCTGGTCATCGGGGTCGGGGCCTGGAACAATACATTCGGCATCCCTGGCGTAAAGGAACACGCCTTCTTTCTGAAGGAGCTTAGCGATGCCCGAGCCATTCGCGAGCGCATCGTGTCGTGCCTTGAGGCTGCCGACGTGCCCGGCATCGATCCGGCCGAACGCGATCGCCTGTTGCACTTCGCCGTGGTGGGTGGCGGGCCAACCGGCGTGGAGTTCGCCGCCGAGCTTCACGACATGCTTGAGGACGATTTACGCAAGCACTACCCCGGATTGCACCAGCATGTACGGATCACGCTGTTCGAAGCCGGCGCTTCGCTGCTGAACGCGTTCGACAACGGGCTCCGAGCCTATACCGAGAAGCACTTCCGTCGCCACCGCATCGGTTTACGCCTGGGCACACCGGTTGCGCGGGTTGAGGAAAACAGCCTGGTGCTTGCCAACGGCGAACAGATTCCGAACGGGATTGTGGTGTGGTCCACCGGCTACGGCCCAAGCGCTCTGGTACAGGCACTTCAGTTCGAGAAGGATCGCATGGGCCGCATTGTCACCAACGAATTTCTCCAGGTGCCCGGGCATCCCGAGATATTGGCCGTTGGAGATTGTGCTGCGGTGATCGGGGCAAACCTTCCGCAAACCGCACAGGTTGCAATGCAGCAGGGTAAATACCTGGCCCGCACGCTGAACCACATCGCTCGCGGACGCTATGCCAAACCCTTTATCTTCAACAATCTGGGCATGTTGGCATACATCGGCAATCGCCGCGCGCTTGCCGACATCCCCAAGGCACGTTTCCACTGGCGTGGGTTGGCCACGTACTTCTTCTGGCGCTCGGCCTACCTGACCCGCCTCGTAAGCTTGAAGAACAAGATGCTGGTGCTGTTCAACTGGGTAATGACAGCGTTGTTTGGTCGTGACCTCAGCAAGTTTTAGGATCGCGGCCACAACGGAACCCAACCAGCGCGCACTAAAGACAAAGCGATCCGTGTGGCAACGGATCGCTTTTGCATTACAGGCCAACGATATCAGCTTCGTGCCGGATCGAACTTCTCCATGAACAGATCGATCAGCTCCTTGTATTGCTTCAGCAGCTCCGACGCATTCGGGCTCAAGGGATCGATATTCAAAATCAACTGCGCGCATTTGCCAACCGCGGCAAGGCGGAGATGATTCATTGCCTGCTGGTGTGCCAGCGCGTTCTGCTGCGCCAGCCCTTCGTTGAAAATGCGTCCCGCCACGTCCATCTGGTGCAACAAGTCCTCTGCTGACGGCTGCGGCGTGGTTGGTATCGGCATCGCCGGCACGGTATTGCTTGAAGGGCTTGCCGGCACCGAACCATCCGCCGGCATATTCGCGGAAGGTGTGGCCTTCACGTCCGTATTCTTTGCCATTGCTCACTCGGTTTAGTGGATCGATGGTACAGTAGCACACGTACGCGAGGTGCTTCGATGCGCCAAACGCCGTGTGCCAACCCGCTATTGGCCACCACTGCCGGTGGAATGAGAAAATGATTCGAGCGCGGCTTTCAGATCGGCAATGGTCTGCGCCAGTTCGTTGTTGCTCAGGACATCCTGCGCCGACCTTGCCTCCAACGGACCAATGTTCAAAACAGCATTCACGACCTTGCCGGTGACGGTCGCACCAACCTGGTTCATTGCCTGTTGATTGGCCACCGCATTTTGTTGCGCGAGATTGATGTTCGCAATGACGTTGCCAAGCGAAATGTTGGCAAGCACCGCGGTTTGCTGATGCGCATGGGCACGGCCGTCACCGCCGTCGGCCTGCTCGGCATTGCCTGCAGGCATTTCGGAATCCGCCATTTGATCCTCCAGTGATGTACGTTGGGTATCGGGGGTGCGGCTCACGCGGGGAATCGAACGTGTCAGGACCGCAATGATTCAGTGGACGTGCGAAGTTAAAATAATTCGCGGCGACAGGACACATTATCCGATTGATAATGTCGGCATGAAATCAGTCGGCGCTACGAAGCATCACGGAACGGTTCGCGTCGTCAGCAAACAGTGACGATAGCATATCGGGATTCAATCCGGCAGGCAGCACGCACAGGCCACCGAGCGCCAACGAGGCTCCATCCGGGATGGGCTCCTGTACTGGCCCACACCGAACAAACTGGACACGGTTCAAACGTCGTATGCCAACTCCGTATGCACGAACTATCTGGATATCATCAACGGCATGGCGGAAGCCCTGCCACCGGCACGCACCACACACACATATGCTCCCGGCGGTAGGAGTTGCAGATCGATTGGAACAGCATGCGCGCCCGGGTCAAGCTCGGTGTTGAGCGCACGGAGAGCTTCGCCCCCACGAACATCAACAAGTGAAACAATCACATGCTCGCGGCGATCCAGAGCGAACCGAATGGTTGCGGCATCTCGCGCAGGGTTCGGCGTGCAAGAAACTCCGCTGGCAAACTCGAGCGCCCCGCCCGGGACCTCTCCGGTTGGCATCGGCTCAAGCACCATGTGCAACGCCGACATCGCGGGCATACGGTACACGAAACGATTATCAGGTACCGAGGCCACGGGCTCGAAGGGGCGAATCGTTGGCCCCTGTCGATCAAATCCGTACACGCTTGCTTGCCGAAAGTGCCCCAGTGTCACTATCGAAATGGTTGCATCGATGGCCTGCGCGGTGTCCCGATTGATGGCAATGATGTGAAGCCGCCCAATCGAATCGAGCGCGGCATGCACCATCGTGCGCTCGGCATCCGAAGTATGCGAACGCACGTGCAGGTTCCCGAATGTGGAGCGATACCCGTCGTAGTTTCGGTACAGCTTGTACGCCGCGGAGAGATAGCCCCCAACGGCCCCCCAATGGTTCGACATATATACGCCATGGGCTCCGAAGATCCCCAGCACATCCGCCAGCGCGATGCCACCGGAAATGTGGTCGTCACCGCCATAGTCGAACTCCGTGAACGCCAATCGGGTGCCGGGATACCGGGCGAGCGTTTGCTTCAGTGCCGGAAGAAGTGCTACCGGGCTGAAGTACTGCCCAATCCAGCTATGCTCAACATAGGTGGAATCCCACAGTGTGCGCGGTGCCTGCATCCGCGCCCATGCAACGCCTGGATCGTGATTGGCGTTCAGGGCAATCCGCTCCCACCCGCCGGACAGTGTGGGGCCTTGCGCTTCCGGGTACCAATGCAGATCGAGTACGTCCACCAGTCGGCGGCCGGCAGCAACCGAGGCCTCCTTCATCTTGGCCAGAAACGCGTCGAGATACGTCCCGTAGCTTGCATACTGACTCCAATCCGAGGCGTCCTGGAAGTTCCGGTACTCCGCAAAACCATACGCCACGGCCGCGAAGATCTCGGCACTCGAATCCACCCCCTTCACAGCCGCTGCCAACCGACTCGTGCGGTTGATCATCTCGGTAATCGTCGGCTTGGCCGGATGGATACGTGGGTGTGTGGACGGCCATAATGCGGGCTCGTTGTCCACCGCATAGCCGCGAACGCCCGTTCCGGTGGCGGCCATACCATATCGTGCCACAAGCGCATGAACTTCCTCATCGACATACACAGCATCGTCCGCAGTGTCCGGAATATTCGAGTATGCCGCCCCCTTTGATTCCACAACCCGTACCCATCGCGCGGATGGAGCGGTTTGCCCAGGCTCCACGGTTCCATTTTTATCACGCGCCACAAAGCCGGCTGCCGGAAGCGTTACAAGCGAATAGCAGCCAGTCGCCAACGAGGAATCGTGAAAACGCGTGAGAACGATAGAAGGCACATTTTGCACTGTCGACGGCAGGTCGCCCGTGAGATAATTATCGCTATGGTGCAGGTAATCAGCGCCGGCATTCGAAGCGTTGTTTTCCCAATTGTACCCCGTCAGACGATTTCCGCCCAGACGTCGCGCGGCAATATTCTCGTCGCGGTCATCGGATTGCGCATTTGTACCATACACATACGGGCTGATACGCTGAGTGTCGGCCAAGGTATTGATGGTGAAATCAACCCCCTGAGCATTCACACTACATACGGAGCATACCACCATCACGATGTGAACGGCAAGAAGAGCAAGTACCCCTGAGGTATTGGGAAGGTGGTACGGGAATCTGGATACGGTCATGGACGTAGCACGGTTGCGGATGACGATGCACTGTTGCTGGGTACACCGGACCCTATAAAAGCGTACCCGGTTAACCGGGCACAAGATCGCCAACCGGATGCACATGGCACAATGCTCGGCCCGCGAACCGCGAACGAACTCCAGGATGCTTACGCCTACGTTCTCCGCCCCTGAATAACGCCCAGATAGGACATGACGGATTCGCCGGAAGCCGCATTGGCCAACACGATCACATAATCATCTGCGGCAAGCACCTGGCCTGGTTCCAGGCTTCGCGCAACGTGCCACGCACCGTCTGGCTGGCGACGGCTGTACGTAAGCAGCCGCGCCGAGCATCGCTCGCTCAGAATCGCATACGCTTGCTCGAATGTACGCCCCACAAGCTCATGACCGGACGGCAGTTGATACTCCTGAACATCCAGATCCAACGGCCCGGTTGTGGTGGAAAGGACATCTTCGAGAAACGTGCCTACGTCGGGCTCGAAGGTAGCCGAGGCAATCATGCGGCCGATCAACTCATTGGGCGACACCACATAGGAAACGCCGGCACTCTCAACGGTTTTACGCAGCCGTGCATTCTGGATGTAGGCTGTGATCTTTATATCGGCCCGCATCTCACGCAGATGCAACACGGTAATCAACGTCCGGGTGTCATCATTGCACAGCAGAATAACTCCGCTCGCGGTATCCAGATTCAGGCGTTCGTACGATGCGGCGCTTTCGAACTGCCCGAATGCAACGTGGAGATTCTTGTCGGTAAACACCGAACGAATCTCCGTAATGTGCTGTTCGGAGTCGGCGAGAAGTGCCACCTTGAATCCGGCAGCGAGCAACTCGGAAACAACGATCTGGCTGAGCTCGCTCCAGCCTACAACCAGATAATGATGCTTGAACGACGTTCCATTCATACCTAGAAATTTTCTCCGATTGTTATCAAGCACTTGCTCGCCCAGCCGTCCAACAGCATACCCGATAAATGCAACCGAGCAGATAATGGTGACACTGCCTGCTACTTTTCCAAGCGTCGTGGTTGGGTATATGTCGCCGTAGCCAACGGTGCTGAGAGTTACCAGAGTGTACCATAGCGCCTTCGGATAGGTGTTGATGCCTGTGTCCGGGCTATTTGATTCGGCCACAAAAACAAGCAGGGCCAGCCCAAGAATCACAACGACAATCAATGCCACCGTGTTGGCGATGCTGATAATGAATCGCGAAGTCTTCATGGCAATTACAATGCCCGAACAACATACTTGCGCCGGCGCCGCGCACCAACCGCAACAAAAATTCCGAATCGATCCATAAAGCAGACCATGGACCACGGCCGCGCGTTACCGAGCAAAGCGTAACGCGCGGCACAGGACCGGCATTATCCAACGCCAGCTATCACAGTCCGCAGCGCGCAAAGATATAGTCGACATTGGAAATAGATTTCCGAAGATCGCATAACGCGTCGATCTCCTCGGCCGGGATCACTGCGGTTAGTTCGGCATCCCGCTTCAGCACATCCGCAAAGTTCTCGCGTGTACGCCAGACCTCCATCGCATTGCGCTGTACCAGGCTGTACGCATCCTCCCGGCTCATCCCCTTCTTGGCCAGCGCCAGCAGCACTGTCTGGGAGAAATGGAGCCCGCTGGTAATCGCCAGGTTCCGCTCCATGTTCTCCGGGTACACGATGAGATTCTTGACCAGCGAGGTCATCTTATCAAGCATGTAATCCAGGGCAATCGTCGAATCCGGACAGATGACACGTTCCACCGAGGAGTGGCTGATGTCTCGCTCATGCCATAACGCAACACCTTCCAATGCAGCCAGGGCGTTGGCGCGCACTACGCGAGCAAGGCCGCAGATCCGCTCGGAGATGATCGGGTTGCGCTTGTGCGGCATCGCCGAACTCCCCTTCTGACCCTGCGAGAAGTATTCCTCGGCTTCCAGCACTTCGGTGCGTTGCAGATGGCGAATCTCGGTGGCGAATTGCTCCAGCGTGCTGGCAACAACCGCAAGTGCCGACATGAACTCGGCATGGCGATCACGTTGAATTACCTGCGTGGTAACAGGATCGGCCTTCAGGCCCAGATGCTCGCACACGTACTCCTCAACCTTTGGGCTCAAATGCTCGAACGTGCCCACAGCACCGGAGATCTGGCCAAAGGAGATAACCTCGATCGCGCGTTTCATACGCTCCACATTGCGCTTGGTCTCCTCGTACCACAAAGCCAGCTTCAATCCAAACGTAATCGGCTCGGCGTGGATGCCGTGCGAGCGGCCAATCATGATCGTGTATTTGAACTCCACGGCGCGCTTGGCCAATACGTCGCGCAGGGCCTCCAGCCCGGCAAGCAACATTTCACCGGCCTGCTTGAGCTGAACTGCCAGGCACGTATCCAGTACATCACTGGAGGTCATGCCCAGGTGCACGTAGCGCGAGGGTTCGCCAACGTATTCAGCAACGTTGGTAAGAAACGCGATCACATCGTGTTTCGTGGTTTCCTCGATCTCGAGCACACGAGCAACATCAAAGTTCCCGCGCTCGCGAACCGCCTTGGCTGCATCTTCCGGGATTTCCCCAAGCTTGGCCTGAGCTTCAACCGCAAGGGTCTCAATCTCCAGCCAGATACGGAATTTGTTCTCGTCGGTCCAGATTGCGCCCATCCCGGGGCGCGTATAACGGTCGATCATGTTGTCCCTTATGATTGCTTGGTCAAGGCCGTGCAGCCAGCGAAATCGTCATCGCGCTACATTACGAAACAATGCGAACCCGGTTGCAAACCTAAAAAACTTCCGTATGTTTGCCACACAGCCTTAGAAAACAAAGCGAATGCGAATCTCTACAGATCTCGACAGCATCGACATCCAGATTCTGAAGGCCCTTCAGGCAAACGCACGCACGCAGATTGGCACACTTGCCGAGTTGGTGGAACTCTCACCGCCGGCAGTTACCGAACGGCTGCGCAAGCTGGAAGAGCGCGGTGTTATCCGAGGCTTCACAACCCGCATCGCCCCCAACGCACTCGCTCTCGACATCACGGCGTTCATCCAGGTTCGCGTGGACTCATCAACACACTACCCCAAGTTTCTGGCGCGAGCCACCGAACATGAGGCGATCATGGAGTGCCACGCGATCACAGGCGATGCTTCTCACTTGCTGAAGATTCGAACGCAGAATACGGCCACACTGGAGGCATTGCTTGGGGAGATCCAACGCTGGCCCGGTGTGATCGGAACGCGCACGAATCTGGTGCTATCAACGCACAAGGAAACGTTGGGCTTGCCGTTCGCGCATATCGAGACGATCATCGGCGAGGGGAAGCACGGCAGAAAGAAAGATTGAACCCGCGGAGAGCCGGGCACATGCCGACGGCGATTACGCCAGCGGAGATGCGCCTGGCAGACAGAAGCGCTCGTACAAGCGGCAAACATAGAGAATAGGACGTAGATAGATCCTTTCAAACCTTAACACAAACTCATTGACGAGGAGCAGTACATCGATGGCTTTGACGAAACAGGAAGTGTTGAAGCGAGCGCAGGAACAGAACGTGCAGTTCGTGAACCTGCAGTTCACCGACATCGTTGGCACGCTGAAGGCGGTCACGATTCCGGTGTGGAAGCTTGAGGACGCAATCGACCAGAACGTTTGGTTCGACGGATCGTCCATCGAGGGCTTCACACGCATTCACGAGAGCGACATGTTCCTGAAGCTCGACCTCGACACGTTTGCGGTGATCCCGTGGACAAAGAACTCACCCACCGGCGCGCGTGCCCGAATCATTTGTGACGTCTACATGCCAGACGGCACACCGTTCGAGGGTGATCCTCGCGGCATTCTCAAGCGGCAGCTGGAACGTGCCAAGGCAATGGGTTACGTGTTCAACGTTGGGCCAGAGCTTGAGTTCTTTCTGTTCAAGCGCGACGCCGACGGCCACATCCTTCCGCAGCCGCACGACGAAGCCGGTTACTTCGACCAGACGACCGACGCTGCCAGCGAAATCCGTCAGGAGATGACGCTTGCGCTGCAGGAGTTCGGTATCGACGTTGAAGCACTGCACCACGAGGTAGCCGTTGGCCAGCACGAAATTGACTTCCGGTACTGCGACGCACTTGCAGGCGCCGATGCATCGGTAACCCTCCGGTATGCGTTGAAGTCCATCGCGATGCAGCACGGCCTGCATGCAACCTTCATGCCGAAGCCGATTGCCGGGATCAACGGTAGCGGTATGCACGTACACCAGTCGTTGTTTACCGCCGACGGTCAGAACATGATGTTCGACAAGGACGGCCTTTACTCGCTGAGCACGTTTGCACAGAGTTTCATTGCCGGCCAGATGCACCACATCAAGGCTTTGAATGCCATCATCAATCCAACCGTCAACAGCTACAAGCGCCTGGTGGTTGGCTATGAGGCTCCCGTCAACGTAGCCTGGGGCCAGCGCAATCGTTCCGTGTTGATCCGCGTTCCCCGCTACACACCGGGTCGCGAGAAGGCTGTGCGAGTTGAGATCCGCTGCCCGGATCCGGCAGCCAACCCGTATCTCTCGTTTGCCGCACTGCTGGCAGCCGGCCTCGATGGTGTAGAGAAGGGCATGACGCCGCCAGCACCAGTCGAGGACGACATCTTCGAGATGACACCGGCCGAAGTGAAGGAGCGTGGCATCGGTTCGGTTGCAGCCAATCTCAAGGAGGCTCTGGAATCGCTCGCAGCCAACGATGTCGTTCGCGGTGCTATCGGTGAGTTCACGTTCGGCAAGTTCTACGAGGCGAAGATGCAGGAGTGGGACAGCTATCGCATAGCCGTCAGCAAGTGGGAACTTGACAACTATCTCGAGATTCACTAAACAGGCGAAGCAGACATAGCGGCAACAAGGCGTCCGCCCTGATGCCGGGATTCGCTTCTTGTATTCTGCGCGCAGCCACGTACTTTGTGGCTGCGCGCTGTGCTTTCAGATGGTGGCGTTCACACACGGTTGGCATGCCTCATCTCGAATTAGCGTCGCACCCCCACCTACCTCCCTATCAACGTCTGACATCCGCGAATTGGCTACGCAGTGCGTAGCCAATTCG
>CBHYLN010000125.1:0-15997 GCA_966128725.1 uncultured bacterium | reverse complement strand
AAGCATCGGTTCATCCCCGCCTGTGCACCGAGCTTGGTTTTCGCAAGCCCAGGATGCCGGCGACGTCGGGTTCATCCCCGCGTGTGCAGGGAGCTTCGCGGGAAGTCGATTGTTGGTGCCGTTGTTGTCGGTTCATCCCCGCGTGTGCAGGGAGCTTGGCCTTGGCCTGTGCTTGCGCGCCGGCGCTGAAGGTTCATCCCCGCGTGTGCAGGGAGCATGTTCTGATTGGTGTTCGGTGTGCGTAAGCAACGGGATCATCCCCGCGTGTGCAGGGAGCATAAGGCGTCCGGACATGCCGGGCTGGTGCTATCGGGATCATCCCCGCGTGTGCAGGGAGCTTCTTGGATGCACGGAGCGGGGGTACATGAAGGACGGTTCATCCCCGCGTGTGCAGGGAGCGTTTGAAGCCTGAGGCGGAGGAGGAGGCCGGTAAGGGTTCATCCCCGCGTGTGCAGGGAGCGTATGCTGGTGCAGGGCCAAATCAGCATTGACGAAGGTTCATCCCCGCGTGTGCAGGGAGCGTACTTGAAATCGCCGCAAAAAAACGCGATCGACGGTTCGATCACGTCACGTTCGTGGCGGCGGCATCAATCATCTCGTCGGCATGGACTTCCTTGTCGGACGTCAACACCAGCCACACTCCGTCCACCTTCACCGGAACCCGCCGGTTCTTTCCCAGCGTCCTGAAGGCATATCCCTGTTCGCTCGGCTCGCGCCAGATCATCACCGCGTGCAGATCGGCCGTGGCCCAGTCCGTCACCTTCTCCCACAACAGCTCCCGCATGCGTGCGTCGAGGCGCCCGACGAACAACCCCGCGCGCACTTCCAGGCAATACCGTGAGAGCAACCCGCGCAACCGTTGCGGCGCGCGCTCCATGCTGTAGACTACCATCCCAATCCCCGGCTCTGCGATGGATCAGTCAGGCCGAGCGGATCGAACTGTTCGGCGGTCCCCCCATCATCGAATGCCTCGCCGGCGTGGCCCCGGTCGTCGGCCGCTCGAACATCTTCCACCGCCTGCTCAACCGACATGTTCTCACTGTGCATGCCGTTCCTCTCGGCCAGGCCATTACCGTTTACGTGCTCGGCCGGCACGTTCACATCGGCGCGTGGTCGGTACCAGGGCGCATCCTCCGGCGCCGACGCCTCGGGCTGTGCGCCCCCGAGTTCCTCCGGTGGCCCGCCCTCCGGATCGCCCGCGTCAAGCACCCGCTCGATCATTGGGATCACGTTTTCCATGAATCCCGTCCGCCGGAACTCGTCGCGCAGCTTGTGCCGCACACGTGTGGTGACGTCCGCCTCGGACTCGGCGACGGCACGAAACGCGACCGGCACGGAGAGATCCATCTTGTAGAGATCGGCCACATCGTGCACGAAAGCGAGCGGATACCCGGTGTGCACGAACCCGATGGCGGCGGAGTATCCGGCCACCAGAATCGCCGCGTGGCACAGGCCGTACAGGCATGAGTTCGCGGCCGAGACGGCGCGGTTGATGGTGTCGCCCGCGCCCCAGTCCGTGCGGTTGTAGTTGCGGCCGCTCCACGGAACGCCGTATTCGCGGCTCAGCTCCTGATAGCGCGCACGTACTCGCGCGCCCTCCATGCCGCGCACCTGCTGGATTGAACGTCGTGGCGGCACTTCCTCGTTGAATCGAATGCGGTACATCTCCCGCGCAACGGCCATGCGTGCCCGTGTGTCCAGGGCAAGTTTGGCCTGCCGTAGAAGGCGATACGTATGCGCGGCCCCTTCCTGACCGGCAGAGTACAGCCGCACGCCCCCCTCGCCGCACCATATTACCAGCGTGCGGCTTTCGGCGCACAGACGCATTGCGGCGTGGCTGATGGTGGTCCCCGGCTCCAGCATCAACACGGCGGTGGCCGCTACGGGCAACTGCGCGCGAACGCCGGTACGGTCCATCACCGAGAGCGCGGAGCCCTCACGCTCGACGTGGCCGCGCTCGACGGAGAAGACGGACATTCGAGATTTCATCGGCATGACGGGTACATCGAATTCTTTCATAGTGTCTCCTTGAATTAATATTTCTCCTGCATTCTTTTCACCAGCGCCAGCCGACACGCACATAACCGTTGTAGATATTCTTGAATGCGTCCTGCTCGGCCGTCGTCCACTCGCTGTCATAGATGTATGCCAGGTAATAGGTGCCACCAATCTCGATCGCGATGCGTCGCGCGATCGTGAACATGGCGCCCATGTTGAGCGATGAGGAATAGGCTTCGTTGCGGGGAATCACGAAGTGCTGATTCGGATATGTGCGGATGGGGAAGAATATGCCCAGACCGCCATAGAGAGCCAGCCACGTTGAGAGTGGGCCGTAGATGTTGATGTTGTAGCCGAGATCGAGCGTGTGTCGTCGCACCAGTGGCGGCTGCGTTCGGCCTTCCGCATCCATACCGATCTCCAGCAGGTCCATGGTGAGGATCCCGCCGATGGTCGAGTCGGTGAACTGCGCAAGGCCGGCAATGCTGACGCCGCGATTGTTCGGGCCTAGCAAGGCACCTGCAAGCACTCCGTTGCGATAATGCCGTATCTGCTCGGCGCCCTGTAATGGGTCGCTTGCGTCTCGGTTTTTGGTGATGGCCGACGGCGCACATGCTGCGATCGTCAGGGCCGACACGGAACCGATTGTGATGAGCACAATTGGGATCCATCCTGCTCCATTCCTGTGTGTCATGATTGATAGCTCCCTCGTGATCTTGTTCGAGTGATTGAATGATCTGGGGGGAATGATTCATTGCGACCATCGACACAAATTCAGTTCATATGAAAATGTGCTTGATCGCGATGCACCCTCGACCCATAGCCTTCTTTCGTAATTCATAACTCATCATTCATAATTCAAATGGTCATCCCCACATGTGCGGGGAACGTTCGGAGGAGCGGAAGAACGAGAGCCGAGGGCGGAACATGAACTATCGATTCCGTCCTCGGTCCTCATTCTTTCCAAGCCACTCCTCGTGATATCAATTCATCCCATGTATACAGTGGTTCAGGTTGTCAAAGAACGATGTGCGTGCGGCCGCGTGCCCTAGGTGCCGCGTAGCGGGGCGATCGAGAGCAGGCCGAACCCGAACGCCTTCGCCGGGCCGATGCCGGCGGCGAGCGTGTTCAGGAAGGCGTGTGCGTCGGTCACCTCCAGAACGCCGTCGAAACGGACGCCGACGTGCGGTATCCACTTCTTTTGTTCATGCGAGACGACGCTCCCCGGGCGCCGGGCGGGCTCCAGCGGAATCGTGTTGACGTGCCGCGGGATGAAGCCACCCACGAGCAGGCCGTCGCGCTCGCGCGTCGTTCCCTGACGCGCGAGCCATTCGGCCTGATCGTCCGGATCGAGCAGCGCGCGCCGCACGAACCGGGCGTGCCCGGGCTCTCCGGTCTTCGACACGCCGCGCACCGGCTCGCCCGTCGCGTCGTGCCGGCGGCGGCGTTCCACCGGGTTGGCGGCCAGCCGGAAGCTGAGTAGCTGCCCGGCGGTCAGGACTGGCGCAAACGCCTTCGGCCCGTCCACCCGCAGGCAATAGTCCTCCGGCAGGTTGGTCCAGTCCGGCGGCGCGCCGGAGGACTGCACCAGCAGGAGCGGCCCGCCGTGTTCGGCCCCCTCGCGCGCGGGCTCCAGACGAAACAGCACGCGCCCCTCGGCCCCGGCGGTCAGGCCGAACGCGCGGGTGCACATGGTGCGATGGATATCGTAGCCGGCGGCTGCGTCCGCGCGCGCCTGCCGCGACCGCATGTTCAGGACGAGTCTACTGATGTGCATGGTTGGCCTCCTTGCGTGCGGGGTTGGTGACCGTGCCGATGTGCACCTCGCGCATGGCGAAGTTGCGCGGCGCGAACGATATCGGCTGGTCCGGTCGGCGTGCAAGCACCAGGCCGTCCGCTTGACCGATCGTCTCCGTCCCGCCTACCTCGATCACGGTGCGGAGCCGCTCCGGCAGGGCGTCCGGATCGGCCCCGTTCTCCGGCCTCGTCGCATCCACGCCGTCGTCTGTATCGTCGGCCGCGGCGCGATCCTCCCACGCCGCTGACCGCAGCACCTCCTCCAGCGATCCGGCGCGGAGCCCGTCCTTCACGCGGATGGGGCGAGAGGGAGGGCAGGCGCGGCGCCCCAGACAGAGCGGCCAGCGGGGATGGTCGATCGCGTCGCCGATGCGCCGAAGCAGGGCCTCGTCTCTGCATTCCAGCCCCACGAGGAAGCTGGCGTCGGCGAGGAAGTAGCGCTCCGAAAGCGCGGTGCCGCTGGGCTCCCAGGCCCTCGTGCGGCGATCCCATTTCCACCGGACGATGGTGTGGTAGTCGCGGCGCATCTGCCCCTCGCGATCGGCGCGCACGCCCATGCGCAGGGCGCGGATCTCCTCGGGGATCGGATCGTTGCGGTCGATCCCCAACGCCGCGCATATCAGGCCCACCACGCCGCTCTTGCTCGGCTCGGTGCCCGATTCGCGGATCTCGAAACGGCTCTGCACGCCCCACGCCTGCATCGGGCCGGCGAGCCGCAGCAGCAGGGTCCAGCTCATGCGGCACCTCCCGTGGTCCACTCGGACCCGAGCGTTTCGATCGACCGTTCCAGCAGCTCGTCGATGCCGGCGCAGCGGTAGGGTGCAAGGGTTTCGAGCGTGCCGGCAACGGAGTCCATCGCGGCCACGATCGGGCGGGCGCCGCGCTCGCCGTACATCCGGGTCAGCTCCCGCCAGTGCGTGTCCAGGCGCCCCACCGATTCCGCCACCAGGCCGGAGTCGTGGCGCGGCGCAACGGGCTTCTCGAACGCGTTGGCAAGCGACATCGGCTGCCCGCCGTTCGGCCGCACCACCGCCATCACGAAGCCCGGGGGTGTGTAGGCCGCCGTGGACGCCTGCTTGCCGCTGGGGATCGCCTCAACGGCTCCTCGGATGAACGCGCGCACCGCCGCCAGCGCGTGCTCCCGCGTCCCCTCGCGCTGATCGTCGCCGAGGTTCCCATACAACTGCCCGAGGTCAATCACGGCGTAGCGATAGAAGCAGGAGGAGTTGAACATCGCCGTGCCGATCATCCCCGCACCCGTCTCACCGCCGGGGTTCAGATCGTCCACTGCGGTGAAGTAGTCGAAGTCCATGCTGACGCGGTTGGTGCTGATCGCGTGCGCAACGTGGCAGGCAGCGTCGATGTTCAGCGTCGGCTTCTCGGCCAGCATCCGCCCGAAGAGCGCCACGTCGGCCGTGCCGACCGTGCCGTCGTACTCCTTCAGGTAACCCTCGATCACCGGGCTCACCGCGTCGTCGAGTCCTGTGTCGGCCTGTTTCTCCTTCTTTGCCTTCCCCTTGCCCTTGGCCTTCTCGTCGGGCTTCGCGGTGTCGGTCGGTTCCTCCTGCGTCGGCTCGGCTGCGAGCGCGGGGGCGAGCGTCCCCCAGACATCGTTCAGTCGCGCGGCCACCGCTTCCAGCTCGTCCGGTCCCACGTAGAAGAGCACGTTCGTCTTGCCGTCGCCGTCGACGGCGGTCACCAACTTGCCGATCGCCGCGCGTGCCACGCGCTCGGCCGCCTTCGCATCCTGCGCGTGCGCCGTGGTGAGGATCTCGGCGAGGCGTTCGGCCGAGCGCTTTGTGCGGATGGCGATGCGCCCGCCAAGCTCCGCTCCGAACGACGGCGACCACCGAATGCTTCGCTTCAGGCATTGCGAGGAGATACGGCCGCGACGGTATCCGCCGAACTCGGTGTCCTTCGGGGCGCCGGTGTCGTCGCGGTTCAGGTTGTGGGGAGGGAAGTTCTGAAGGATGTGCAGTTCGAGTTTTGGTGCGTTGGTATGCATAAGTCGTGTTGATTGGAATTGTCGTGAGAAAAGATTCAAGCGTCGGAATTCGATAACGTCGCCGTACGATGTCGACGTGTGCCGACCTCGGCAGCGCCTACTCAGCGGCGCCTGGTTCTGCCAGTGTGTCCGCCGTCTCGTTGTCGGGCTGCTCCGCGTTGCCGTGCGGCCGCTCGCCCACCCAGTAGTCGTGTGCCCACTTGCGCTGCACGAAGCGGCGCGGGTGTTGCCAACCGCCGAGATCCTCGAGCAGGCGCGCATAGTCGATGGCGATCTCCTTGGCGGCAAGTCGCGTGATGACGTGGCGCAGCCGCACTGGCAGTTCCTCGCGTTCGGCGTTCAGCAGCGCGGTGAAGAGGAGGTCCAGGCTCCCCTCGCCCGCATCGGAAAGGGCATGGCGCAGCCGCCTGAGCGAGTTCCCCAGGCTGCGATCGTCGTCCGCCCAGTCGCGGTGCATCGCCGAGAGCCCGGCAACGAGCACGTAGTCCTCCAGCTTCCACTCCGGCAGCCCGGCCGGCAGCGCGCCCCCAAGGACGGCGTAGGCCGAGAAGTCATCCCCGAAGTTCACCAGCGAGCGCCGCAGCTTCGCGAGCGCGGCGCGATCATCCTCCCGGTCCAGCCGTCGCAGCCACGCAACGAACCGCTCGTCGGCGTCGTCGCGTTTCTTCCGCGGCACGGCCGTTGCTGCCGCCACGGTCGCTGCGACTGCCGTTGATCCGGCATCCGGGGCCGCGTTGGTGATCGATTCGTTCATATGCCTGCCTCCATTGGTTGGGTTGTGGGATGTTGGGCGTTGCCGTCGAGGCGATACCGTGCAACCGGGCGGATCGCGATCCGCCCCAGCACAAGCGCGCGGAGCTGGCGCGCGGTGGCATCGAGCGCGCCGGTGCCGCGATCGTAGGCTTCAAGCGCCGTCCGGTGGATCAGCTCCGTCCAGCCGCGCAGCTCCTCGGCGCCCCAGTCGGCATTCCGATCCGGATCGCCCGGCCCGGCAAGCCCTTCCAGCAGCTCCGTGAAGCGCGGCTCCAGCGCGGCCCAGTACCGCGCCTCGCAATCGAACGTCCGCGCGAGCGCCGTCGCCTCCGCGCGTTCGATCGTGCCGAGCGCGCCGAACTCCTTCGCCGGGGCCAGGATGCGCCCGGCGGCGATCTTCGTGGCGAAGCCGAGCAGGTACGCCTGCCGATCGGCACGCTCCAACGCGATCGCCACCTTCTCACCGCGCTTGGGCTCTGCGAGAATGTTGAGGAACACCGGCAGCCGTTCCCGCCGCCACATGCGCACCGTGCCGTCGTTGGCGCCACGCGTCCGCACGGCGAACACCTCGGCGTCGATGCGCCGCATCCCGAGATAATCCCGGTTCGATTGCGCCCACCGGAACGTGGCCGGCGGCGTTCCGCGCTGTCCCGGCAACAGCACCAGGAAGACGGACGCGTCGCGCCAGACGGCCTTCCCGGCCACAACGTTGTAGCGCCTAGGCCCGAGCTTTTCGTCGTTGATGATCGCCATGTGCGGGTCGTCCAACGGCATCACCTCCTCGGCCTCGCCGCCGGTGCGGTAAATGCCGGCCACCACGGTCGCATCCTCCTGATCGGTGGGCAGCAGCGTGATGCGCCGATGTTGAAACGTGAGGTAGTCCAGGAACCCGACATGCGGGCGGCTTCCGGCGGCCTTCGGTTCATCGACCTCCCACGCCGGTGCGTCGTTGGGTGCGGCACCGTTCATGCGGGCGTCGCTGCTTGGCGGCGCGTTCAACAGCAGCGCCTGGAACAACGAGCGGCCATGCAGCCAGAAGATGGCACCGCCCACCGCCGGCGAGTTCCGGTTGCCGGTCTTGTATGGGTTGCTGAGCAGGCCGCCGATGGCCGCGTGCTGGCTGGCGATCAACCCACGTGCGGCCTCGGCCGGCGTCATCGTCGCCTGTTCCTTCAGATCGGCATGGCTGAAGAGCGCGTTCGTGTTCCCGCCCTCGTCCATGCGGAGCAACGTCACCGGCAACAGACCGTTCCCCATGTTCGTGCGGACCTGGTAGAAGGGCCGTTCGGCGCCGAACAGATCGAACCGATCAGCCCAGCGGTCGAAGTATTCCGCAATCGGCGCGGCATCGAACCACCCGGCCTCCCAGGTCGCGAACCAGTCGTCGATATCCTCCGTCCTCGGGAATATCCGTACCGCCAACGCCAGCAGCAGCCGGTACAGGCCGGCCAGCTCCATCGGGTTGTCGAGCGTGATCTCCCGGATCTCGTGCGCGCGCCGAAGCGCGTCGCGCAGCCCAACCGTGCCGGCCGTCCCGTCGAGGAACGCCACCGGAATCCACGGTTCGTCGCGAAGGTCAAAGGAGGGCATCAGACCACCTCCCGATCCTTCCTCGTCGGTCGAATGATTCCATAGATCGTATCGTATAAGAAATGATGCGAGCCGTCGTTCGAATGCCAGTGACGGTCGCGAAACATCATCACGTCGTGCCGCGCGAGCGCGGCGTTGTCGGCCACCAGCGCGTGCCATCGCCCGTCCGCCTCCGCCTGCGTTCGGGCTGCCTTCACCGCGGGAATCAGATGCTCACCGGACAGCTTCACGGTGCACTCCATCAGGCGGCGGGTTGCCGCGTCGCTCAGCGGCGCACGAGAGGGGAGCGGTTCGCGATGGCCGGGGTCGAGCCACAGCCGTCCGGCCGTGTCGATGTGCAGGCAGACCACATCGAAGGAGGGGCCGCCCAGGCGCGTAAGCGCCAGATACGCGGGGTGCGTCTCGATCGGGGCGTCGTCCTGCTCATTCAGCGCGCGCTTTTCGGCGAGCACCATGTCGCGCAACTTCTGGGGAGCGGGGATTGCGCGGCGCTTCGCCTCGTCCTCCTCGAGGGCGTACCGCTTGCTCATCTCCGGTTCCGCGGCCGGCCACCGCGCGCGCGCGGTGGCCGGAAGCGCCTCGGGCGCGGGCATGATGCCGTCGGCGTAGACGCTTTCGATCAGTCCGCGATAATCGTCCGGCAGGTTCCATCCCGTGCGCCCGCGCAACGCCCACCACGTGCGCATCATGCGGGCTGTGTCGTACACCTTGCCGCCGCCGCTGATCGCGTCGAAGTTCGGCAGCGCGTCGGCCCTCGCCGGCGTGTCGACCGTCGTCCCCGGTACCATCACGTGGAGGATCGGGTCGGCGAAGCCCGCAGGACGTTGCCCCGCATGATGATCCCGATGGCGGTGCAGCCGCCCCGCGCGCTGCAACAGCAGGTCGATCGGCGCCAGGTCGCTGAACATCACGTCCACGTCGATGTCGAGGCTCTGCTCGGCCACCTGTGTGGCGACCAGCAGGGCGGGGACGCCCGGCTGGCGCCGCTCGCCGAATCGTTCCATCACCGCCGCCTCCACGTTGCGGCGCAGCTCGTACGGGAACCGCGCATGGAACAGGTACGCCTCCGGCCGCGCGGTCTCCGTTTCCAGAGCCATGCTCACCGCTCGGAACAACTCCTGCGCTCGCGCCACGGTGTTCACGATCACCGCGACTGCCGCTCCTGCCCGCAGCGCGCCGATCACCGACTGCACCACGTCGTCCGGGGCGGCGGACGTCTCGCACAGCGTCGCTCGCTGATGCAGCGTGGCGGCGAAGCGATGCCCATGCACGATGTCGACGCCGTCGGCCCCGGAGTGCACATGCCAGACGATCGGGTACGGAGGATGTGGTGAGGGGGAGGCGGCGGCGTCCGGTTCCGGCGTGACCGGGATATCCGTGTCGATGCACGGGCGCCCGGTCCACGCCTCGATCATCCCGCGCCGTGTGGCGCCCGGCAGCGTTGCCGAGAGCACTATCACGTGCGCCCCGTTGGAACGCAGCCAGCAGAGCAGCCGTCGGAAGAGCGCGTTCATGTACGTGTCGTAGGCGTGCACCTCGTCGAAGATCACGGTCTTTCCGGCCAGGCCGATGTGTCGCAGGAAGAAGTGCTTCGCGTAGAGCACTCCCAGCAATGCCTGGTCCACCGTCCCCACGCCGTACGGCGCCAGCAGGCTCCGCTTCTTCGGCATGAACCATCCTGCCGTCTCCACGCGCGCGCGGTCCGAGGCAGTCAGGCCCTCGCCGTCGAACAGCTGTTCCATCGCATGGCGCGGATCAAGGAAGCGCAGGCGCAGCCGTTCCTGCGCGGGGTCCAGCGTACTCGATCCATGCACCAGCAACAGGTTGGCGCCGCCGGCCGTCGGGTCGTGTGCGCGTTCGAGGAATCGCTCCACGCGTCCGAACAATCCGTTGCTCGTTGCTTGTGAGGGCATGCCGGTGTAGAAGCCAGGCCCGCCGTCGGCCTGTTGCCGCAGCGTCAGCACCAGCGCCGCCTCGGTCTTCCCCTCGCCGGTGGATGCCTCCGCGATCGTGAGCGTGGGGGCGTGCCCGGCGCCGGACGGGATCGCCTCGATCATCACGCTCTGCAGCTCGCGCGGTGTGCGCGGGTTGCCCTTGTTGTCGGCGAACAGCTCCCCGAACGAGCGTGGGCGCAGCGCGGCGCGCGCGCCGAACCCGGCCGCGATCAGCGCGCTCTTCGCCCCGGCACGGCTTGCCGCAACGTACGCGCGCATGTCGTCGGCGTGCGCCACGTCCGGATACTCCCGGGCCATCGAGCCGAGCCAGTCGGCCATCGTACACCACCCGGCAAGCTCCATCAGCCACGAGGGCCATTGCATCCTGCGGCCCGCGATCGCCGCGGGCATCGGCGCGCCCCATGCCTCGACCACGGCGTCGAGCAGCGCGAAGCGCGGCGCCTCCCAGTCCTTCGTGCCGGCGTTGATGCGGAAGCGTCCGTCGGGCAGCCAACAGTCGCGCGTGGCAAGCTTGCCGTGATGGAATCCGACGGTCGCGGCGATCCCTTCGATCGTATCGTCCTGCCAGGCACGCTCCGGCGCGTGGCGGCGCAGCCAGTCGATCATTACCGGTATCGACGCGTGGCCGTGGTGCAGCCGCTCCTCGACGGCGTATTCTCCGCTGCGGAACGTGATGCCCGCCGCCGCCAGCCGCGCGCGCGACGGCGCGTGCATCGCCTGGAAGGAGGGGATCGCCTTGCCGATGTCATGCATGCCGATCATCAACGAGAACCAGCGGCCGGCATCCTCCTCGCTCAGGCCCACCGCCGCCGCCAGCCGCGTGCGCGTCCCGGGGGGGAGCACGCGCTCCCACGTCAGCTCCGCCGTGTTCGCCACGTCGATCAGGTGCGCCCAGAGCGGGCGCGTCCACTCAGGGCCGCGTTCCCCCTCGCGATCGGTCTTCGCCCAGAAGAGGCGCCAGGCAGCATCCGTGTCGGGTGGCCGTTCCGTGTTCATGGCAATACATGCTCCAGAGTAATTCAGTGCGCATCACACCCCCAACCTCGCACATCCCCACCGCTGCGGCGCTACATACGATCTACAACCATCCATTGCCATGGTCCCGGCGGCGCGACGTCGGACATTTCATGTCCGATGTCGGTGGATCGGGTCTACCTGCACATCCATCCGTGGTTCCGTAACCCCGTTGGGGTTGGCCGATCGATGGGGTCTGTATCCCCGGGGCGTTGCCCCGGGCTATGTTCCGATGCCCTGTTGGGGCATGCGAAGACGCCATGCCTGTATATCCAGATATACAGGCTGTGATCGTTGCGCGGCTGCATCATCGCCGTTTACCGCGTCGCATGATTAACTCGTCGGGTTATGCATGCGGGGCGTTGTGTGGCAGTGCATTGCCGTTCACCGCATCAAATGGTTTGTGCGGATTGCTACCCTGCGGGTGACGTGTCTCGCCGCTTGAATCCGGCGTGGCAGGGCGCCGTAGGCGCCACCCGTCTGTAGCATTCACCCAGGCATATGTACCATAGCGCCGTAGGTGCGTACCGTTCTTCCTTTGGCCCCTTGCAGGTCGGGAATTGTACTCCCGACCCTCGACGGCGGTCTCGTTGCCACGTCCGGAGTACATCTCCGGACGAACGATGCTGTATATCCGGATATACAGGCTGTGATCGTTGCGCGGCTGCATCATCGCCGCTTACCGCGTCGAATGATTAACTCGTCAGGTTATGCATGCGAAACGCTGTGTGGTTGTGTCATCGCCGTTTACCGCGTCGCATGGTGAACTCTGTGAGTTATGCATGCGGGGCGTTGCGCGGCTGTGCATTGCCGATTATCGCGTCGAATGATTAACTCGTCGGGTTATGCATGCGAAACGCTGTGTGGTTGTGTCATCGCCGCTTACCCCGCCGCATGTTGCATCGCCACCTTCGCCGTTCCGTGATGTTCGTTCACGTTCGTGCGTAATAAATGCGTAGTGAACCCTTGTCGTTGCCATGCGATGTTGGCACCGTGGCGAGCGCGACCGGCGCCGGACGGCTCGGAATGGTTCAACTCATTGGCTTCATCACATGAAACGTCTTCTGCTTCCCGTGTTCCTCATCTGTGCCATGTGCACGGTTGCATCCGCCCAAAGCGAACATTGGCGCTGTTATACCTACACCGGGCTGGCGTACGATGTTGCCGATGCCGGACCCTTTATCTGGGTTGCGACCAGCGCCGGGCTTGTCCGCGTGGACAAGGCCAGCCGCGCCCGTACGGTATACAACGAGGCCAATGCCGGCCTTGTGGATAATGTTGTGAACGATGTGGAGCTCGACAGCGGCGGCGCCCTGTGGTTGGCCGTGGGGTCCGGGCGTGGCACGTCGCGCAGCGCGCTGCAACGGTTCGACGGCAGCACCTTCCAGGCATGGAGCGCGCCGGGATTCATCGTGAAGTCGCTTGCGGTGGCAGGCGATGGTTCGGTGTGGGTCGCGGGCGACCGCGCCGGCGACGTGCGGCATCTGGTGGGGGATTCGTTGGCGCCGGTTCCGATTCCGGCGGGCCTGATGCACGAGTACGTGGACCAACTGACATGTGGGCGCGATGGCACTGTGTGGGCCGTTTCGCGCGGGCACCATCTGTACCGCCACGACGATACCGGATGGGCCGAGCTGGACCTGCGTCCCTGCGGTGTGCCAACGGGCTCGTGGATCTCGTGCGCGGCGGCGCGTTCCGGTGGATTGTGGATTGCCACCAACGCTGGTGTGGCTCGGTACGACGGTACAACCTGCACGCTGTACGGGCAAGGGCCGGGCGCGTTGAGCGACAAACGCGTCTGGAAGGTGTTCCAGGATTCCCTGGGCGCGGTGTGGGCGCTGACGCAGACCTCGATTGAGAAGTTCTATGGAACGGCCTGGCAACGCCTGCGCGGTGCGCCGGAGGCGCTGGCTGCCGGAATGCAATCCGCGGCAATCGGCCTGGCCGGAAATCGCGGCGAACTGAGCGTGGCTACGTGGAACGGCATCGCGTACTTCGATGGGAATGCCTGGGCCGACCTGCCGACAACGCTTGATGATCTGCCCGCCAACACTATCAACGATGTTGCCGCCGCGCCCGACGGCTCGGTATGGGCAGCCAGCTCGGCCGGAGCAACCCGCTTCCTGGATGGGAGCTGGAAGACGTACAGCACGGCCAACTCCGGGCTGCCAGCCAATTCCGTGGGGAGGGTGGCCGTTGCGCCCAACGGCACTGTCTGGTTCCTGACGTCGGCCGGGGTGGCGCGTCTGGAAGGCACAACCTGGAAGACCTACACACCGGCAATCTCGCCGCTGCCGACGGCGGGTGTTCTCGATCTGGCCGTTGACCGGCATGGGCTGTGCTGGTTCCTGTTGGCCGATCGTTCGCTCATCTCTTTCAACGGCACGGCATGGACACAGTATGGCTTCGGCACTACGGCTGTTCCCGCCGGCGCGCCGGGCAGGATGGCGGTGGACAGCAACGGACACGTCTGGGTGACCATCGGCCAGAACAAGATAGCGCGCCTGGATGTTGAGCAATATGCCTGGCAATCGTGGGCGCTGGACAAAACCGCCGCCGATTTCACGCAGATCAGGGCCGTGGCGGTGGACGCATCCGGCCAGCCGTACGTGGCCACCAACACACGCGGCATTCTCAGGTTCGACGGCGCAACGTGGCAACAGATGGACCCCGGAAACAGCCCGCTGCGTGCCGGCGCTTTCTGGGCAATCGCGGTGGACCGGCGCGGGGACCTGTGGTGCGGGCGCGGGAACATTCCGTTCGAATTGGATTCAAGCGGCGTGGAGCATCTGGTTGGCAATCGCAATACCGTGTTCGACGGGTTCTCCTCGCCGCTGCCGGCGGCGAACGTCAACGCCTTTGCGTTCGATCGTGATGGTGATGTGTGGATGGGAACCGACGACGGGCTCTACGTGCTGGAACGCGCCGTTGTCGCGGGCGTGCGGATGCGCCCCGCCGATGCCCCCGGCGCGACGACACTGCGTGTGATACCGAACATTGCTTCCGGCGCTGCCATGGTGGAGTACACCATCAACGGCGGCGCGCCAGTGCGGGCGGTTGTGGATGTGATTGATACGCGCGGCGGCGTCGTGCTGCGCCTTGCAAGCGGGGTAGTGCAGCCGGGGGCTAACAGCGCGGCCATCGATTGTGATGAATTGCCATCCGGCTCCTACCGCGTACGCCTGGCATGCAGCGGCACGCAAACAACCGCGCCGTTTGTGGTGCGCCACTGACATGCGCAACGCGAGGAGTGAGGCATGCGATGACACCAAGCGTGTATAACCGGATATACAGGGTGTGTTATGAGTGACAGGTGATGCGTTGTGCCGCATCCCACATCCCGAATTTCTAATTTTCCATTTCTAATTTTCAATTCTCCGGCCCTCGCTGAGGGTCCTGTTGCCACGTCCGGAGTACAACTCCGGACGAACGATGCAACTCGGTGAGTTAACCATGCGTTGCGATACACGGCGATGGCACAGCCGCACACCGCTTCGCATCCCCAACCTTACGCTTCCTTCGGCTCGTCCTGCGCAAAACTGAGCACGTAACCGAACGGATCGCGGATCGCGAACTCGGTGGTGCCGTAGAACGTTCCGTGCAGATCCTTCACCACCTCGGCGTGCCCCTCAACCGAGGCGCGCAACGCCCGCACATCGCTTACATCGATGTACAGCAGGGCGCCGTCGTTGCCGGTTGGCAGTGTGAACCACGGCAGCCCCTCGTCGCCGTGCATGCTGGCCAGCGCCTGCAGCATGATCGTTACATCGCCGGCCTGCAGCATCGCCCAGTTCAACGTGCCCGTCTCCGGCACCGACGCCACCTTCTGGAACGCCAGCACCGACGTGTAGAATTCAACGGCGGCGTTCACATCGTGCACCACCAGATTCGGAGTCAGCTTCTTGTAGGTCATAACCTTCATCGTTGATTATCGGAATGTCAGCGGCGCGAAACTACATCCCGGGCGTGTGCGGCGATTGTACCGTTGCGACAATCTCGCGCAGATACTGTGTTGGCGTTACGCCCGCCAGCTCGGCGAACTCGTGCGCCAGATGCGCCTGGTCGTAATACCCGGCAGCGTGCACGATGTCCGGCCAGTCCATCCCGGCCGGGGATGCCGTCGCCTGGCGATGCAACAGATTCACTGCCCGGCGCAACCGCGCAACCCGCGCGAACATCCGGGGCGGCATGCCCACCATCGCGCCAAACGCACGCTCCAGCGTGCGCGTCGTGGTGCCGATCTCCGCGGCCAGGCTGCTCACCTGTCGGGGCGCCCGCGAACAGGTGATACGCCGTGCTGCCGCGGCAACCATCCGGTACCAGTGATGGTCGGCAAAACGTTCCGCCAACGTCGCGTTCAGCATCTCGATGCGCGCCGCCGTATCGGGGCAGGCGGCCAGGCGTTCGGCGAGCATCGCCGCGTCGCCGTGCCAAAGGTCCTCCAGCGGAACCGTGTGGTCGGTAAGCGCGCCAAGCGGCGTTGCCAGAAACAGCCCGGCCGCGCCGGGATTGAAACGCACGGCCACGAACTCCACGCCGGGCTCGCTGCTCACCACGCTGGCCTGGCGCATCGTGCCAACCGCCTCCGCGCCAATCGGGCCGGCCCCGTGCGCTTCATCGATGCGCACGATGATGTCGGCACAGCCATCGGGCATCACACGTTTCACCGACCGGGCCACCGGGCTGGCGGTGGTCCAGTAACACTCCACGAACGGAGCCAGGTCTGGTGCGGGAGCATGTTCCTGGTACGACATGCCGGAAGATACGGAGCCGGATTGGCGCGCGTGCCGTGCTGAACCGTTGGCGATAATCGATTGGCGGCAACGATCAATGGCCGACGTTGGCGGGAGTATTGAGCGGGCAGTATTGGGCGGGGAGGGGGGAA